>JBHEMC010000033.1:0-42046 GCA_046262775.1 Pyrinomonadaceae bacterium | reverse complement strand
GTTCCGCAATGCCAAGAGCGTGGACCGGCGTTGCGACGTGTACGGGCTGGGGGCCACCTTCTACCAGCTGATCACGGGCGTGTTGCCGTTCGCCGCCAGCAACCCGGTGGACACGCTGACCCTCAAAATCAAGAACCAACTCAGATGATCAAGAGTGGACCGGAGGCCATGGCCTTGCGCCGTGGTTCTCACATTTGCAGCGATGAAGAATTGCCCCGAAAATCTTCGGCGCCGCACGCGCACAAGAAAAACGGTTCCGTCTTAGTAGCTGATAACGTTAATAGCCACGGCAAAAAGCCGTGGCAGACATTTGAAACAGACTCACTCAGCGAAAAGAGATTAAAGCAGAGATCGCAGAGACGCTGACGACGCAGGGTCCGAACACTCACTTACTTCCCTTTTGGAATTGGGGACGTTTTCGTGGTCGGAGACGAAACGGTGACCGGTGCGGAATTTGCCGACGGCGAAGGCACTGGCGTCGGTGTAGCAGTCGGGGTTGGCGTTGGGGTTGTCTCGGCAGTAGTTGACTGCAAAACTGATCGCGATCCGTTCAGGGAGGGCAAAGCGAGTATTAACGCAACCAACATAAATACCGCTGCTGCGCCAATCGTAATTTTAGCGAGAATGCTGGCAGTGCCGCGTGGGCCAAAAGCCGTGCTCGAAAGACTGCTCGAAAAAAGTGCGCCTGCATCAGCTTTCCCTGGCTGCAGGAGAATCACAACCACCAAAATGATGCACGACAAAATAAAGAATCCGTATAAGAAATAAGTCAAAGACTAACTCCTGTTAAATTGATGTTTCAAAATGTGCGATCTCTTTCAAGTGCGCAGCACGCCTGCGGATTACCTGTAATTTACAATTTCCGCAAAGCTCCTCGCCTCGAGACTTGCGCCACCCACAAGGGCTCCATCGATATCCGCCTGCGACATCAAGCCTTGAATATTATCTGGCTTAACAGAACCGCCATAGAGTACCCGCAGCGACTTCGCCGCATCGTCTGAGTGCCCTTCCGCGAAAACGCGCCGGATAAACGCATGCATTTCCTGCGCTTGCTCCGGCGTCGCTGTACGTCCAGTACCAATGGCCCAAACGGGCTCGTAGGCGACGATGATACGGTCGAGGTCCGAGGCTGTCAACCCGCTCAATCCGCCATTCATCTGCCCTGCTACCACGTTGTGGGCGATACCTTGTTCGCGTTGCGCAAGACTTTCGCCAACGCAAGCAATCACGATCAGGCCCGCTGATACTGCTGCACGGATTTTTCTGTTAACCATCGTGTCAGTTTCCGCATACAACTGTCGTCGTTCTGAGTGTCCCACAATTACGTAGCGCGCACCCACGTCTCGCAACATGAAGGCCGCGACTTCGCCCGTGTGAGCGCCTTGCTCAGTTTCAGTCGAACAATCCTGAGCTGCTATGAATATGTTGGAGCCTTCGACCCGGTCTGCAACCGTTTTAATCGCCGTGAACACGGGTGCTATTACCACCTCACAGTGGTTGGAATTCGCGACGAGCGGTTTGAGCGAGATTGCTGTACCAACAGCCTCGCTCAACGTCTTGTACATTTTCCAGTTGCCGGCAATTACAGGTTTGCGCATCTTGTTTGGGCTTTAATTTTTGGTCTTTGGCCTGATGTATTTGGCCCAAGTAAATTTGTTCTAACTTCGCTCTACTGAGCGTTATGTGCCACCAGAAGAACCAGACACCAAAGTCGACGACCAGCGGGCCGTTATCACCTTTCACTCAGCGCGGCCACTCCCGGTAGCTCTTCTCCAGCAAGAAATTCGAGCGTCGCGCCTCCGCCAGTGGAGATATGCGTTATTCGATCCGCAACACCGGCGCGCGTCACTGCAGAAACTGAATCACCACCGCCAACAATTACCGTTGCTCCACGATCAGCCGCGTCGGCAACAGCGCGCGCTACTCCGATTGTTCCTTCATCGAACGGTGGTTCCTCAAATACTCCCATTGGTCCATTCCAAATGATCGTCTTCGCATCGCCGAGTGCCTGGCTGAAATGCGCTACTGTTTCAACCCCAATGTCCATGCCGACAAGTCCTACATTCGTAAACTCAATCGGGATTGTCTTGGCCACGACCTTCTGGTCTTTGATTGGCTCGTAGCTATCTACAACCTGGTGATCAGTGGGTAAGAAAAACTGTATGCCCTTCTCCTCTGCTCGTGTTTTCACGTCCAGAGCCGTCTGCAACATATGGTCTTCAACCAGCGACTTGCCAACGGTAAATCCCTCTGCCTTGAAAAACGTGTAAGCCATTGCGCCGCCAATCAGAAGTTTATCGACGCCTCGATCGATGAGAGCGTTAATTACAGGAATTTTGTCCGATACTTTGGCGCCGCCAAGTATGGCCACGAATGGATGTTCGGGATTCGTAATAACGCGGCCGAGATACTCCAGTTCCTTCTGCATCAGAAGTCCCGCCGCAGCTTGAGGTACATGTCTCGTCATACCGACCGTAGATGCGTGCGCGCGGTGTGCGGCACCGAATGCATCGTTAACGTAGAGATCACAAAGCGCAGCCAATTGCCTGGCAAATTGATCTTCGTTCTTCTCTTCTTCTTTATGAAAGCGAAGGTTTTCCAGCAGCAGGATGTCGCCATCTCGCAAGGCAGCCACCGCCGCTTCTGCCGCTTGTCCCACACAGTCCTCAGCAAACGCCACCGGCTTGTTAATAAGCGAGGACAAATGGGCTGCTATCGGACGAAGACTATACTTATCAACACGCTCGCCTTTTGGCCGACCAAGGTGAGACGCCAAGACCACACGTGCACCATGACTGGTGGCGTATTCGATTGTAGGCAGCGCCGCACGAATACGCGTGTCGTCTTCGACCTTCCCATCTTTGACTGGGACATTAAAATCAACGCGCACGAAAACACGTTTACCGGAAAGATCGAGATCGCGTATGGAGAGTTTAGACAAATCGGTTGTCTTTGATGCTTTGTCAGTTGTCAGTTGTCAGCCGTAGTTCTTCACGCAGGCAAGTATTCTACATCGCGAGGAATCACGGACCACCGAACAACTGATCACGGACAACTGACTACTGAAAATGTTTTGTTACAATCCCTTGCTAGCGATGTACTTGATCAAATCCCTGACACGACACGAGTAGCCCCACTCGTTGTCGTACCACGACAACACCTTCAACATAGTGCCGCCAATCACCTTGGTGTATTCAGCATCAACGATTGACGAATTTGAGTTGCGCTTAAAATCACTGGACACCAAAGGCTCTTCGCAAAACTGAAGAATGCCCCGCAATTCCTCATTCGCCGCGTCTTTCAGTGCTCGATTCACTTCGTCGGCTGTTGTGTCCCGCTCCACATTCATGACGACGTCGACGAGCGAGACATTCGGCGTTGGAACGCGCACCGAGATCCCGTCGAACTTTCCTTTCAACTCCGGAAGAACGAGAGCCACTGCTTTTGCCGCACCTGTTGAAGTTGGGATCATTGATAGCGCCGCTGCTCGAGCACGCCGCAGATCCTTATGCGGCAGATCCAGTAGTTGCTGGTCGTTCGTGTAAGAGTGGATAGTGGTCATCTGCGCCGACCGAATTCCAAACTTCTCATGAATCACCTTCGCGACGGGCGCCAGACAATTCGTCGTACACGATGCGTTAGAAATGACCTTGTGGTGCGCGGGATCATATCTTTCTTCATTGACGCCCAGAACAATCGTGATGTCCTCGTTCTTAGCCGGGGCCGAAATTATCACCTTCTTTACCGGCCCTCGCAGATGTTTGCTTGCATCTTCGGCTTTTGTGAAACGACCTGTCGACTCGATTACAATTTCCGCACCAACAGAAGCCCAATCAATCGCAGCCGGGTCACGTTCTGAGAAAACACGAAATTCGTCGCCCTCGACCTTAATTCCATTTTCAGTTGCCGAGATCTCGTGATCGAGATTCCCAAGAACAGAGTCGTACTTCAACAGATGCGCTAAGGTCCGAGTATCTGTGAGGTCGTTAACGGCAACGAAATTAATGTCCGGGTCGCCGATTGCGGTGCGATAGATGTTGCGGCCTATTCGGCCAAAACCGTTGATGCCTACCTTTACTGCCATCTATTTCCTCCTGAAAATTCTGCTTGCTGCAGCGCTACCATGATCTGTTTTTTTTCGCCAAAGCCATTCGTTCAAGCACAATAAGCCGCACAGGTAACCGTGCTAATGGCTTGTAAAGAAGAAAAGCAAGATTATGCGGCACTGTAGGAGGTGTCAAGCGACCACTATTGCGAACTTTTTGAAACTGCGTTTCCATATGTAACGTAGTAAAGTCTTGGTTCGGCGTGTACTGTGTGGACAAGATTTCGTTTACTCCCAACAAATATCGGAAGAGGTATTAAAGTAAGGAGCTACTGGTCTGATGCTTATTCTCAAGTCTTGTAATTTTGCGAGAGGGTTTGTGCTGGGGGCCGTCTCGTTAGCTTTTTTGGGTGCCGTCAAGGCTCAAACTCCCACGCCTACGCCTGCAACTCCCGCCCAACGCGACGCGACGAAGCCGCCAGGCCAGGAACAGAATCAACCTGTGCCTGAATCCGCACGTCCAAACACGCAAAATCCGCAGGCGCCTCCAGGTGTTCCGCAAACAGCGCCCGTCACCCCACCGGGAACAAATCTCCCGGCGCACAACCCATCGCCAACTCCGACGCCATTGCCCGGTGCGCCGTCTCCAATTGAGGAGCCACGCGAGCCGGTAATTCCAAACCTTCAAGCAAGACCGTTGCCACCACTCCCCAACCTCTCTCGTCTAGGCGTCACGGGCGCCACAGTGCCGCTGTCGCTCAACGATGCTATTAAGAAGGCTCTGGAAAACAATAACGATATCGAAGTTGCTCGCGACGACGTCAGGTTTGCTGAAACACAATTGCGTGCTCTCGAGGGAATTTTTGACCCGGTGTTCGCGCTGACGCCTCAGATCGATAAGCGCATTACACCGCAACAGAGTTCACTCGGTGGTTCGGGCAGGTCCGGCGTCACAACCACAACAACTTATTCGTTGAGTCCATCTGTTACGAAACAATTTGGTCGTGGCGGCGGAAACTATTTTCTCAACTTTGCAAACACGCACACTGATACAAGCAATAGTTTCAGCATCATCAACCCGTTCTATTCGTCGAACTTGTCTTTAACATTTACGCAACCACTCTGGCGAGATCGCTCAATAGACAACAATCGCAGGGAGATCCGGATTCAGAAGAAGCGTTTGGATCAAACGGATGCGGATTTCAGGCAGCGCACAATTCAGGTGATTTCACAGGTCCAACAGGCGTACTGGGAACTCGTCTTTGCTTTGCGTGATCAGCAGAACCAACTTGCTAACCTAAACCTATCGCGAGAGAACCTCAGAAACGTCGAAGCGCAGATCGCCGCGGGCGCTAAGGCTCCGCTGGAGAGGGCTGAAGTACAAACAGAACTTGCGAACCGTGAATCCGCGCTGTTGGTTGCAGTTCAGAATGTTTCGATTGCAGAAAACAATCTTAAGACGTTGATTTTCAAAGATCCCAGCAGCCCGGATTGGTCGTCGCAAGTTACCCCGACCGATGAACCAAAATTCGACACCACGCCAGTGAATCTCGACGATGCTCTCAAAGCAGCGCGAGAGAATCGGCCGGAATTGCGTCGACTGCGACTGCAAAATGATATCAACCAAATCGATATTACATATTTCAAAAACCAAACACGTCCGCAGTTTGATTTGACGGGCACTGTTGCTCTGACAGGGCTTGCTGGTCAAGACATATCTGGTGCACTGCCGATTGGCACCCAAGTGCCATTGATTGGCGGCGATCCAAATCTCAATACGAGCGCGTTCTTCCTGCAGCAAATACGAAACATCCAACAGGCGCTCGGTCTACCTGTTGCTACATCCCCATTGGTCGCGGCACCGACGGGACCGAATAGGGATTTAATTGGCGGTTACGGACAGGACCTTAGGAATTTGTTTAATGGCAAAACGCGAAACGTCACCATAGGAGTAGCGATTTCCCTGCCCTTTAAAAATAAGACCGCAGAAGCGAATCTCGCCGGCGCTCGCGTTCAAACGGAGCAACTGCAGGCTTCTGTGCGTTCACAGGAACAGATAATCGAGGTCGATGTCCGTAATGCTGCGCAGGCTGTCGAAACAGCACGCCAACGCGTGTTGGCAGCACGTGAGGCGCGTGCAAATGCGGAGATGCAGCTTGAAGGCGAACAGCGGCTGTACCAGGTTGGTCGCTCTACCACGTTTCTTTTGTTTCAACGTGAAAACGCTCTTACCAACGCGCGTGCAGCTGAGTTGCGAGCTGAAACCGACTACAACAAAGCACTGGCCGACTTGCAGCGTGCAACTTCAACGACACTGCGGGCCAATAATGTGATCGTGGAATCTCCGCTCGTACCGTAATTACAACCCTCGCCTTGTTTCCGGCGATTGCGATTGCTAAGGTAGCTGAGGCTTACCGAGGCAATCGCAATTCTGTTTTCATTCGCCCGCTACTCGAATGAAGATCACCGCGACGATCATCACTTTTAATGAAGAATCGAATATTCGGGCGGCTTGCGAATCAGTCGGCTGGGCAGACGAGGTGCTCGTCGTTGACTCGGAATCGACAGATGCGACGCGAGACATAGCGTCCAATTGTGGGGCAAACGTCATCATTAATCCCTGGCCTGGCTTCGGCGCGCAGAAACAATTTGCCGTCGATCGGTCTGGATATGATTGGATACTTAGTCTGGATGCTGACGAGAGGGTGTCCCCAGAGTTGACGAATGCGATCGCCGCGATTAAGGAAAATGAGCAGCAACGGGCGGATGGCTATTTAATTGCCAGACGTTCTTTTTATCAGAATCGCTGGATTCGCGGTGGGGGATGGTATCCAGATCGACAGTTGCGTTTGTTCAATCGACATAAAGGACACTGGAGCCAGCGTCATGTTCACGAAGCAGTCGTAATGGACCCCAGTGCACGCGTCGGAACTCTCAAGGGCGACATTCTGCATTACACGGGACAAGACGCGGCGTATCATCATCGACTGATTGGCGAGCGTTACGCTCCATTGTCTGCTCGCCAGATGTTTGAAGACGGTCGGCGCGCTTCCATGTTGTCGATTGCAACGGCAGCACCAGGTGCGTTTCTGCGATCGTATGTTTGGAGGGCCGGCTTTCGTGATGGTCTTGCAGGCCTCAGCATCGCAAGCTTCGCGGCCCACAATGCGTTTCTCAAACAACTTATGCTCTGGGAACTGCAAAGATTACCGCATCGAGAAACTCAGGTTAAGCGCCTCTGACAGTAGTCGTTCTCCCGAAAAAGTCTGTAGTCAGCATCACAGAGCCAAGATACAATGCCAGACGGCATGCACTTGTCTCCCTTACTGGCCCTGCCCCTCCCCCCGTCCCTATCTCCCGTCGCTTTCTACATCATTGCCGCTGTTGTTGGCGCAATCTTTGGGAGTTTTCTGAATGTAATCATTCATCGATTGCCGCTTGAGCAGTCGATTGTATTCCCCAATTCTCGTTGTCCTTCGTGCGGGGCTGTCATAGCGTTTTATGACAACATTCCAGTCCTGAGCTATCTGGTGCTTGGGGCAAAGTGTCGTGGCTGCAAAAAGCACATCTCGTTTCGGTATCCAGCAGTGGAACTGTTAACTGCGGTGTTGTTTACAGCCGTTACTTGGCACGACGGTCTGGCGATCGCGTTGCCCTTCGATCTGGCGTTTGTTTGTGCGCTAGTAGCACTGTTGTTCATCGATGCCGAGCATATGATTCTGCCGAACGCCATCACTTATCCAGGTATTGTATTCGCATTAATCGCGAGGGCAGCAATCCCTCTTCTTGCCGGCATGCCACATTTCGATGACCTGCCATCGTTGATGCGCGGGGCGCTCGCCGGGTTACCGGTTTGGTCTGCATCTCTGATTGGAGCTGCCATTGGAGCACTGATCGGTGGCGGATCATTATGGCTGATGGGATGGACGTGGGAAAAACTGCGTGGCATTGAGGCGATGGGCCTGGGTGACGTAAAAATGATGTTTGTGGTCGGCGCCTATCTTGGCTGGCGTCTGACAATTTTAACGCTCTTCGTTGGGGTATTATCCGGCTCAATCATAGGAATCATTTTGATGTTGAAACAGGGAAAACGCGATATGCAGATGCTTCTGCCTTTCGGTGTTTTTCTCGGGATTGGAGCTGTTGCGTCGTTACTTGTTGGACCGCAGATTGTGGAATGGTACGCAGGACAGTTCAGGTGATTGAGTTTTTTAATCGCTGATTGTTGATTGCAATAATTGCCCAGTGGACAAAACAACCAAGATTGAATTTCGGCGGTAACACTCTAACAACCACTCATAAATCGTCACTCGGCAGTCAAGGATGTTCATGCGCAGCAATCGATTTCAATTCGGCCTAACACTCCTGACAGCGCTTTTCTTCCTCGCGGTATTTTTCGCCGTCGTTCTTTACTTAGTCACACCTGAAGCTCCTGCCTCAGGTGGACCAATTCTGCTAGCAGCCTTCATTGCAATCCTATTGGGAATTCTGCTGGGTACCGTGTTTCTGTTGCGCTGGATTTTTCGGCCGTATCGGCAACTGGTCGGTGAAGCTGAACGCGCATCAGTAGGCGCGCAGATTCGCCAATCGTCTGACGAAGCCGAGTTTGTACTCGATACATTTCAATCCGTTGTTGGCCAATTACAGGAACAGCGAAAAGAACTCGAGAAGCTGAGTGCTGCCGCAAGCGAGCGTGCGACCTCTGCAGAAAAGTTTAGCGAGCGTATCGTCGCTAGTCTTCCTTCGGCATTGATAGCGTTCGACGGGAACGGTCTATCCATGGCGATCAACGGTCCCGGCCGCGCGCTACTGGAGGTTGATGGAACAGCTCTGGGACAGCCGTACCAGTTGTTGTTTGGAAATTGTGAGGAGCTCGCATCAACGGTCGCCGACTGTTTAGAGAATGGCACCTTGTATCGCAGAAAAGAAGTCGAAGCGATTTTTGGCGATGGTCAAATCAGGCGCATTGGCGCCACGATCGCACCCGTCGATCCACCACAGGATCGCGGCCCGCGAGGAGCACTGTGTTTGTTAACTGACGTTACCGAGGTTAGTAAACTTCGGGAGCAGGTAGCGCTAAAGAACAATCTTGAGAACCTTGGTGAAATGTCAGCGGGTTTGGCCCACGAGTTCAAGAACACGATCGCCGCTCTCCACGGATACGTACAATTACTACAGAATCAGGAATTGAACGAACGCGCCCGCGTCGCCGCGGATTCGTTGCTAAATGAAGTGCGGAACCTGTCAGACATGGTGACAGCATTTCTAAATTTTGCGCGACCGCAGCCTTTGCAACCCGAAGAAGTCTCTGTCAATGAATTAGTCCAGGAGTGCGCCGTTGAACTGCGAGGATTATTTGAAGAATTGCACGTTACGCTCTCGATCGATGCGACTGACCCACCGGCCGTGCGAGCAGACGAACGAATGCTGCGACAGGCGTTACTCAATCTCCTGCGGAATGCTGCTGAAGCGATTCCCAGCAATGCGCCGCTACGGAAAGTTTCAGTAAGCGTATTCAGCGAATCCGATCGTGGCAAAACCGCATGGGCAGTGATAGAGACAAAAGACTCCGGATCTGGTATCCCCGAAGCACAGTTACAAAAGATCTTCATTCCATTCTTTACTACAAAAGCGAGAGGACACGGCGTCGGATTGGCGCTGGCACATCGTGTCATCACACAACATGGTGGGTCCTTGACGGCAACAAATGCTCCGGAAGGCGGTGCAATATTCACTGTTCGTCTGCCGCACGAGTTATCTGGCAACCGGGAATAACAGTTTTGTTCAAATCCTCAAGACAACACTCAAGTCCAATAGAGTCATGTTCGAAAAAGGCGGTTTACCCCGCTGACTCTCACACATTCGACAAGTATCTGCTACTGGAGCGTGAGGATTGCTATCTCTGGAGGCACACGAAATCGCACCGGAAGAATGCTGGTGCCGATGCCGGTCGTAACGAAAAGTTGCTTTCTGTTTTCGTGAATCAAACCCGCTGCATAACGCTGCCCGTAACTTGAAGGCACAACCAGTCGACCGAGAAGCGGAAAGTTGACCTGACCACCGTGTGTGTGGGCAGCAAGAGTTAGTTCCACCGTTTCCGGAATATCCGGAAAGACATCCGGATTGTGCGTGATGGCAATCGCAGTCGCACCTGCGGGTACTTTCGCTACAGTTTCAGCAATGCGCTGCGGCCGAGTCCAGGCGTCGGCAAGTCCAATAACAAAGATCGACTGCTGGACTCTTCTGACCTCAGCAACTTCATTATCCAACACACGAATGCTCGCATTCTGAAAAGCGTTACGCACTCGCAGCCCGTCATACCACCAGTCATGATTTCCAAGTACGGCATAGACGCCGAGAGGTGCTCTCAATTGCTTGCAAGCGTCGGCTGTAACCTGTGGATCAATTGGATGCTGATAGAACTTGCCACGAACCATGTAGTCACCCAGGAGTACGACAAGATCAGGATGTTGCTCATTTATTTCTAAAACAATCTGTTGCAGCTTATCCGGTGTGATAAACGGCGCTCCTGCATGTATGTCTCCAATAACGGCTATCCTTGTACCAGCAAATTCCGATGGCAATTGCGTCAGCTTGATCACCTGCTGATGAATGACCAATCGATCTGGCTCAATAAAAAATGCCCACGCGCCGAGTGCCACAATAACGAGGATCAGCGTTAGAAAGAAAACGCGCAGCTTGGTTAAAGGAAGTTTACGCAAACACACTCTTATAAATTGCTTGGAAAGTATTCACGCCATCGTCTTTGAACGCGCTCGGCTATATCATCGCGTGCAATCAGTTCCTTAGGGAAACCCGGCTTGGTGCGTGCATCAATCACAATGGGACTGCTGTAGACAAGATGATGGCGCTCGACGCGCGTACTGGAGGCATAGATATCTGCGGCTGGTTCGAACCGTGTCCAGGTGGACCACAAAAAATCTTCGGTTGATTGAGCGACGCCGGCGTTGTCATGCAAAACCACCAATGGCCAATTGGCGAACACAGGGTCTTGCGAAACTCGCACTGCCAACGTGTCGTCTTCGGCATATGAAACTCCCTCGAGAACCAAACAGCCGGCACAAAACACCGCCGTTTGGGTTATCCCGTGCCGCAACGCACCATTGAACTCGCGCGGGAGTGTCCGAACCGCGTCGCCGAGGCCAAGCATTATCGCCTTGCTGCCTTCATTCACCTTTCCGCTTGTGTAATCAAGTGTATCCATTGACACGTTGGAGAAGACAAACAAATCAGTTTCTGGATGAAAGCGCGCCAGCACATGCTCGAGAACACCTGGAAAGTTCTTCAGGTCTTGCGGCGTATCCGTGAGAATCAAAAACTTTGTGAGGGATAATTGTCCCTCACCAAGAATGCGGAAACCAGCCACCAAAGCTTCTCTTGCGTACCGCTCGCGCACAACTGCAGCACACAGGGAGTGAAATCCAGTTTCGCCATATGTCCACAGGTCCCGAACCGGCGGCATCACGAGTGGGAACAACGGTGATAGCAGGCGCTGCAAATAGTCGCCGATAAAGAAATCTTCCTGACGGGGCTTGCCAACCACGGTGGCCGGGTAAATCGCATCACGCCGGTGAAACACGGCGTCGACATGAAACACAGGATAATCGTGCTGGAGCGAATAGTAACCGTAGTGATCGCCGAAGGGTCCTTCCGCACGTCTCTCGCGCGGCATGCAACGACCTACAAGAGCAAACTCTGCTTCTGCCGCGATCGAATGATTGTTCCCTAACAGGTTCTTTGTAACCTTCAGTTTTTCACCTGCTAGTAAAGACGCCAGTACTAACTCGGGTACGTCCTCAGGCAAAGGCGCGATCGCCGCTAAGATTAGTGCTGGTGGCCCACCCAGGAAAACTGAAACAGGTAATGATTGGTCGAGCTGCTCAGCTTCCTTAAAGTGAAAGCCGCCCCCCTTCTGAATCTGCCAATGCATTCCCGTAGTCCTCGCGTCGTACACCTGCATACGATAGATACCGAGATTGTGCTTGTGCGTGATCGGATTTTCCGTATAGACCAGCGGCAACGTAATAAATGGACCACCGTCTTCCTGCCATGTGGTCAATACGGGTAACTCGTTGAGGCGAGCCGGCCGATCGACTACTTGCGTGACAGGTGAGCGAGTCGTCTGTCTGGTACCTAACTTCATTAACTCGATTGCCAGCGAACGATGCTTCCAGAGCTCTGCCGCGCGTGGGGGCAAAAGTGCCTGCGCGACGGCAACAGTTTCAGCCACAACTTGCTCTGGCTTTGGCCCAAATGCGAGATCGAGACGTCGCTCAGTACCAAATAGATTAGTCACTACGGGATAACGGCTACCTTTGACTCGCTCAAAAAGTAGCGCTGGTCCCTGACGCTCAATTACTTGCCGGTGTATCTCGGCAACCTCGAGATAGGGATCTACTTCTGCAGCGACGGTCAGGATTTCATTTTCTCTAGTGAGTAAATCGAGAAATGTACGAAGGTTTGAATGCATCGAGAATCATTGGTCATTAGTCAGTCGTCAGTTGTCACCTGTTCATGTAGCGGGTATTAGACCACACCAATCAGGGCACAACTGAACTATCGCACTGTCCGTTGACTACTGAAAATTGACCACTGACGAGTGATGATTTACGGCTTACTTACTGACCGTGGACGACTTCGAGTGGTCGGCGCCGGTTCCTGGCCCAGACGCTTTTCAATCTCGTCGGTCGCATTTTCAGCTGCGGATGCGACGCCAGCCTGCAGCGACTCGCGATATGGCTTGATTATGTCGAGAGTATGGCTATCGCCAATTCGACTCAGAGCTTTGATCAAGCCCGCATTTATACGCGATGGGTTATTTGACTTTTGCAAAAAAGGATACAGCAGATCCGGACTATCTAATTGCGACAAATAACGAACGGCCTGATCCTCACGCGGCGAATTCAGCTCGTGCACGACTCTGTATAGCGCTTCTTCCGTGCCCATGCGATAGAGCGCCCAATCCATTGCTAAACGCACTTCGCGATTATTCTCTTGTAACTGGTAACCCTCAACCAGCTTTTTCTGATCGACGGCCGCGAGTTGTGCGAGCGCTTCGGCGCTTTTTTGTCTTACGAGTGAATCGGTACTGCTGAGCTGCGTCGCCAGTTGCGTCGTGTTCGTGCGCGCGTCGATTCCGCCGACTGGCGCCTGTGTCTGCCCAGATATATCGCATGTACAGATACCAACCAACAGACCAGCTACCATTAGAGTGAGGCACTGCTTGCTCATGTAGTACGCTCCTGATTCTGTGACAAATCTACTGTTGCTGCTTCTTTCGCAGTAGCGCTGAATTCAAATCAATCTGGGAGACCGGAATAACTTGTACGTTGGAGGAATGTTTCTGCAACTCAGGTAGAAATGCTTTGGCATTACCAACGATCACAACGTTCGTAGTCTTAGCATCCAGTCGGTTGGCAGCAAACTTTTGCACGTCAGCTGTAGAGACAGCCTGGACACTGACGATATATTTATTGATTTCATCCAAGCTTAGCCCATACAACGCCAGAGATGCGATCTGGCTCACGAGGCCATTCGCTGTTTCCAGGCCCCGAGAGAAGTTACCTATCAACACAGCCTTCCGCGGCGTTAACTCGGCGTCGGAAGGAGGCGCCGTCGCAAGGCGATTAACTTCTTCCAACAACAGGTCAGCTACCTGTGCACCGGATTCATTCTTCGTCTGCGCCGCAGCCACAAAAGGCCCGACATCTCTGCGGGCGTCCAAATTACTACCAGCGCCGTAACTCAGTCCTCGCTTAATGCGAATTTCCTGATTGAGGCGGCCGGAGTAACCATTAAGTACTGAGTTGGCCACAATCCCGCGAAAGAAATCAGCGTCTTTTCTCTCGATACCTGTTCGAGCAACCATGACGGCAGCCTGACCGGCGTCGGGTTTATCGATTACGACTATTCGACCACTTTTAGCACTTATGGTCTGAGCTTTCGGAGTGGGCGGCAGCGGTTCCGCTGGCTTTTTCCAATTACCAAAATTTCGCTCAGCCAAAGAAAATCCGTCTTTGGCGGTGATGTCGCCGCCAATAACCAGAGTGGCATTGTCAGGACGGTAATATCGGCCGTGTAACTTCACGATATCCGCACGATCGATATGTGTCAGAGATTCGGGTGTTCCATTTATTGGGTGACCATACGGACTGTCACCAAAGATTACCCGGGCTGCAACGAACCTGGCGATGGTCCCAGGCTGGCCCATCGCGACTGTCAGATCATCGAGTGTTTGCTGGCGCTGCCGATCGATTTCGTCCTGTTTGAATGTCGGGTGACGCACTACGTCAGCGAGAATTTCCAGCGCCTGCGGAAATTTCGACGACATGACATTTACGCCTGCCACAGAAGAATCCCAACGCGCAGCTGATTCGAGCGAACCGCCCAGGGCCTCAATAGCTTCGGCAATTTGCGTAGCATCGCGCGTGGTGGTTCCTTTGGTGAGTAGGTTTGCAGTCATGTCAGCCAAACCCGAGAGTTCGGGGGGGTCGGCTTCGCCACCAGTTTTAATTAGCAGTTGCGCGGCAACCAGTGGTGCGTCTGATCGCTGCACGACAATCACGCGCAGGCCATTTGACAAACTCTTCTCGGCAGGTCGAGGAAACTCAACTGAACGGGGTTGGGCGGGCGGTGGTGGTGTCGCTTGAGGTCTTTGTGCCGCTGCACTGGCAGCAATCGTCAAGCACAAAATTGCTAAACAGAACGTTTGTACGGTTTGAAGGAACAGTGGATTCTTGCTCATCGAAACTGTCCTCCTGACGGCGCCTGTGTATCCTGCGGCAGGTAATACAACACGAGCCGGTTTGTATCGGAAAAGTATTTCTTCATAACTCGCAGTACGTCAGCGGCAGTCACTGCCTGCAATTTCGCCAGATCGGTGTTCACTCGATGTGGGTCGCCCAGCAGAACAGCAGCTTCACCCAGTGCCTGGGCCTTTCCATTACTCGTCTCTCGCTCACGCAGCTGGTTAGTAATTAACTGGTTCTTTGCTTTGTCCAGCTCTGCATCAGTGACCGGACTGTCCTGCATTCTTTTTATTTCTGCCAGCAATGACTTCTCAGCGTCTTCTGGTTTCTTGCCGGTCGCAACATTGGCGGTAACAATAAATAAACTTACATCTTCGCGGAGGTCCGCAAACGAATTCACGCTTTGGGCAACTTGCTGGTCATAAACAAGCGCGTGATACAACCTCGACGACTCGCCGGCTGAAAGTAATGCATGAGCAACTCGCAAGGCGGCGATGTCGGGATCCGCTTCTCGCGGTATCAGATACGTTACCCCAATTGCAGGTAACGGGACGTTCGGACTGTGCTCAGTCAAACGCGTTTCGGTATTTCGCGGTGGCTCTTTGATTTGCACACGCGGTAACAGCCGATCCGGTTTTGCAATTGGACCAAAATACCTGTCGACCCACGCGTCTAATTGCTTCGGATCGAAATCACCAACCACAACCAACGTGGCGTTGTCTGGTCTGTAATAAGTTGCGTGAAACTCCTGCACGTCTTGTAGCGAAGCTGCGTCCAGATCCTCGATGCTGCCAATCGTGGGGCGTCTATAAGGATGTGCGACAAACGATTTTTGCGACAATAGATATTCAAATCTACCGTAAGGCGGAGCCAGCACGCTCTGCCGAAATTCTTCCTTCACGACATCTCGTTCGGATTTGAAATTGGAATCGTCGACATTCAATCCCGCCAGACGATCCGCTTCGGCCCAGATGAGTGTCTCAAGATAATTTGATGGGACAACTTCGTAATAGACGGTCACGTCGTCAGCCGTAAACGCGTTGTTGAATCCGCCCACGTCCTCAGTCAGCCGATCCATCATTTCCGATTTCATGTTGCTCGTGCTCTTGAACATGATGTGCTCAAACAGGTGCGCGAAACCACTCCGTTTCAGTGGGTCGTCTTTGGAACCGACGTGGTACCAAACCTGAATAGCTACAGTTGGACTGGAGTGATCCGGCGCACTGAGAATTCGCAGGCCATTCGACAATGTTCGGTCCGTAAACTTAAGCTGCGGCATCCGCAACTGAGCGCGTAGTTCGACCTGTGCGAGGCTCAACGCGCTGATAATGAGAAACACGGGTATTAACCGACTCCGGAGCATTTCGATCTCCCTTGAGCAATATGGGGTGAGTAATGACTGGTTTGATGACAGCCGGTTAGCAGTTGTTGCATTAATCGAAACTGGCGTGTCGCTTCTTAATTTTCGCTTCTTAATCAAGGTCGAGCGGGTTGCGGTATGGCTTGTCTTTATCCTTTTCGGCACGTTTCATAGCTTCCTGAAACTTCTCTTCAAGGATTCGATCGCGGTCTTTCATTGAGCTAAGTTCCTGCGCGAAGATCTGTTCGCGCAGCTGTTTCTGCTTATCCAGACCTTTCACCATCTCGTCAAAAGAGGCAATCGGTTTGGCTTTCTCGTCGTGCGAGATCAGCGAACCTGTTTGGGCGTCAATAGTCAAAGCCGCCTCGCAACAAGGGCAAACAACGGTAAATCTTGATGTGTCCGCCATGAAACCTCCCAGTTCGGCCCCGATTGTAAAAGAGTATACATCACAAGCGGCATTCAGCCCTTCAGCGTGCAAAAAAAGTAGGGTGAGCCATCAAGGCATCACCCCGCTTCCTGACCGCCGTCGTCGAAAAACGTCTTAAGGAATAATTTTCTTGATGGCCCTTCCGGTTTTCTTCGCTCCCGCTTTTGTCTTGCTGGTAATTGTCTTCGTTCCTTCCACCGTCTTCTCGGAAACTGTTTTCGCTCCCGCTACAGTTTTATGCGCAACTGTTTTGCTCGTATCAGCAGTTTTCTCTCCTACCGCTCCCGCTTTTTCCTTCGTTGCCCCGGCAATGTCCTTTGTCTTTTCTTTTGTTGCTCCAGCCACATCTTCCGACTTGTCCGCAACAAATCCCGCTGCATTGGCGATAGCATCGCCCGTTGCTTCGAGCACATCCTCGAGCTCGTTCTTATTCAACTCCTTCTCTTCACCGGTGGCTGAATAAGCCTTTACCGTCTTGGCGCCGTTTTGAGTCGTTACCACAACTTTCGAAATTCGCGGATTGTTGTGGAAAACGCGCGTTTCAGTGGTGACACCGTTCGCATCCGTCGTTGTGGTGATTTCTGAGTTGTCTGCTGCCCGCCGCGGTGCGGCGTTACCAGCTACGCTGTTGGGGGTCGTGTTGGCGTCGAGATTAGCATTGGTAGTTGCTTCTTCATTGTTCTTGGAGCAACTGACAGCAACGAACACGAGCAAGAGCGTTGTCGCGATGTAAAATTTTTTCGTCAAAGGTCTTATCCTCCTTAGCGGCTTCGAGCGGCGAAACAATTGGCAACCATCGTGCCACATAGTGTCGCACAGGGAGCTTCAAACTTTGCAATCCTCAGACACAAGTAGATAATTCACGGTCGCCAAACTAATACGAACAACCTGTGGCAGCGTTCAAATACAATACGACCGAACCGTCGTGCAGGTCACTTAGCGAAGAGGGGGGCGGCATTTTTCATTGACTTTCACTGGGAATTCCTTTAGAAGCACAACTGCTGCTGACGCATGCGGCTTTCCGCCCTTCCTTGATTGACCAAGAGCCGCTCGCATGTTCTTCGTCGAATGATTTCACAAACACGATCGCCTTATAGTTTTGGAAACGAACTCGATTGGTAAGGAGTTTTCTATGCGCAGGCTGCTTTTTCTTGCATTAGGCGCTTTTTTTATAGTTGCTGCTCTGCTTCCAGCGCAGCGAGTATTCACCGTTACTGCTGATACTGATGGTGAACGGCTGGCCATGTTTAGCAAACCGGCTGTTGTTCGCATTGTTGATGGAGTGATGGGTCAGATTAATTTTCAACCACCTGGTTACCAGGGCCAGAGCTATAACGTTTCCTCAATTGCTCTCGGCTCCGGCTTCTTCATCAGTTCGAACGGCTACATCGCCACTAACGCGCATGTCGTTTCTACAACTCACGACGGCGAAGAAAAAGCGAAGCAGGCTCTCTTTTGGCAAATGGTCGTTCAGATTGCAAAGCAACTGGGCAAGGATCCTCGAAGCCTGAATACAAACTTTATTGGTCAATACAGCTCGCTGCAAAATTTTAAGCTTTTGCACCACGTGATCATTCCTGATGGCAGTGCATTTCCTTTCGAAATTAAACAGTATGGAGCGCCAACGGGTGAGAGTAACGATCAGGGTAAGGACGTTGCAGTTCTCAAGATCGAAGTGAAAAACGCATCCATTCTCAAATTGTCCGATTCGGACAGGGTCAAACTGCAAGACCACGTAACCGTGATCGGATATCCCGGAGCTGCGGATACATTCGACTCCGGTATTCTCGACAGCAAATCGGCATTCGAAGCTACCATCAACGACGGAAAAATTTCAGCTCGCAAACAGGCGAGCAGCGGTGCTCCCATTCTGCAAACCAGCGCGTCGGCCACCCACGGCAATTCCGGTGGACCTGTTCTGAACGATAGCGCTGAGGTAATCGGCCTGCTGACCTTCCGGGGCGATACGGTGAATGGTCAGGAAGTGTCCGGCTTCTCCTTCGTCGTACCTTCGAACACCGTTATGGAATACGTAAAGAGTGCTGGCGCGTCCAATGAAGAAGGCCCCACGGATAAACTTTATCGGGAGGGACTCGAAAGTTATTGGGGGCAACACTATTCCGACGCCATTCCGAAGTTCGAAGAAGTCAAACGACTGTTTCCGCAGCACTCGGAAGTCGACCGGCTCTTGCAAAGCAGTCAACAGGCAAAAGCTGAGGGAAAGGACAAGTCAAGCTTCCCGTTTTGGGTACTGGCAGTCGTCCTGGTCGTTTTAGTCATTGCTGCAGTGATCATTGTCGTTGGCGTCGTGGTTCTGTTCATGGCTCGGAGACGTAAGAAGAGAACTCCTTCAGCGGCGGGTATCCCCGCGTCGGCTCCCGCAGCCAGTGCCCTACCACACGCCGGTGCTGCTTACTCGCCGAGTCCGGCTAACTACTCGCCTAAACCGAAACCATCCATAACTCCGACGCCACAGGTTGTTGGATTGGAGGGTAGAACAGTTGATCTGTCACGAACAATCGCGATTACGCCAGATGGCGACACTGCATCGATTAATCACGGTACGATCAGGTTTGTTTCAGGAGTTCTTGCCGGGCAACAGTTTGAGATTAAACCGGAGGGTGAGTTTATGGGTCGCGACAGTTCGATGGCGCAAATTGTTCTGGCCGATCCCCGAATTTCCAAACGTCATTTGTGGATTGGAGTTAGAAATGGTCGGGTGGTGATAACCGACCAGGGTTCTCGCAACGGAACGTTTGTTAACGATCCGAAATCGGCGCGAGTGGCAGAGACCTCGTTGAATCCCGGCGATACAGTGATCCTAGGGGAATCTGATGTGGCGCGATTCGAATATCGCAGTCAATAAGCCTTAACTTGCTTCGCGTAGCAGCGCGTTTGAATTAGTCCTTTTGAGAATTCTTTCGACCGTTTTTCGGTCGACCCCGAGGAGACGTGCGGCAGCTTGTTTGTTGCCGCGCGTGTGCTCCAACACTCTCGCGACGTACCGCCCTTCCACTTCCGCCAGCGACGACCACTCCTTGGGCTCTCGCGCCTGTTGCTCTTGCGCCTCGCGGCTATTGTCAGACTGCTCCGTGTGGTGATTCCGCACTCGCTCCGGCAGATCCGATGCTCTGATCGTCCCGTCGCACATTGCCGCTGCGCGCACCACCGCATTCTCCAACTCGCGAATATTACCCGGCCAGGGATATCGCTCCAGCACTGCCAACGCTTCTGGCGCAAACGTCACCGTCGGATTCACCGCATACACCTGTTCCGCAAAGCTCTTCGCCAGCGGCAGGATGTCTTCACGTCTGTCTCGCAACGGGGGCAGCACGATCGACACTGCATTCAACCGGTAGAACAAATCCTGGCGAAATCTCCCGCCCTTCACTTCCGCTTCCACGTCGCGATTGCTCGCGGCAATTACGCGCACATCCACCTGCTGGGTCCGGTTCGACCCCACGCGCCGGATTTCACCCTCCTGCAACGCTCGCAACAATTTCACCTGAAACGCTGGTGTCGTTTCCGTTATCTCGTCCAAAAACACCGTGCCCCCGTCTGCTTCTTCCCACAAGCCACAGCGGTCCCGGTCTGCTCCTGTAAAAGCTCCCTTCACGTGCCCAAACAGTTCCGACTCGATCAACTCCGCCGGTATCGCTCCGCAGTTCACCGCTACAAACGGCTCTCCCGCGCGCGCACTCCGACCGTGCAGCGCTGAAGCTACTACTTCCTTTCCAGTCCCCGATTCCCCCGTCAACAGCACGGGCAAATTTGTACTCGCTACTCGTCCCACCTGCTTCATCACTTCTATGAACGCTCCGCTGCGACCTACAAGCTCAATATCTGATTGGTACAAACTGGACCCTTTTCCAGACACGAGCCGGTGCCGCGGACTGCGGCCCATGCGCTCTCGTACGGCCTGTGACAATGATTGCAGTGCTTCTACGGCAAACGGTTTCAGCAAATAATCGTAGGCACCGAAGGCTGTCGCATCCAGCGCTCCCACCGCACTGCCATGACCTGTCATCAACACTACTTTCGTCTGCGGCAACTCCTCCTTAAACCGTTTGAGCACGCTGAATCCGTCGGCGCCTCCGAGCATCACGTCGCAGAACACCACGCCCCAGTCTTCCTCGCGCAACATCTCAAAGGCCTGCTCCGCAGACTCCGCCTCTCGCACTTCCCACCCTTCATCGCGCAGCACTGCCGCTACAAACCGCCGCACCTGCACTTCATCATCAATTACTAACGCGTTCATTCAAACCCTTTCCAAAACGTTTGAGAGAATTTGGCAGCACCTTAGTAAATAAGCTGTTGTTTAATCCTGCCGCGCAACACTTTTCATATTTACACGGCCTGAGTGTGACTCCAGCAAGGAAATAACTCCCTCGGCTGGCAGTGGCTTGCTGAACAGAAACCCCTGAATTTCATCACACCTTAATAGATGCAAGAAGCGTAACTGCTCCTCCGTTTCAACTCCTTCAGCAACAACCTTCAGTCTTAGATTGTGGGCCAGGGTAATTATCGCCATGACTAAGGCAGCATTGTCTGGATCGGTTGTCACATCTCGGACAAACGACTGATCGATCTTCAGTGCATCGATTGGTAAACGCTTCAATGACGCCAGCGAGGAAAAGCCTGTACCGAAATCATCGATTGAAATGTTGATGCCCATTCGCTTCATGCGGTTGAGCACATCCGCCGCGAATTCTGCATTCTTCATAATCGAACTCTCAGTGAGTTCGAGGTCCAGGTACTGCGGTTCTAACCCAGACTGATTCAATACACGGATGACGGTATTACTCACATCGTGTTCGTAAAACTGTCTGGCAGAAATATTGACAGCCATTTGCATCGGAGGGAAACCTTGCGCTCGCCATCTCATACTCTGCTGGCATGCTGTTTTCAAAACCCATTCACCAATTGGAACAATCAATCCTGTATCTTCGGCCAGCGGAATGAACTCACTTGGGGAAATGAGACCAAATTGTGGGTGTTGCCATCTTATTAGCGCTTCGACTCCGGTGATTTGGACCGAGTCAATGGAAATACGGGCTTGGTAATGAAGTAGGAATTCTTCGTTCTGAAGTGCGCGTCGTAAATTGGTCTCCAGCGCCAGGCGTCTTGAGGCTATCGCGTGCATGTCGGCAGTATAAAACTGGTAATTTGCTCCTCCGGACCGTTTCGCCTTGTATAGCGCCGCGCCGGCATTTTTCAGCAAAGAGTTACAATCGTCTCCATCAACGGGAAAAAGGCTGATCCCAACACTGACCGTGGCAAACAGCTCCTGATCGTCAAGGACAAAGGGAACTGCCAAGACCTCTGATAACTCCTCAATTATTTCCACAACGTCCTGAGGGCCGTCAATTTGCCTCTTAAGCACCGCAAACTCATCGCTGCCAAAACGCGCCACTGTGTCGCTTTCCGCAATGCAGCGCTGTAAACGTTGCGCGAATTCACGTAATAACGAATCAGCTGCTGCATGTCCTAAACTGTCCGTAACTTTCTTAAACTGGTCAATTGAGATGAAAAGGACTCCGACGATTTGGCCCGTCGATCGAGCGCCAGCTATAGCTTGCGACAGACGGTCCTCAAACAGTGTGCGATTTGGAATGTCAGTGACTGTGTCGTAGTAGGCGAGGCGGTCGACCTGGGCGGTTCGTTGTTCGAGGAGAGCTTCCAACTGTTCCTTATACCGGCGCTTCTCTTTCAGCAGTTCATGATGCGTCATAGCTCGTTCGACTGCGGCTTCAACGTGTCGTAGATCCATCGGTTTCGTGATGTAATCAAAAGCCCCAACTCGCATTGCCTTGATGGCGGCTTCGATATCCTGATTGCCGCTAATCATTAACACCACAGTGTCAGGCCATGATGAATGCACCTGCGGAACGAGATCCAAACCACTCATGCCACCCATGTCAATATCGCTCATTACCAGATCAAAATTCTGGTGCGATAGTGAACTCAATGCTTCCTCCGCTGAGTCTACCGAGTGACACTCGTAATCGTTCTTCAATATCGTGACGATCAAATTACGTACCTGCTCGTCATCGTCTATTATCAGAATGCTCGGTTTTTTATCGACTGTATTCATCAGGGATTACTTACTTCTGGAATCGAGCACTTGCCGGACCTTGCGCGCGACTGTAGCTGCGTCGAAAGGTTTTTGTAGAAAACTCAACTTCTCATCGAGCAGCCCATGTCGGACGATCGCATCGTCGGTGTAGCCGGACATGTACAAGATTTTCAAGTTTGGCCTCAATAAGACAATCTCTCCTGCTAGTTCGACTCCACTCATTTGGGGCATCACCACATCGGTCAATAACAAATGAATCGCGTTATTTTTCACTGATGCAATATTTAATGCTTCAGGTCCATTGGAGGCGATCAATACGCGGTAGCCCTGGTTCTGAAGAATTTCGGTAAGGATATCCCGCACCTGGTCTTCATCCTCGACCAGTAATATTGTTTCGTTTCCCTGAGTTACTCCATCGTGCTCTAGATCTATTTGCTCAGTTTCGCGCGATTCAGACCACTGTGGCAGAAAAATTTTAAATGTCGTACCTTTTCCAGGCTCACTGTAAAGCCAGATATGTCCGTCACTTTGCTTCACAATGCCGTATACCGTCGATAGACCAAGGCCTGTTCCCTTTCCTGGCGCCTTCGTCGTAAAAAACGGTTCGAAAATTTGTTCTGTGATTTCTTTTTCCATGCCGCACCCTGTATCGCTTACGGCCAACATTACATATGACCCGGCTGTGGCTCCATATCTTCGAGCATAGTCAGCCGTGAGGGCTGCGTTCGCAGTTTCAATCGTTAATTTACCACCCTGTGGCATTGCGTCGCGTGCGTTTACGATGAGATTAAGCAACACCTGTTCAATTTGGCCCGGATCAGCCTTTATTTTTCCGAGGTTCGGATCTGTCAAGGCAAAGAGATCGATGTCTTCTCCGATCAAACGGCGCATCATTTTCTCAAGATCGACCACCACGGCGCTCAAGTCCAGCAGCTTGGGATGCAATATCTGCTTACGACTAAATGCAAGTAACTGACGCGTTAGACCACTTGCTCGATCGCTGGCCTTTTTGATCTCCTCCACCGGACTGCGGTGAGGACTTCCTTTCGCCAGCCGGCCAAGCAGGATGCTTGAGTAGCCCCCAATAACAGTCAATAAGTTGTTGAAATCGTGCGCAATACCTCCAGCGAGCTTTCCGATGGCTTCTAATTTTTGCGATTGTCGCAACTGCGCTTCACTGGAACGTAAAGCCTCCTCAAGACGTTTGCTTTCTGTAATATCAGTTATGACGCCTCGAATCCCTTCGGGTCTCCCACTGTCATCAACTACTACAATCGTGGCGGTTCGCACCCACACAATGCTCCCATCCTTCGCGATCCAGCGAAATTCAAACATTCCGGGTTTAGTCTGAGCAAAGTTTTCGCTGGTTTCCAGCTCAATTCTCTCCTTATCATCCGGATGAATTATGGAAAGCCAGAAGGCGGGTGTCTGCAACCACTCCTCGACTGAGTATCCCAACATCGCCTCCACGTAATCACTTACAAAATCAGTGTGATGATGGTCACTGCTCGGTGCTCCCCATGCTTCAAAAACGATTCCCGGTACACCTGCGATAATATTGTTGAGGCGTCGCCGCTCTCCTTTGAGTTCCGAAATTAACCGAGCCTTCTCAGATTCAGCTCGCTTGCGTTCAGAAATGTCCTCGGCAATTCCCTCGTAATAAAGAATTTCACCTTCATTATTCGTCACTACGCGGACGCTCTCAGAGCACCATATCAACGTGCCGTCTTTACGCCGGTGCTGCGTCTCGAAACCGCGAAGCTGGCCGAACTCTTTCACCTGCTGCTGAAAATTCTTGCGCGCCTCTGTGTTAAAGAAGAACCCACGAGAGACACAGTTCGCGTCGTTCAGAAGATCCTGCGCCGACTTGTAACCCAACATTCGCGCCATCGCTGGGTTTGCGCTCAAGAATGTTCCCTCAGTTGTTGTTTGAAAAATTCCTTCGACAGCGTTTTCGAAGATCGATCGATAATTTTCTTCGGCTCTTTGAAGCTGGGAGTAAAGCGCGGCCGTCTCTATCGCTGCTCCTGCCGTGCTCGCAAGAATCGAAAGTGCTTTCATTTGGCCCGCTGTGAAGGGGCGGGGCCGGTTAACGGCATTCAGATTTATCGTACCGACGAATTTATTCGCTACCTGCATCGGCACCGATATCGCACTCGTTATTTCGGGTCGAGGCCAAAATGCGCGAAATCGATCGTCTTCAATTTCACCTTCCAACATCAACGCTTCCCGCTCACGAGCTACCCAACTTGAAATCGTCTCGTCGAGGGGCACTCGTTCACCAAGTAACCTTTGACGGTTCTCACCCCGGACCGCTGCAACATACAACTCTTTGCCATCGCTGGTGGGCAGTAAAACCGACACTTCATCAGCATCAGTTTGCTGCAGCGCGGCGTCTGCCAACTTGCTGATGACCGTTTGTGGATCGAGCGCGCAAGAGATGGTTTGGCTCAGTTCGTAAATGGCGACCGTCTCTTTTAGTTGCAAGTTCTCCAGTCGAAGACGGCGCATGTTTACTGCACGTGTCAGGACGGGGAGGATCGTTTGCATCCGAAATGGCTTTAAGACGTAATCGAATGCCCCGAGCCGCATCGCATCCACCGCCGTCTGAATCGTTCCCTGCCCGGTCATCAGAATGCAGATTAAATGCGGGTCGATCTGTAATCCCGCTTGCAATAGCTCGATACCGTCCATGCCGGGCATCATCAGATCTGTAAGCAACACATCGAAGGACTGGTCTCGAAGTGCGACCAAAGCCTCTGCGGCGTTTGTAAAGCCGACTGTCTGATATCCCTGAGTGGTCAAGACCTGAACAAGTACATTTTTAAGCTCAACCTCATCATCAACTACTAATACTGTTCCGATCATGTTGTGCATCTGTTCGAGTAATTTGTTACCGGAATCTCTTTTCAAGTTGAAATGCTATTCGCTTGCTGGCAACCATAACGTCACGGTTGTGCCGACTTCCAACTTGCTCTCGATAGCAATTTCGCCCATGTGCTCTTCAACGATTGTTCGACAAATGGCTAATCCGAGTCCGGTTCCTTTGCCCGCAGGTTTCGTTGTGAAAAACGGATCCCAAACCTTTGCCAAATCTTCGCCGGCAATTCCTTCACCAGAATCGGCAAATTGGATTTTCACCGTCTTCTTTTCTTGCCGCCGTTGAACGGATACTCTCACGCTTACGCTGCCACCAGTCGGCATCGCATCGCTGGCATTCGTTAGCAGGTTAAGAAACAGCTGTCGCAACTGTTGCCGGTCAGCCTGGATAGCTGGCACGACCTGGGGAAAGTCAGTTGTTATTTCGATCCTGCGATTTCTGAGGTGGTAATGAATAAATTCCACTGAATTCAATATTTCTTCGCGTACGTCCACTGTCGACACTTGGCGATGACTGCGGCGACTAAATTCGAGCAGGTCATTCACCAGTTTGGCCATGCGGTCGCCTTCGCTGATGATGATGTCAAGCGAGCACGTTTGTGGGGAGGCAGCAGACTGGGTTTTCAGCAGATCCGCATGCAGCGCTATCGTCGCGAGTGGGTTGTTGAGCTCATGAGCAATGCTTGCCGCCAATTCACCCATGGTCGCGAGCTTTGATGCTTGCCATAACTGCTGCGTCATCGATTCTAATTCTTCGCTCTTGATACGCAGATTGTCAGAGGTCCGGTGCGAGAAGGCTTCCAATTCCTTGTTTGCCTTTTCCAGTTCCAGTGTGCGTTCTTGCACCTTCCGCTCGAGGTCAAGCTGAGAGTCACGAACCTTGACCAACATGTTATTGAAAGAGCTGGCTAAGGTACCCAGTTCATCGCGACTATCGACATTTACCACTCGGGAATAATCACCACCGCTGATCGCCGCGGCAGATGTTGTAAGCGACATCAGGGGTCGCGTTATTCCCCTACTCACAAGAAAAGCCGCCGCGATTCCCATGCTCAGGAGCACAAGACCTACCGCCGTGATACGACGAAAAAACGTCCCGGATTTCGCCAGCACGTCTTTTTCCGGAAATTCAATCAGTATCTCCCACGGCGTTCCCTGAACGAATTGCGACATTCCAAGCACCGGTACCTTCTGGCGATTATAGCGAATCATGCGACCGTTGGACGCCACGTCGATGGGAGGTTTGTCCACGCTCGTCAGCAAGTCACTCCAAAGAGTGTTGTCACGATTCCCGAGATACATTGCTACGTTGCTGCCCACTAGATTCGTTAATTGCTTCTGAGACTGCGGAGTCGCGGCAACATGGCGCCATCGCACGAGGAACCTTTTTGACTGCCCGCCGGCAGACTTAATCTCTGCGATACTCGGATAAGCTAGCGATCCTTTCTCGACTCGGAGCACTCCGACGGAACTGAGCGAGTCGCTTTTGAGTTCGTTCTGTAAGTTTGAATCTACGGGGGCCGAACCGTCTGGCACAGCCAATAGTAGCCCGCCCTCAACGCTCCACAACTCCACCTGGAACGTGTTGCGATCTTGACCCGGAAGAAGTTGTTTGATGGCAACAGCCGCGTCTTGCTTGGAATCACTGGATAGTTGATCCACATAAGATCGGATGACCGATTCATTTGCGGCAGTTTCTGTTCTGCTCGCAATGCTGGCAGCTGATTGCTGGAGGAGAGCTGATAATTGCTCAGTCAAACTTTGCAGACGTTCGCGAGCTGAATCCAGTTCTGATTGCCGAACGCCCTGGTATGCTGACCACGTTGACGCCGCGATCACCGTCAACAGTAGCGCGCCCATTAGCAACGGCAATCTCACCTTGATTGATAGACGGTGTATTAACTTGCTCAACGGGCCCGGGTTTTCCTTTCCTGTTTTCGGCTCGCGGGCAGCTCTCCCTCCGGGAACAGACCAAAATCAAATTGGAAGAAGGACGCCGCTTTCGCCCCAAAGCTAGCGTCCTTCTTCAGCCGCGTACGCCCCTTGCCAGGCGCAACGCGATTCTGAGTTCTTAGTATTAATTTCTAGCAAA
This sequence comes from Pyrinomonadaceae bacterium, assembly GCA_046262775.1. GTDB lineage: Bacteria > Acidobacteriota > Blastocatellia > Pyrinomonadales > Pyrinomonadaceae > PSRF01. Next base: position 14,394 of record JBHEMC010000033.1, on the reverse strand, counting down.
ATCTATAATATCAATCGAACATTTCTCCGGCTGAAAATTTTGCAACGACGCCCGCTTCGTGTGCTCTCACACTCTTACGAAAGTGAATCGCTGAGGAGCTATCACTAGTCATGTCGATTCTTATGAGCCCACAGTTCATGGCAAGGTCTGCGGTCGAGATCAGAATTGGCGGTTCGTGAGAAACAAACGAGGTAAGCGAACTTACGGGGCTCTCGCGGGCCGTCACGTGTCAAGTGGTCAACAAAACTCGAGAGGAGACCAATTTGCGTCGAACGTTCAGCTGCGCATTGCCGCACGAGAGATCAAATAGTTCAACTGTAGGAAACAAATCCTTTCGAGCGCCTTAAATGTAGTCCTCATTGAGGATCCTGACAATCAGGAAAACCCTGAGATGGCTTAAGTCCTGCATATTTTATAAGCCAAATCAACTCAGTAACATATGGCCGCCGAAACCTTGGATGCGCCGTACAAGTTTCTCGTGAGCATAGCTGCTTCCTATCCTCGAAATGCCGTGTTGTCACGGCATTTCGAGGTACAGATAATCAACGTTGTACGGTGGGCGTGGTCGTCACCCTAAATTGCAGCGGTCCCACACCCAGGTTCACCACCTTGATCACATACACACCAGTATTCGTAACCGGCTGACTGAGGGTCGCTATCCCATTCACTGCGTCGGCCGTCTGCAGTGCCAGCCCACTGCTATCCACCATCACTATCCGGAATGGCACATTTACGCTGGACTCTGCCGTCACCCCTAACGCCTGCACTCCCGGCGGCGTCTGATAATTTGTACTGGTGGTTTCTCCTGCTGCCGCGCTCCCACTCTGATTCGACGTACTGCCTGGCCCACTCGCCGGCTGCGAACTCGAACTGGAACTCTCCAACACAAACCTGTCCAGATAAACCACCCCGTTCAGGTTCCTCAGCTCCAGCTTGTGCCCTCCCGCTGCAAGGTTGCCAATACTCGCCTGGTACGCTGCATTGAATTCAGGTGCTTGCGTTGTACCCACGCTGCCCGCGTAGCTGACTGTTTGCTTCAAAGCTCCGTCCACGTACAAGTCAGCACTCCCTCCCTTCGGGCTGCGCGCAAACACATACCTAATCGCACCTGTGCTGCCGGCTGGCACGTTGAAGTCCAGACTCGCAAAGTGTCCGCTACTATTGCCCGTGTGATAGCGGAAGTGTCCATCGCTGGCGCTCCCGCTGTTAACCAAATGCCAGCCGGCCGAGTACGCAATGCGCGCGTCGTTATCTTCGATGGAAATCGGCGGCGGAGGTGGATCAAAAGCTGCTAACAGCGTGCGTCCACTTGCTTGTCGGACAATGGCCGCCTTCTCTGATCGCCCAATGTAATCAGGCGCAGTGCAGGTACCGAGCGGTGGGGCTACGCACCCATCAGCGTAAGCAGCAATGATCCGCCCTTGTCGATCGAGGCTAATGTCGTTGAAGTCGAGGAGATTTCGATCATCTCCACAGGTGAGTCCTCCCAAGCAAATCGATCCTTTCTGAACGGGATCGTCAGGGGTGGCATTTACTGTGGTCCAGCTGTTGCCGCCGTCGTAGGTGGTTGCGACGTAAAAGTACCAAACGCCCTGGAAGGTCGCCTGATCCTGATAATTGCCGCCAGTTGTACTACCGAGGAACCCAAAGGCCGCACGGTTCTTGTCCCCCGCAACGACAGCTGGAAAAACGGCGCTCTTGATTCGACATGGTGCGTACGCCGGATTCGAGTCAGCCGCCGGATTGCAACCAACGGGCACTCCAACATCCCAGTCGCGCGTCCAGGTTTGACCGTGATCGGAAGACACCGCAACATGCGGCCGGCCGTCTGCATTTACATACCCGATGTAAACTGTATTATCGGCATCAATACCTACTGACGGATCTCCGCTACCTGTGCTCGTCTGCACGGTGGAGTCGATCCACGTTAAACCGTTATCACGAGAGATCGCCGCACCTTGACTGCCGCCGTTTCCTGATGTGCATGAAGAGTTCGGCACATATACTGTGCCATCGGGACCGACTTTCACGTGACCGTGAATTCCGCCGTAACACTGCGTTGGCGTGAAAATGTCCACCCCTGGGCCAAAAGTCAGGCCACCATCGTCGCTGCGTGAGCATTCAGCACCACCGACGATATTCTGCGAACAATAATAGACCGCGTTTTGATATGTAGGGTGTGGCGGTGGTGGTGGAAATGCGGCTTCGTTGTATGGTCCACCCCCGATTGTTTCGTGATCTGGTCCCGCCGGATCGCCTCCACCCTGCATGGGCGTCCATGAATTTCCGTCGTCGTCAGAAAAAGCAGCCAGGCTGTTACCTTCGCCACCGATTAGATCCAGCGAGAACACACGCCCCGTTTGCCGATCTACAAATCCAATCGGATCTGACAACACAAATTGCTTTACGGTTGGAGCAGTCTTGTCTTCCCACGTCGCAGTTGCTGGGGACGTGCGATCATCGAAGTTGACACGAAGCGTGTTAGCGCCCGACTGGAAAAACGCCACCCCTCCAGTATTAATTTTGTCTATATCATTTCTCAGGCTGGCGACGCGTGGCGCCCAATCAACACCGATAGACGGTTCGCCCGCATTGTTTCCAAGATTTGCGGGAGAAATGTGATTCGAAAAGCCAGCCGCGACACCCGGATCGGCAGGCGCCGCAGCTGGAATTTCGACCAGGCTCACCTCACCGGTAATGCTCTGGCCAAACGGAAGAAAGGGAACTATGCGTAGCGTATATACACCGTTTGTCGCCGCCACGGCCGGAATGAGAGCAACGTCGGGCTCGACATACGTTTGATCCCCTAACGATTTTGCGATGAGTCTCCCTGAAGACGTCGGACCGTCGAAGACGTAAAGATCGAACTGCGCTTCACCGACTACAGGCCAACCGATTTCGATCTTCAAATATTTGCTTTGAGAGGTAGCACTACTTACGGAAGTGGTAAATGTGTATTCATCGCACGGCAAGGCTTCATTGCACGTCGGATTCCCGTCCACTTGTGAGGAAGGATTCGCGATCAGATAAGGACCGCCGGTAAACGTCAACGGCCCGCTGGAGTCGGTTATCACATTCCCGCTTGTAGGAACAATCTCAGGGTTGGCCGTCCTTGCACTCGCCAACGGACCGATAAGCAGAGCGGTCGCGGAAACAATGGAGCACGTCGAGGCGATCAGGAGCCACTTCAGTCGGACCGCAGTGCAAATCAGACGTACATGAACAGGCTGTAACATTTGTGAATCTCCTTCGAAGTTTTGCCGCACCGCCCACAGGCACTCGCAACCTGTAAACCGCCACTGCAACTGCCCGGCTGATGACTCAATGGTTAGTCAGCTCTTTAGGTTCCAGCTGTTTGTCTCAGTTGTAACGATAACCAGGACGCTTGAGAAATCCTTGAGGAAAACTTGAGGTTGGTTGCTGGTGTAAGTTTATCCCGCGCAAAACGAGCCGTTTTCCGCGGTTTGCCTGGCAATCCGCGATAGCGGACGGTTAAGACGAATTGCGTATCGCACGGACAATAAGCCATTCCGTGCTTTGTTCAAGGCGATCAACGATTCGATCACCTGAACGGAGTCCGCGGTCGCGAACCTACGGCAGAAGAGCGTGCAGAAAACCGGCGTGGGCTTGGATGGATGAATTACAGTTTCAACAAGGTCGAACGACTGCGCGGCAACATCCGGTTACCTGGAATTCTTAGGCTTTTTCGATGCAGAACTCGGCGCTGACAGAGTCGCGGCAGCCACAAATTTTCTTTCTGGCACGGACGCTCTCATTGTCGACATGCGCAGCAATGGTGGCGGAAATCGGGAACTGGTTGCGCTGATCTGTTCCTACCTATTTGGAGCAGAGCCGGTCCATCTGAACGATCTCTACTGGCGAGAAGTCGATCGTACACAGGAGTTTTGGAGGTTGAAAGATGTCGCAGGCAAGCGTTACGTCAATAAAGACGTGTACGTTCTTACAAGCAAGCGTACCTTCTCCGGTGCGGAAGAATTCACCTACAACCTGAAGAACCTCAAGCGAGCCGCGATTATTGGTGAAACAACGGGAGGCGGCGCGCATCCGGGTGGTGGCGTCAGTATCAACGAACACTTCATGACCTTTATACCAATGGGTCGTGCAATTAATCCGATCACAAAAACTAACTGGGAAGGCACAGGAGTTACTCCTGATGTCGATGTGCCTGCAGATCAGGCGCTGGTTGTAGCCCAGTTGATGGCGCTGAAGAAATCACAGTTATGTCTGACGAATCCTGACTTCAAGGCAGCGTACAGGATCAGATCGAAAAACTCGAGAAGGACCTGAACGAGCTAAGGCGAAAAAACAGTTGTTGTTCGGATAGCGAGTGGTAGCGACTGATGTCAGGATTTCCGAGAGCTTTGGCATCAGTCGCTATCAGACCTGGAAACCAACTACAAGTTTCCTCTCTAGAGACTAATCAGGCAGAGAGAATTTGCGGGACGTTGCGGGACCGCTTTTCTAAAGTCTTTGCTTTTGAAACTGAGGTTTAGGAATACGAAGGCAATTGGAGACGGGTGACGAGGCTCGAACTCGCAACTTTCAGCTTGGGAATTTATTATCGCCTCTTTATTTTCACAACTTACAAAACCGCTCTGGACGAATCAACGTGCATGCAAGGGCATACGGTGCATGCAGTGCCTGATTTGCGTATAGATGGGGGACGTTCGGGGGACGATGGTTCCATGAAAAGTTTTGATCGAGTTGATGCAGTTGTCGAGGGTCGCTAAACCAACCAGTCGATCGGCCGAAACGTTTCAATCTCCAGCTGTGAAAATCCGAGACGGACGGTTGCTTCTACTTCTCGGTGATTTCCACAATTGCTACCGGCACGTCATGGATTGCCTGAATGGCTGCTTCAGAAACGTTTGCGGCCTGTATGCGCTTACTCCCAAAAAGATATTGACAGCTAGCAAACGCTTAGATTCACTTCCCATTCGAACGCTGCGATTCCCGCAATCATAAGGCACGTGGATTATTTGAACTCTAGAGTTTCTCATTGGGGTACCACTGACGCGGCCTACCGGGTAATAATTTGATTTCCTTCGGAACTGGTTATGTGTTTTTTATCGCTCGCGTTCTTGATCTCGCCGTCTCTGATAGTTTTGTTTCCTGATCTCTCGCAGATTTGATCTCCGGTCTCTGGCATTCCTGATCGTTGGTTACCCGGTACTTCTTCGAACGACGAAACCGACGATGAAGTGCCTGGGACAATCGATTGCCTGGCAGCCAAGTCAGCAGGTCGCATTACCGCGCGATTCGGTCTAGCAGGATGAGCAGGCTGTACATCAAACCTGGCATGAGCATCGGGATCGGATGATAGGAAACTCAACATCGGCGGTCCAGCATTGGAATTCTCACGAATTGAAGCGTCGCTGCCGCAAAAGTTCACCGCCGTCAAAGGCGCGGTGACGCAGAAGCCAACTAAAGCTATGGCCAATATGTGCGACACTTTGGCCGGGGTTCGTTTTAGCGATCCGTCTAGTATTGCAGTGATTCGATCAGCAAGACACCGAGTTCGATACAAAGCAGGCGCGAGCGATGGATACGATTCGTAGGACTCAATTCTCCAATCTAATAGCAGTTCAGCATAGGAGGATGGCTTGATGCCGGTTAGTAATACCTATTTATCACAAACTTGCTCTTGTGTTTCGCGCAAACGGCGCCGGACGATCCATACCAACGGCTGAAACCAAAGCAACGCGCAAAGAATTTCCGTTACAAGTCGGATTACAAAATGATGCTTCTCAAGATGAGTCAACTCATGCCGATAGATCGCTTTTCTTTCTTGTGGTGATAATTGTTGAAATCGTAATGGCAGAACCAACACTGGGCGGCTGATTCCCCACGTTAGCGGTACAGAAATGAGCTCGTTAAGGTGAATTGCGACGTGATGTTCTGCAACGATATCACTAAATCCTGTGGAATAGTCCTAGACCCTAATCTAAGTGTTTTTAGAGCTATTAGCCTTGTAAAGATACGTACTGCAAAAACAGCCACACCAACAAGCCACGCTGCCAAAACAAAGGCTTCGACCCAAGAGTCGCTCAATAAATTTTCCGTTTCCACTCTCGTGGGCGTGAGATTGGTTCCCCTGTCTGCTGTGAATAAGGGACTATTTTTCTCGGCTTGATATGAGGTGACCACTGAGGGAGAGGTTCTTACTACGACATTATGGCGTGGAAGAAATGGCAGCAAGAGCAACGAGAGCAACGTGCAGAAGACACCGCTTGTATACGCGAGTTCTCGAAAAGAAGCTGACTTCCTTCGCAGAACGCCCGAGGACTATCGTCGCCAGTAGCAGCAGAGTCGGCTTCCACAGGATTTCGATTAGCAGCAAGTCAACTGGGTGCGAAGAGGTGAAAGCGCTCACCGCTCCTCCTTCGCCGCTTTCGAGATTAAAGCTCGAAGTCGTGCTCTCTCAGCCGCAGAGATAGTATCGTCGCTCATTTCCAGCAGCGCGGCAGCAGCGGATGTGGGAGAGCCCCGAAAAAACGTAGCCACAAGATGCTTTAGAGCGAGTGTCCGGGCTCGCTTTTCTTTCATCACGGGCAGGTAGACATACCTTAAGCCATCGCGTTCATGTCTCAGGTAACCCTTCTGTTCAAGTGCATTCAGCATTGCGCGCACAGCAGAGTAGCTGGGCGGGTCCGGTAGTGCCGCGCGGACCTCTGCAACGGCCGCTTTCCGGAGCCTATATACGGCGTCTACGATTTGACGCTCCCTGCGTCCCAGGTGGGTGCGAATATCCATCGACCAGATGCTAATACGGCAGCAGCCTTCCAACAGACTAACAGCCGGACTCGCGCCGGTCAATCATGACAATCGCTTGATTCATGCGCCTCATAACTGCTAGTGTACTAGCATCTGCTAGTACACTAGCACCTGCTGATAGCATGACGTGGCAACGGAGAGCCATTGTTAGGAAATAACACCGACTGCCCGGCAGGTCGGGCTAAGAGCGGTTAAGAAATTGAAACTCATTACGAGGATACCGATATGAATGTGAAACGGGATTTGCTCGGTCGTCAGGCTTTATCTACAGCAATCGTCATGCTGCTGGTCGCTGCGATGACGCAGGGTTTAGGCACCCCGGCCTCCGCTCAAATGGATGAAGTCAGTCAGATCAATGAAAACATTCGCAAAGAAGTGCGTGCGCACTCACAAATAATGAATTACGCATTTTATCTTTCCGACGTTTATGGTCCTCGTCTAACGGGCTCGCCGAATTATCGTAGGGCGGCGGAATGGGCAATTGGGCAGATGAAGCAGGTCGGTCTAACAAACATTGCGAAGGATAAGATCGATGACTTTCGGTATAGTTGGACTAACACGCGCTTTTTCCTGGCCATGACCGAGCCGTCCTTTGCTGCATTAATTGGCGCACCAATGGCTTGGTCAACTGGCACTTCAGGGCCGGTGGAGGGGGACGCGATCCGTATAGACTTTCCGGAACAGAAGCTTAGTCAAGTAACCGAGTTTATCGAGAAGTCGAAGGGTAAATTACGAGGAAAGGTTCTATTTCTAAATGGTCCTTCTGTAATTAAGTCGAGAAAGTCGCCGCAATCCGTTAGATGGACCGATGCTGAGATAGAAGATCAGGCGTCAAAAGCTGAAGCTCGTCTGAAGAACCCTCAACCTACCAGGCCTCAACGGCCGCCCCGCAACATGAAGGAAATCGACAAAGTGAACAGCATGCTAGGGATGTTCTTTCGCGATGAAGGCGTTGTAGCTCTGACGGTCGACTTTGATTCGGCGATGAAATACGGGGGGACCTTCCTCGTGCAGAATGCCATGTTGCAAGGACCACGAAGTGTTAGACGTGGATTTCCACCTGTGTTTGCAATGGCCGCCGAACACTACAATCGGGTTCTTCGTCTGATAGATAAGGGCATCAGAGTACGACTCAAACTCGATGTTGGAACCACCTTGATTGAGAATCCGATCGACGCCTATAACATCATCGCAGAGCTACCCGGCCGCGATCGAGCCGATGAAGTAGTTATGGTAGGCGCTCATCTTGACTCATGGACAGGAGGAACGGGTGCCACAGATAACGCTGCCGGGTGCGCCGTTGTAATGGAGGTTGCGAGGATCCTGAAAACTCTTAATCTACATTTGAGTCGCACGGTGCGCTTCGTTTTGTGGGGCGGTGAAGAGAATGGCAATCATGGATCATTTTCTTACGTAAATAAACATCTTGTCTCTATTTCCCGTGATCCGACTCACCCTTGGGATCTTCATATTGGTACGACTAAGCCAGAATTTGAGAAATTCTCGAGTTACTACAACCTTGATGAAGGAACGGGGCGGATTAGGGCAGTCATAATCGGCAATGATGTAGCTGCTCGGCCGCTCATTGAATCCTGGCTTGCGCCTGTCCGAGATCTTGGGGTTATCGCGGTTATCCCACGCGGCAGCGCAGGCTCGGATGATGCCACCTTCGCCTCCGTGGGACTGCCCTCCTTTTCTTTTGTTCAAGATCCACTTGACTACGACACGACGACGCACCACACCAACATGGATGTCTACGATCACCTGCAGGAAGATGATTTGAAACAGGCTGCGATTGTACTCACCACCCTGGTCTACGCTGACGCAAATCGGACGGCGCGCATGCCCAGGCCGCCACGAAACCAGTGACTTGCCGCCGCGCGTCTTAATGTTGTAATGCGTCCCTAGCTGCGCTACTCCAGTATTTACGAAAACCGTCGAGGGACGGGAGTGTGATTCAGGCTGCTTAAATGTATTTTTTTGGTAACCAATGCGGCTGTGGCGCGACGTTTTGACCACTTTAGTTCACGCGAACTTTTTCTTGAGCTTTGTTGAGTGGTTTGATTGATTGCAGTTTTTAGGGCGCGTTTTTACAGAGCATCTTAATCAGAACGACTTTTGAAGGATAAGTAACAAGGCGAAACCTCACTGCGCGTACAAGACGTCAGCCTAGCGGTGCTACAGGATATGTTCGCCGAAACTCGCGCGGGCCGAAAGGCAGCTTGGGAACTTCTATCCTCCGCTCTAAAAGAAAAGGGCGTCAGCAACTCCGAAACGTTTCGACACCGAAACCTGCGCTTATGGCAAGGCGCGCGCCAAAACTTCGCAGAAATTATCACTTTGAAGTACGAGCTGGGGGACGGTCGTGATTTGAACACGATCAGCGATCAGGATTTGCAATTTTAATGAAGGAAAAATGGAGCGGGCGACGAGGCTCGAACTCGCAACTTTCAGCTTGGGAAGCTGACACTCTACCATTGAGTTACGCCCGCTGACTTCGCGTCGGATCACCCATAAGCGAAAATAAAAAGATCCACAATAATCTGGCAAAGAACGATAATTTACGCATTCGGAACTGTCAAACACTAGCCACTTAGCCAATGTTGACAGACAAAACATTTTAGGCACGCTGAGGGTCTAATCGATCATGACTCCAGGTACTTCGCTACGATGGCTGGCCACAAACCCTTTGCCTTCAAAATCAGTTCCACCACTTCGCGGACGGCGCCACTTCCGCCTTCCGCAGTCGTAATATAATGCGCGGCGGTTTTTGTTTCCGCAGACGCATTGGCCACTGCAATAGCAAAGACGCAGCGACGCAGTATCGGTATGTCGTTTAGATCATCACCGATAAAGCCGACTTCCTGTGTGGTGACTGCAGCCGCACCGAGTATCTGTTCGAATGCGTCTATTTTGTCCTCACAATTTTGTTTGACAAAACTAATCTGGAGATCGTCCGCGCGACGCTGGAGCGCTGTGGAAGGTCTGCCTGAGATAATTCCAGAACGAAAACCGGCACGATGAAATAGTTCAAGACCGAGCCCATCGCGAGTGTTGAAAGCTTTCTGATCATCTCCCGCTTCCGTGATCCAAATGCGCGCATCTGTCAACACTCCGTCGCAATCCATCAACAGGAGTTTGACTTGGGATGCTCGACGCTCGATTGAGGAATCCGGATCCATAGGGAAACTCTATCGCACCTCAAACAACTCGATCCCCGACAACTTCAAGCCGCCGGCAGTTCGACTGACAAGAAATACAGCTGTACCGCTTCCCTCTTGACCAAGCTGTTTTGCATGAATAGCCACATCCGCGCTAAAAAGGCTTGCATCCAACTGCTCAGTTCGCAGAACCCGTGTTTCCCAAATCTCCGGCTGCGTTCCAACAATACCATTTACAAACTTGACGAGCTCTCCGGAAACGATATTCGCAGTTAGTTCAGCTTTCTTTCCGCTTAGAATCGACTGATCGAGCTGACGAATGAACGCGCGGACCGATTCGTCAACTGGCGGAGCGGTATTCGCCGCAGCTTCGGCTTTAATTCTTTCAGCGCGCGCTGCTAACGAGGAAGCGTAGTCACCGCCCGCATGTACTGCGTCGCTGAAAAACAAAACTGCTTCAGCAGGTTTGTTTTGGCGCAAACGTACTTCACCTAATCCAATGCTGCCCCAGGCAAGAGTCGCGGACGTAGGCAACGCGTCGTCTAATGCCGACCTAAAAACCCGCTCAGCCTCATCGAGTTTATTCTCGGCAAGAAGCGCCCGGCCGAGGAGAATGCGTGCCTCCTGAACCTGGGGCGAAGTTGTTAAGATTTCCCTGGCGGCATTCTCCGCTTTCGCAAAATCCTGTGCGGCCAGGGCCAGCGAACCCGTTGCGAGACTATCTGGCGCATCGCGCGTACGTGGTGCAGAGTCGTTGCCAAAGTCGATTTGTGGAATCAGCTTTTCTGGATCCACTTCGACTCGCACGACACGAGCGTTGGTTTTGAAATTCGCTTCCGCGAAACTCTTCGCCGCCACCGCTGTTTCTGCTGTTACTTTTTCTCCACGATCGGTTGTTGCGACCACGGTCACAGTGACATCCGTGGATCCCAAATTACGCAGGGCCGCAATCCATTCAGCACCACGCTGCTGTGGCAGGCCAACCATCAAATCCGTATCTACAATTTGACCGAATTGTTGATCCATTAATGCTTTCACACTTACTCCGCCGCGATCTGCCAATGCTGCACGAAGCGCAGCCAGGCTCAACCCGTTCACATCGGCTCTTCCTGATTGCAATAAATTCTTCAGGATGCTCATAAATGCATCGTGGCCCAGACGCCGATCTATCAAACGCCATACCATGGCTCCTCGGTTAGGAACAGATGCGAAGTAAGTGCTATCCAACTGTGTTGCCACTGAGAGTGGACCATCGCGCTTTGCAACTGCTGCATAAGCCGAACGTTCGCGCGCTAACTCAGATTGTGCGGCTTCTCGACCGAATTGCTTTTCCAGAAATTGCGTTGCGATAAATCTAACTAGTGAATCGTGCAATACCCCGGCGCCCTCACCTCGGACTGCTGTTTGCGTTCCAATCCAAAGTCGCGCGACGGCCTCGGCTACTGCCAGCGCTGTCGCAGCGTCAATTTTCTGACGCCTCAACGCATCGGCTTCAACCAGAACTGTGCCGGCATCGCTAAACCCGGCGCCACGATTCACCGCCACAATACGAATGGGAATGTCCGGCCCCGGTCCAAACTGTGACGTGAAAAAGTTCCGCGCGGCGGCGGCATACACCAGGAGGGTGTCGGCTTGTTTTCGCTCAACGGCCGGAGCTCCTTTTGGCAGCATCACAGTGATGCCTTTTCCGTCGCCCGATCCGTCAAGCTTGTCCCAATCGCCCTGAACAAAGAACGGTTGACCGTACAGCGGCTGTTCGTAATTCGAGCCACCGTTCACTCCTTTATCGATCCCCGACGAAATCGCGTTCGGTAAGTTCACGCTTAGGTGAAATGGTGCAGTATCGGCACCGCGCGATGTGAATGGTGTGTTCGGCATGGGATACCAAAACGATAATGGCAACAACTGCGATGAAGTTGGACTGACGGCAGCTAACCCATTGTTGCTTTCAACCGGCATGGAGTAGACGATAGTTATAGAAGTAGCAATGTTTGGACCAACAGCGCTCGGCAACATAACAGTCACGCGCTGCACATCGCCACGCGTCTCTGGAACCATTCGAAAATTAGCAACCGCGCCGTTCACAGTTGCTGACGTTACCCTGCCCTTACTGTTTAGGCGGGCGGTCAAGGTTTTCCCAGGGTCTCGCCCAATGTTGACCGCCTTGATTGTGGCGGTAGCGTTGAGAGTTCGACTCGCTAGTTCCACGTTAGCAACGATATCGAAAGTCGTTACCTGCCAGAGGACGCCGGCGACATTGTCCTGCCCGTTGACAGTCTGTTCGACCAGGAATAAAGAAGAAAATAGAGTTAGTATCAGAAGCCTTTTCATAATCACGAGTTCTAAAGATTGACAGAATGAAGACGGAAAATGCATTTCAGCGCAGCGGTTAATAATCAGATCAGTCTTAAACGCTTGGCGTAGTACGATCGCGGCTCATCAGTTGATGAATGTCATGCAAGACGTACAGTAACGGCTGCAAGCGATCCAGCGGCAAAGCGTTTGGCCCATCTGATAATGCGCTCTCTGGACATTCATGCACTTCCATGAAAACCGCGTCCACACCGCAGGCAACTCCTGCGCGGGCGAGCGGTTCGATGTACTCAGGCTGGCCGCCCGTTGCATTTCCGAGACCTCCCGGGAGTTGCAACGAATGAGTTACGTCAAAGACAACTGGCACGCCGAACGACGCCATTATTGGAAACGAACGCATGTCAACTACCAGATTGTTGTAGCCGAAACTTGCGCCTCTTTCGGTCAACAGCAGCTTTTCGCATCCTGCTTCCCTCGCCTTCTCCACGATGTTACGGGCGTCGTGCGGCGCAAGAAATTGTCCTTTCTTGACGTTGACCGCCTTACCCGATTTTGCAGCTGCAACAACAAGATCTGTCTGTCGTGAGAGAAATGCCGGGATCTGCAATATGTCGGCAACCTCAGCCACTCGCTCAACCTGCGACACCTCATGAATATCGGTAAGGATTGGTACTCCGACTTCTTCCTTAACGCGCTGCAGCACCTTCAGTCCGAGGTCCATCCCCAGTCCGCGGAAGCTCTTGATCGACGAACGATTGGCTTTATCGAACGAAGACTTGTAGACAAAGTCGAGGCCGGCTGATTTGGCGCGTTCAGAACATTCGCGAGCCATCATGAGAGCGTGCTCTTGGCTTTCAACCACACATGGGCCAGCGATAATCGTCAAGCGACCATCGCCAAATACTACATCACCGACTGCAAAGGATTTTCCCGGCGATTCGTTGAGCTGAGATGTCATTCGTTCTTGTCTCTAAAATGGTTTTTTGAGTATACGCTTAACCTTGTTCACGATTGAACCGACCTTCGATCCTTTCTTCTTCTCCGGCGATGGAGAAGGAGAAGGTTTTGGACTCGGCTGGCGCTTCGGTGACGCCTGAGGTGACGGCGATGGGCTCGCGGTTGGGGAAGGTACCGGCACTGCATTAACGTTTGTTCCGGCTGTCGTATTGTGTAACCGGGCAGCCAGAAATCCTACGGCAAAAACCAAGATGGCCGCGACTGCTAGAACCAACAAGAGCTTTTGTGATCCGAAGCTGCCACGCTTAACCGAAATGCTCACTCTGGGAAAATCATTACGACCGCCCGATTCCTGAATGGTATTACCACTAACCGATATTTCCGGTTTTTGACTGACAAGTGTTAAGTCAGAAGCTGCCGCTGAATTAGACAGCGTCTCGCGAAGTCGTGAAATATCTATTACCAAACGACCTGATGGCGATTCAACTCCTGCACCACGCAGCAGTTCCAGATCCGGCAAGTTCGTCAATGCGTGATGTTCAAGACCTAAACGTTCGGCAATTGCTAATAACTCAGATCGAAATGCGGCAGCATCGCCAGGACGATTCTGTGGTCGCTTCTCCATTGCGTGTAGAACAAGAGCTTCAAGCTCGATAGGAATGGAAGCAACAATCTCTCTTGGCGCACGCGGCAATTCCGACGCGTGCTTCAATGCAATCGCCAGCGGTGTTGACCCGCTGAATGGGACCATACCCGTTAGCATCTCGTAAAGAATCACACCCAAACTGTAAACGTCGGCGGCGGGCGTTAACTCAAGACCATCACATTGTTCGGGCGACATGTAACGTGGCGTACCAATCATCGCTCCCACCTGCGTTAGCGCGAGCGGTTCCTCTTCCTCCAACGAATCAACAGCGAGCTTCGCAATTCCAAAGTCGAGAACTTTTACGATAGCCGGAACGTCCGACTTCTGAGCGATAAAAATATTGGCGGGTTTCAGGTCGCGATGAATGATGCCGGCCTGGTGTGCTGCGGCTACAGCAGCCGCCGTTTGCAACATAATAGAAACCGCGCGGGCAACGTCGAGGGGCGCCTCTTTGGCAAGTACATCTCGCAACGTACGGCCCTCGAGAAGCTCCATCACGAGGTAGACGTAACCCTCAGGTGT
>JBHEMC010000032.1:6924-42175 GCA_046262775.1 Pyrinomonadaceae bacterium | reverse complement strand
TTTACGCGATAACACATAGCGAGCTACCGAAACATCCAGAATATCTATCGAGCGACGGTTTTCATCCATCTGACAAAGGCTACGAATTATGGGCTGCCCAGATGTGGCCGGAATTCAAGGCTTTGACAGGGTTGTGAAGCCATATCAGCTCTGTGTAAAAACTGCCAGGTTCTTGCTTCTTTGCGAGCCAACCTCATAAGCAAGTCCGTTAAGGCCAAAGAATTGGCGACGCTCGATTATCTGTTCTACTGGCCCGCTTCAGCGGCTACGACATTTGTTTCGCAGTCACCTGATAGAAAGCACAAATGAAGCTACTGTTTGCCGTCATATTATCTCTTGTCTTTCGGGCAGCGGTGGCCCAGACTCCGGTCGATGATAACGATGTCGTTCGCGTAGACACTGACGTAACGAACCTGCTCTTCACCGCCGCAAATAAACAGAAACAATTCATCAATAATCTGCGTGAAGATGAAATTCGCGTCTTCGAAGACGGCGTTCCTCAGCAACTTCTGACCTTTCAGAAAGAAACCGATCGGCCACTGTCAATCGCATTCCTGATCGATGTTAGTGGTTCTGAGGAAAAGACTCTGCCAAAAGAGAAAGCAGCAGCACGCGCATTCATTGAGACGGCAGTTCAGTCAAGCAAAGACGAGGTTGCCATTATTCCATTCACGCATGCGGCGTTTCTCGAGCAGAATCTCACTAACAACGTCCTGAATGTATTTCGTTCTCTTCAATCAGTGGACATAGCGTTACCTGGCTATCTGGGGAGCGGTAAACCGTTAACGGGAATAACGAGTGGTCCAGGCACGCTGCGGCCGCCGGAAGAGGGCAGTACCGCTATATGGGAAGCCATCGCACTGACGTCAGACAACGTTTTAAGCAGAACCTCATCCACACGTCGTCGCGCGATCATTTTATTAACTGATGGACAGGATACGAGTAGTCGATTACCACGTAATGTCGCGATAGAGCAGGCACTTCAAAATGAGGTGACAATCTATGGAATCGGGATAGGCGATGATGATCCTGGTATTGATCGAAATGCGTTGCGAGCCGTTTCGGAACTTACAGGTGGCCGCGCATTCTTTCCGAAGAAAGATGCAGATTTGAAAGCGGCATTTGCTGAAATCGAGTTGGAGCTGCGGTCGCAGTATCTGCTGGCCTATTCGTCGACAAACAAGAGGCGAGACGGTTCTTATCGGCAGGTAAAAATTGAGATTACTAATGCTGAACGTAGCAAGGAGCAACTGCAGTTGCGTTATCGTCCGGGATACTTTGCCAATCCACTAGTTAAAAGGTGAGATGTGCAAGACTACAGTTCTTACCAAGTTTTATTTCAACCCGTGAAATTTGCAGCCGGAAGCAGCATGCCCGAAAAAGCTACCTGCCGAGATCTTCCTTATCGCCTCGAGCCAACTCTTCGTTTTGGACTTTCAAACCGAGTCGCAGCGCGTCGAAAGCGGGCAGTCTACTAACCTGCGGCATGCTCACACGTCCTCGCACTGAGGCCCAGATTATGTGATTCAATATCTGCGGGTCGGCCATGTCTGCGTGCGACAGGTCTTGCTCCTCTGTCTTTTTCATCCAATACGCCGTCACTGAATCACGAGGTGGTGGAGTGGTCAGATTTAACAAAGACACGTTCGGGAACAGCGCGTGATAGGGCCGCAGGTCAGCTTCACTCCGAAAAACATCGATCGGTACGGCAGTAGCATCGAGTTGGTTCATCGGCGACATGTCGAGCAGGAGCTCGATTGTTCGGATCATGCTGACAGTCGTGTGGATGTCGTGAACCAACACACCCGGTCGATTGTACGCACTGATAACGAGCGCAACTGTGCGGTGCGCGTCGACATGATCCGGACCATCTTGCGCGTCATCTTCCACAATGAATATAGCAGTGTCCTTCCAGTAAGGGCTGCTAGAGACCGCTTCCACCAGCAAGCCGACCGCATAATCATTGTCTGCGACGTAGAACTGAGGTGTCGGCGCTCGCGCGCGGAGCCCATCGGTGTGGTCGTTGGGCAACCGCATCACTGACAGATTTGGCATGCGATCGGGTCTGCCGGCTTCGCGATCGGCAACGAATCCTTGAAAATCTTCCAGCCAGGCTCCCACACGAGATACACCATTGAATAAAGGCTCCTCTCGCGTTTTTGTGATGAAAGCGCCAGGGGCGGCACCGGATTCCTTAGCTGCTCGATAGGAATCCACCGTCATCGCGTCGGGAGTATCGAGATCGAAATTTCGGAATGCGTTGCTGTAATGTCCTTCAAGCGTCTTTTTTGTCGGAAAAGCCGAAACTGTTTCAGTCACATCGGGATACGACTTTGATCGGTTTGTTTTAATGGCCGCAACATCTGCCGCAGAGATCGTCGCAATGAATTCGCCGTAGTTCCGGTAAGTGAGACCAGCACGCGCGGCCGCATCCCAAAGGTAAAGTGTGCCCGGCTCCGCAACGTCTCTTGAACCATGCAAATAGGGAACGAACTGTCGCATGAAGTTTGCGACATCCTCAGCATTGACAGACCGCTCAAAAAGGGGACGAGCACCCCTGATCGGTTCATAATTAGGCAGCCGGTTGAACCCTTCATAATCATAACCGCGGCCACGTCGACTGTATTCCCAGCGGAATGCTTTGTCGACGTAATCGCTTGAGAACGCAGCAGTGGACCAATTGTGTCCATCCGGACTCGCTTCGGAATTGGCGAAGAACCGGTCAAATAAACCAAAGCGCAAGGCCAGAGCTCGATGATTCGGAGTGATTTGCTGTCTGGTGCCGTCAAAACGCGCGGCCGCTTCGCCATTTCCCAGAATCGCCAAATCGGAATCCCCGTCAGCGTGTGATCCGTCGCCGGCACTCTCAATATCCCCGAACACCTGATCGTAGGTGCGATTCTCCTTGATGATGTAGATCACATGTTTGATAGGCGGGCGCTGAAATTGCTTCGGGTCAGATAGCTTAATTAGACCGTTGTTGCGCATCGTCTGCTGGGTGTACTGGGCCAATTGGGGATCGGAGGGCTCATTGATGACACTAATGTTCCCCGATACAACCGAGACACTGTACTGCCCGCCTTGCGCCATCGCTCTGCCAGTGCCCCTTGGAAATCGATCATTCGGTGTGTTAGGCGCCTGTCCAGAGTTATTCGATATTACCGACGAGTTCTCAACGCCTGTGCCTTTCCCATTACCGACAAATAATCTCGAACCTACTACGGTTACTGCTGATGGATATTTGCCAGTCGGAATGAATCCTCGAACGCCACCAAGTGCGCCAGTCTCGGCTCGTTTTTCGAAAGAAAGATCAATAACAGCAAGTGAGTTGCTGTGTGCATTCGCCACATACAACGTCTTACCTTCTGAATCCAATGCCAATCCTTCCGGACTGTTGCCCGGCGGCGCTGCTTCCGAAACTCGCACATCAATTCTTTTAACTTCCCGGTCGGTATCGGTGTCGATAACTGAAACACTGTCGTCATCAGAATTCACGACATAAAGTCGGTGACGGTGAGGGTCTTCAATCATCGCGGTAGGATGGTGCCCCACCATCACGTAAGAAACCCTTGGTTGACTGTCGACAAAACTCACTACCGCGACAGAGTTGTCGTTCCAAAGGGAAACGTAAATCTTTAGCGGTTGTAACTGCCGCGGCCGAATTCTATCGACTGGAATGGCTAGCGCTGAGTAAGGATACGTAAAGTGTGCGGATGCGCGTGCGGCGTGGCCGACTAAAGAAACTGTTTCCAGTTTTCGACTTCCACGAAGATCGCGCACGACACCTAAACTGTCGGCGAGATTATTTGCGACGAACAACGTTTTGCCGTCAGGACTGATTGATAAGCCTGTAGGATAAACGGGTGCGCGCTCGGCGTTATAACGTGGCGAGGGCGCCGCCTTTGAAAATCCGGTGACGTCGATAAATGGCGCCCCAACAGCGGTATTTGGACCAGGTGATGTGGGAGTGATCGGGGTCCGCGAATGTGGGTCGAAAGTGAAGATCCAGATCTTGTTTTCGAAACCTCCTGAAGCATACATTGCATATGTCCCGTCCTGATCGGGCTCAGGAGCGAAGACCAACCCTACATTCACGCTTTGGGGGGAAGGGAAATAGACATTCTGCACTACCACTGGAGCAGGTCGGGCGATGAGATCGATGACGGCGAGTGATTGCTGGCCTCGGTTTGTAGCGGCATTAAACTGAACGCCGTAGCCGCTGTTGACCCCAATCAAGTATCTTCCAGTTCCTTCGGGGCCGCTGTGGTCCGGAGTGCGCACGAACGCAACCGTCAACGCACCGACCGCAGGTTGGCGTGTTGTTGAGTCCATCAAAAGCGAACCTGCGGGTGTTAAGTCCAGAGATTGATCGATAGTAACAGGTTCAGCTGATGAAGGACCGGGAGTGACCACCACGAGCACGAGCGAAAGCAGAACTATTCCGGCAAGGAAAACGTTAGCTCTAAGTTTGAATGATTTCATTTTGAAGGTGAAAAGTTTACTACAGCACCGCCAGAGACTAAACCAGGAATTTTAGATCGCGTACAATCCCGCCATGACCCGATACCTGGACCTCAACTCCTGGACACGTCGAGAGACCTTCGAGTACTTCAAGAATTTCGATAAGCCCTACTTCAATGTTTCAACGCGGGTAGATATCACTCAGCTGCTTGCGCGCTGCCGGTCAACGGCGACCAATGTCACGCTTTCGTACCATTATGCGGGATTACGTGCCGGCAATGAGGTGGAACCTTTTCGATACCGCCTACGAGCAGAGGGTGTTGTCATTCATCCAGTGATTCATGGTGCGACGACGGTGTTGTTGCCAAATGAATCATTTAGCTTCGCGCGGTTTAATTACGAGCCCGACTTTCAGCAATTTTTAACTGGAGCATCGCGAGCGGTCGCTGATGTTCTTGCAGGCGGAGTAAACTTCAAGCCACGGGACGAAGTGGATGCGGTGATCCATTTCACAACTCTGCCGTGGATTTCCTTTACGAGTTTTTCGCATGCTCGCAATTGGAGACGTCGCGATTCCGTACCGAAAATCGCGTTCGGAAAGTTTATGAAGGAGGGTGACCGCGTCTACTTGCCGGTTTCCGTGGAAGTGCACCACGCATTAATGGACGGGCTACATGTGGGTCGTTATCTGGAGGAATTTCAGCGGCTGTTGTTGAACGCAGAACCAGGTTAGCCAACTAATGATAAATGGATTTCGTCCGCGAGGCGTAGTACCCACCCGGTATCGCAAACTGTGAAAGAAGAGTCGGTTGTCTCATAGGGCTCAGGACACCTGTGAGATTGTGAAGCCACAGCAGCGGTAATGACGGTCTCTCCTGCATCCGATTTACCGCTCGAAATTATTGACAGTTACAAGGCACTTCACTAACATGAGCCGACTTCAACCCGGACCGCTCTATTTCTAGCAAGATCTCTCGCAACGTCAGTTTAAGCCATAGGAGAAAAATCATGCGGAACGTTTTATTTTGCCCCCTTGCCTCGTGGTGCAAAAGCCTTGCTATTTGTCTGTTTGCCGTAATCGCTCTCAGTGTTGGAGCGAATGCACAAACACAAATCGCTACTGGAACTGTTCAGGGTACAGTCGTAGATCCTAATGGCGCAGCGGTACCAGGCGCGACGGTGGAAGTAAAAAACACTGATACAAACTTTGTAAGAAACGCGACAACAGACGATGAGGGCCGGTTTGTTGCGCTACAAATGCCTCCTGGTCGTTACACAGTGACTGTAATGAAGAGCGGGTTTGCGACTCTTGTAGTTGAGAAAGCGGATCTGACAGTGGGCCAGGCCTTAAACCTGCCTGTGACCATGAAGGTATCTCAAGTTGAAGAGCGCGTTACCGTGACTGCGACCCCCACGGTTGACACTGTTAAGACTGAGTCGAGCACCACGATTAACGAACTTGCTGTGAGTACAACACCAATTCTCGGTCGCAAGTTTGAAGATCTGTTGACCCTAACTCCGGGTGTAAGCGTTGTTCAGGGACCAGACGGCGACGAAATCACTTTTGCGGGCCAACGCGGTGTCTTCAACAATGTCAGTTTGGACGGCGGTGACTACAACAACGGCTTCTTCGGAGAACAGTTGGGCGGCCAGCGCGCTGCCATCGACATCACGCTGGAAGCAGTAAGGGAATTTCAGGTTGTGCCGACCGGCGCGAGCGCGGAGTTTGGTAGAACTGCGGGCGGCGTTATCAACGTCATCACAAAATCGGGCACAAACAGTGTCCACGGAAGTGTGTTCCATTTCCAGCGACTTGAAGCGCTGAGTGCAAACACTTCCGACGGCAAGCCGCTCCGGGATTTCCACCGCGAGCAATTCGGCGGCACTATCGGTGGCCCAATCAAGAAAGACAAAGCCTTTTACTTTTTCGCTTTCGAAGGAATTCGCGAAAACCTTACACGGGCCAACCTTAGCGAACAAACAGGAACAACGCCCTGTCCCGTGTCAGCGCCGACGATTGCCACTAGTGAGTCTCTAATTAATTCGAATGCCGATTGCCAACGGCTTGCGCTGATCAATTTCATACATACGTCGCGTGGTCAGGACGAAGGGTTGCCGGTGCAGCACCCGATTAAGAACTATGCGTTTCTCGGTAAGACTGACTGGGACCTGAACGCCTCGAACAAGCTTGCCGTTTCGTACAATTTCGATTACTCGAAGAATACGAATCAAACCTTCGACGTTGCAACGTATGGCAACTCCGCAAACGGTACCGAAGGACCATCCAAAATCAATGTTATTAACCTCAACCTTTTCAGCACGATCTCGCCAACGAAAGTCAATGAAGCCCACTTTTCGTACACCCGCGAATTGCGGCCACGTTCGGCCATCCAGTCGAATCTACCGGCGGACACGGGTGCCGGCGGTGGTTTTAACCCAAACGAGACATCGTTCCGTTTTGGCAATCCGTTTTTCCTGCAGCCCAATGTTGACGAGACTTTGTGGCGAACGCACGCAAAAGATAACTTCTCAATTGTAACCGGCAACCACACCGTGAAGTTTGGCGGTGAATGGATTCATACGTTGAACAGCCAGGTGTTTCGTGGGTTCTTCACTGGTCGTTATTTGTTCAATACTGTAACTGGGTTCCTTCGATACGCATCACCCGCTGCACTTGGCGCCGGCTTCGGGCCAAGCGCAGGACAATGTCCGGACGGCTCATGGACCAGTTTGTCAGCGCCATCTTGCACCGGAGCCATCACTCCGCTGTTGCTGTTCCTCCAGGGCGCAGGACCAAATGGACCGGCGACTGATGCAGCAGGTTTTTCCAGCGTTACCAACGAAGACTACGCTCTGTTCGCACAAGATAAATGGCAAGTTAAGTCTAATTTAACTCTCAACTATGGATTGCGATGGGAGGCCCAGATCTTTCCTAAGCCGACAGTCGATCCATCGGCGACTGCATACGGCTTTGCACTCAGCGATCCCAGATTTCCGTCAGACGGAACGTTGCACAGTCCGAAGAAAGAATTCCAGCCACGCGTCGGTTTGGCCTGGGATGTTTCAAAAAAGGGAAAGTCGGTCGTGCGTGCGAGCTATGGAATTTATTACGCGCGTCAGAACATGCTGTCGCAGGTGGGCTCGATCACCACCAACGGCGTGCAGCAACAAACAATCGCAGGAGGGTTGTTTGCCAATCCGACAATTCTTCCCACGTGGCCCGACTTGGTCACTCCCACAGCGAGCTCATGTCTGGGAAATCCTTTCCCGTGCTTTAGTGGCGTCCGCGTATTCAGTAAGGACTATGCAAACCCGCGCATCTACACAACCAACGTCGCTTTTGAACAGGAACTAGCAAGCGATATCTCCGTGTATTTTGACTTCACGCATTCCAAAGGCGTACATCTAACGCGCTTCCTGAATTACGGTAGTCTTGGGATCTTTGCGCCGAGATTGGGCGACGTCTTCGTTGCTGCCGCTGTTGGCAAATCCGTTTACAACGGTTTCACTGTAGGCATGCGCAAGCGTTTTAGTAGACGATACCAGTTTGAATGGAACTACGTTCTTTCGAAAGACAAAGATGATGATTCGAACGAGCGCGATCCATTCACAGATCGATCGGTTAGCTTGAACAACCTTCAGTTGGATTATGCGCTTTCGGATCGAGACATTCGTCACAAATTCAATTTGTTTTCCTTTGTCGAAATGCCCTGGCATCTCGAGGGAAACTTCCGCGTGCAGGGGCGCACCGCTCAGCCGATAACTTCACATCCTCGGTCTCTGGCGAATCCCTCTCGAAACGATGCGCGTAAAAACAACCAATATTTCTCGTTTGATTGGCGTATCCAGCGACCGTTCAGGTTCGGCGAACGTTTCGCTCTGATTCCCACGATCGAGATGTTCAATACTTTCAACAATGCCAACAACATTAATCCACTGAGCACGGCCGCTTTGTTCAATTTCGACGGCTTCTTGCGTCAGGGTGTAGGTGATCCCAGACAAGTACAATTGGCGCTTAAATTCACCTTCTAATTTGTCGAACCGCAAAAGACAGCGAAAGGGGGTGAAACTTCGCAGTTGCACCCCTCTTGCTACTATCAAAGATAAACTAAATTTCTTTTTGCCCGGTTTTTCAACGCGTTGTACTGTACTGCCAAATATCACTCACGCGCGCTTGTGGAATTTGGTGCTTGCCAGGCGAACCGCTTACCTCTTAATGAACTGGTAGATTACGTCTGCGGAATCAGCGGGCGTACGTTCCGTGGTATCCAATGACAAATCAACTGGCGGCGATTCAACTGCGAAGGCGCCTGCCGCTTTCAGAGTTTGATACTGCTCAACGCTGTGCAGCTTGTCGTACCCCTTTCGAGAAGCATCAGTTAACCGCACTTCAAGAATCTTCTCAGTACATGTTAGCTCGACAAAAATCAGTGACCCGTTTTCGGAACGCACAGTCTCACACGCAAGATTTACAAAATTGCTTCCGACGGTCGTTTCGGGAGCAAACGTAAAAATTAGCGACACGTCGTTTCGTGCGGCTTCACGAAAAACATCTAACCAAATCTGCTCGCGCAATCGCACAAACGATGGCGTGCCAAACTCGAAAACAGAGCCGACAAGATCCACGGTCAGGTGATTGTGAAACAGTTTGTAGCCACTGATCCGCCCGAGTTCACGAGCCACAGTGAGCTTACCGACGCCGGGAGCACCGTGAATGAAGACCAGTTTCATAGGGGCCAGTATACGAGAATCGCCGTATAACGTCGCCAACTGCAAAGCAGTAGTTGTATGAGGAGCGACGCGTAAGTAACCACTGTCTACGGCGCACGATAGGGGTCTCACAGCTTCGCTTGTTGGCATTAATATGCGCGTAACACTGATTCGCGTTTCCGCAAGTTCAGCGTGCAGCGAATGGCCACGTGGGTAACGTCACCTGGGCTAGTGCTGCCCGAGTATCACTTATCAGTGTGGAGTCCGCTCTGTGTCGGTATCGCCACTAATGAACTGCTGGCCATTCCCTCAGCTTGTATTCAGTCGCTTGACATCTTTAAATCGTAGGCAGACCATAACTGCAATCGGAAACCCCTCAGCTTAGTTCCCCTTAAGAACCCCGCTTACAAATGACAGTGATCGGCACGTAACGCTGCGCTGATGCACGTGCCCAGAAAGGAGCAAGCATGCCCGAACAGGAAACAGTCAACCGCGCGCGCAAAGATAAACGGGAAGGCAAATCGCCCACTACACAAGCCGGCGAATTTGTCCGCGAAGAGATGGATCACATTCGTGAGGGGAAACACGGAGCGAGGTCGACTAAACAGGCAATTGCAATCGGTTTATCGAAAGCACGCCGCGCCGGAGTCAAATTGCCGGCGCCACAGGAAGGTGAGGCGACGGAAAGGACTCGCGAACAAGCTAAACGAGATTTGCAAAAGGCGAACTCCGGAACCAAGTCGTCTAGTAAACGGTCAAAAGCACGGCTAGAGGCGTTGAAACGGGAGCCGCATAGCGCTGCCTCCAAAACAGCCCTCTCGCGACACGCGAAATCCGCCGCCCGAAAGCGATCGAGCGAAGAGCGATCGGCATCGGCAAAGAAGGCAGCCAGAACACGAAAGAAATAATCCGAACAGGTCTGCATACGAGGTGGAAGTATGGCAAACATCACTGAAAGCAGCGCAACGGCGCAACGGCGAGAAGCCTCACCAACGCAAAAACTTGCGCGCGAAGTGTCGAAGGAAAACACCGCGTCAAATGTGATCGTCGAGCAATTGCAACGACAGGTCGCTAACGCATTTGTTCTATATACGAACTACAAACATTATCACTGGCAAACATTCGGACCGCTTTTCCGAGATCTTCATCTGTTGTTTGATGAGTTTGCAGTAGCGGTGCTCGCTACTGTTGACGATTTTGCCGAGCGCTTGCGCATGATCGGACAAGACCCGGTCTCCCGACCTGACGACATTCTCGCAAACGCCAATGTGAAGCCTGCCGAACGCGATCAAACAATGCGAGAGATGCTGCAAGAGGCGGACGCGAATCTATTACAGGTGATCAAGGACATGCGGCTCGCTGCACGACTGGCCGATGAGCAGAATGATCCCGGCACAGTGGATCTTTTCTCACGACACGTGCAGATTCATGAGAAGCACGAGTGGTGGGTGCGCGACATCCTTGAGAAGGATGACGGCTTAATCACTTAAGGTTGCTACTGCGTCAACTTTGTCTCCGCGACAGGTGCGGGTTGCGTGTCGGTCAAGTTCGACTCATCGCGCGCCTGGTGTCGCGGATTAGCGCGCTGTTGAGCCTGGTTGGCGCGTTCGCGGATTTGTTGATTGTTCTTGTCTTTCGGTCGTGCTGTTTCTTTTGGCGATCCTTGTCAGACATCACGGTTACCCTCTTTAACGAGTGCTTGTGATTGTGGAATTGAGCCGCCGTCTTCATAAGGAACTGCATGCTCCCGTGAAATCCGGTAACGCAGTAACGCGCCAACTCCTCCAACATCTTCGAGTACGTTCGAATCCTCAATGAAAGTGACACGGGCTGACGACAGTTGCGTCGCACGCTTGACCAGTTCATCGGCGACCGAGCGTTGGTCCAATGAAGCTGGCCTATCTCCGCCGTAAAGAGTTAAGACCTTGTTAACCTCCGCCTCATCATATTGCAGTTTGGCGGGCGTGGCCGTTATTAGTATCTCTTCAGCTTGACCGTTCGAGGCGGCGGCGATTGTGTCAGCAGGTCCGATAACAGCCAGACCGTCAGCTCCGTACTCATTCATCAACTGTTGAACTTTTTGAATATCGGTGAGTGAGTCGTGGCGTCGAAACAGTTTTAGGGATTCTTCCAGCACATCGTGCTCGGGCGTATCGATAGCCAGGTTTGTCTGATCGACAACGCGCAGGAGCAGGTCCTTCGGCAATTGTTCGCGCAGCAGTGGAATGATCGTAGTTTCGTCACCTGCAAGAATGATTTGTTCGATGTTGTCTTCTCGAACGGTACCTTCCAGTACTTCGACAATCTCTTTTGCGTGGTGGAGATGATAATTTTCGACGTGTCGTTGATAACGGTTTTGAGACCAGCCACCGATTTGCGCGTGTTTTGTCTTTACGTTCTGCACTGATTTGCGATCCAGAGTTCGTCCCTCAGCAAAGACGAAAATATGCGCACAGTTTGTATCTGCGACCACCACAGCATACCTGCGATACTGATCGATCAATCGTGCAAGCGGGTACAGATGAGGCCGATCTGAGACGAAGAGTTGATTGCGCTCAATCGGGGCTTCAAACTGCCCTGCTTCGAAAAAGTCGTTCGCGGCTGAGCACGCGAAGATCGCAATGCCCTGCGTTGGTGGTTTGACATCCGCTTGTAGATAGCGATTGACGCGTACCACGTCTGCGTCGAAACTTTCTCGCTCCAGTGTATTCGGTGCGTACTGGCGAGCTCTCTCGTAGAGTCGCTTACGAATGAAAGGTTCGATCGTACGCCGACCGTGTTCATTGACGCGCGCATCGAGATAGAGAGTAAAGAACGGAGCTTGTTTAGGCTCGAAATCCAACAGGCGCGACATCATATGTTCCGGAGAACCCGGCTGAACCGTCCCCGAAGCTGCTCTCGGTGTACTCATTGTTTTTTGTCCTTTACTGTGAATTACGCTCTACGACTGTATGCTTTCGTGTTTTCACCCGTCCTCTCCATCAACAATTGGCAACAATGGTGCCAGCAGGCCGATATGCGAGGTGAAATTAGGCAATTAGGTTCGTTGCGAATTCCCTTAGTGCTTTAGTCAGGTTAATCAGATTTGAAGGAAGCAGAGCGGGCGGCTTGTAAATCGCGAATAGATTCTGGACGGTTTGTTCGTGAAGACTACATCCACACACCTTCACCGTTAATGTCCGATAGGCGTGGTGGGAGGTGGGTTCTCCACTCTTTCAGTTCCTGGGATTGACCGCCGGCACTGCGCAAAAATTCCCAGCGAACAAAATCAGGAAACTTTACGCATATGGCTTGACGTATATGTAGCTGGTATGTAATCTTGTGGTGTCGGTACGCCGACAGAAAGGTGAGTGAGTATGTCCGAAAATATTGAAAACGCCGTTCGGTCCAGATATGGCGCGGTAGCGCAAAGTAACCTCTCGTCGCAACAAGCAGGAGTGAAAGCTGTTGCCGAAGCATTCGGCTATTCAGCTGCTGAGCTTGCCTCGATACCAGCAGAAGCCAACATGGGATTGTCCTGCGGTAATCCCACAGCTCATGCGTCGCTGCGTGAAGGTGAGGTGGTCGTCGATCTCGGCTCGGGAGGTGGCCTTGACGTCTTTCTTGCTGCACAAAAAGTAGGTCCCACTGGTAAGGCTATCGGCATCGATATGACGCCAGAGATGATTGCCCTTGCGCGTCGTAACGCTGCACGCCAGCCCAACCGCTCCGCAAACGTCGAATTTCACCTGGCGAAAATTGATAAGTTGCCACTGGCGGACTCGTCTGTTGATTGCGTCATTAGCAACTGTGTTATCAACCTTGCGCCAAATAAGAAGGCAGTCTTCAAGGAAATCGCGCGAGTGCTGAAGCCGGGCGGTCGAGTTGCTGTGAGCGATATCGCGCTGAAGCAACCATTACCTGCGGAGTTGTCAGCCAACGTCCTGGCCTATGTTGGTTGCATTAGCGGAGCGATTTCAATTGATGATTACACGAATGGTTTGCTCGAAGCTGGATTCTCAGCCGTTGAAGTAATCAAGAGTGGTGCTGACCTAAACGCATATTCAAAGGTTGATAATCAATCAGGGTGTTGTTCTCCCCAAAAAATCGAGATCGGAAAAGCAAACGCCGCTGCCGCCTCAGTCTGCTGTGCTCCCGCTGAAGAATTGACATCCGAGGCACAGATCCACAAACAGCTACGCGAGTTAATGAACAAATACAACGTTAATGATTATGCGGCCAGCGTGAAGGTGTTTGCTGTAAAACGCAAAGATGCGGTTTGACTCAGGTAGCTTGTCGGTTGTAGGGAATCGATTTTGTCTGGCTCGAGTGTGCCTGAAAACGCAGAAGTGCAGTTATGACCAAGGTTGGCCCAAGCTGAGGCTCCGTCAGTCCGAAATCTCGGATAGCTCTGCGATCGTTTTCTCAAAATTGGGATCGACGCGTCCCGAAAGCGAAACTAACCACTGCCAGGACCTCACGTGAAGTAAACGCCGGATAGCAGGTCTCTCAGCCTGCTATCCAAAAAAATTCTCGCAATACACAAACACGGCAGCATCAAAACCGCACCTCGCTTTGCTGGCACAGCCTTTGATCTAAGACTGCCCGGATAACTCTGCCTTCGTACGACTTTATGGATATCAAGCGACCCCAGAAAGCTAAGCTGAAAAAGAGAATTCGTACAGTCGTCGTCATCGTGATCGGTGTTATCGCAATTGGTGGCATTACTTATGGTCTAACAAAACTAAAGCCGGCCGCGCCCGCTCTCGATCGAGCGACAGCAGTGATTGACACTGTGAAACGCGGCGAGATGGTGCGTGAAGTTAGAGGTAACGGAACACTCGTCCCTCAATTGACTCGCTGGGTGCCGGCGCCGGCAGACGGCCGCGTCGAGAAGATTCTGATTCAAGCCGGTGTCGAGGTAGGCGCTGACACAGTAGTCGTCGAACTGTCGAACCCGCAGATGGAACAGCAGGCGATAGATGCTGACTTTCAAGTGAAAGCAGCAGAAGCTGACCTGGAAAATCTGCGCGTGCGACTGCAAAGCGACAGCATGACGCAACAGTCCGCAATTGCCTCAATAAATGCTGAATACAGCCAGGCAAAACTTCAGTTTGATGCGGACGAAGTGCTGGCCAAGCAAGGCCTCGTTGCCGACTTGATGCTGAAAATATCGCGTGTTCATGTACAGGATTTGGCGAATCGCTTGAAAGTTGAACAACAACGACTGGCAATCAGCGGCCAGGCAACTAAAGCTCAAATCAATGCGCAGCAGTCACGCCTACTGCAGCTAAGGGCCCTGGCGAAGTTGAAGAAGGATCAAGTCGATGCGTTGAAGGTACGTGCCGGGACGAGCGGTGTACTGCAACAGGTTTCTGTGCAGGAAGGTCAGCAGGTAACCACCGGTTTTAATATCGCTCGTATCGCTGATCCTGCATCGCTCAAGGCCGAGTTGAAGATTGCAGAGACGCAAATCAAAGATGTGAAGTTGGGCCAACCCGTAGCTGTGGACACGCGCAATGGAATCATTCAAGGTCGAGTCTCTCGAATTGATCCGGCCGCGCGCGAGGGTACATTCGTCGTTGACGCCGAACTGACAGGTCCATTACCTCCCAGTGCGCGGCCTGATCTGAGTGTCGATGGAACGATCGAACTCGAACGACTAGAAAACGTGCTTTATGTGGGACGACCTGCTTTTGGGCAAGGACAAGAAACTGTCGGCATGTTCCGCCTTGTGGGCGATGGAACAGAAGCCGTTCGTACAACGGTAGCACTCGGCCGGTACTCCGTCAGCACGATAGAGATCTTGAGTGGTTTACATGAAGGCGACCAGGTGATCTTGTCTGATACAAGTTCGGTCGATAGTTATCAGCGAATCCGCGTGCGTTAGCTGCGCGTCCGCTTAAACGACGCACGCAAGCTCTAAAAGTATGTCCGTGACTCTTAGAAGGAGACCTGAATGAGTTCAACCGATCCCCTCATCCACCTTTCCGACGTTAAGAAGGTGTTCTATACAGACGAAGTTGAAACGCATGCCCTGTCTGGCATCCACCTCGATATTAAGCAAGGCGAGTATGTCTCTATCGCGGGGCCATCCGGATGCGGTAAGTCCACTCTTTTATCGATTCTGGGCCTGCTCGACACCCCGACCGGCGGCGAGTATGTGCTGAACGAGCACCCAGTCGAGAATCTTTCGCTGTCGGAACGCGCGCGTATTCGCAATCGAGAAGTCGGTTTTATTTTCCAGAGCTTCAATCTCATTGGAGACCTCACGGTGTATGAAAATGTGGAGCTACCACTCACCTATCGTGGCATGAGTGCGAGCGAACGGAAGAAGCGGGTTACGGCGGCGTTAGAACGCGTCGGTATGGCCCATCGCGCGAAGCACCTTCCCAGTCAATTGTCTGGAGGTCAGCAGCAACGCGTTGCCGTTGCTCGTGCAGTTGCGGGAGAGCCAAGCATCCTCCTTGCCGACGAGCCTACGGGTAATTTGGATTCGACCAATGGCGAAGCGGTGATGGAGCTATTGCGTGAATTGCATCGCGCTGGCGCGACGATTTGCATGGTCACACACGATCCGCGCTACGCCCAGCACGCAGATCGGATTGTCCATCTGTTTGACGGATTGATTGTGGAGGAGGAAGCAGGTGCAAACCGGCGCGAGATTGAAGAAGCTAAACGTGAACTCAAAGAGAGCGGCTTCGGAGAAATCAGATGATCGGTTTGCGCAATCTCGAGAAGTCTTTTGCGCATGGCGTGACAAAAACTTACGTGCTGCGCCAGATCAACCTGGACATCATGCCAGGCGAATTCGTCTCAATCATGGGACCTTCCGGCGCCGGTAAGTCGACACTGCTGCACATCATCGGTATGCATGACCAATCCTGGGGCGGCGAATACTTCTTCGATGACGTGCCGGTACACGCGCTCAATTCAAGGAAACGCGCTGAATTGCGCAATCGAAACGTCGGGTTCGTATTTCAAAGTTATCACCTGCTTGATGACCAGACAGTCTTTGAAAATCTTGAGTTGCCGCTTTCTTATCGCGACGTTAACCGGAAGGACCGGCAGTCGATTGTCTGCGACACGCTCGATAGGTTTCAGATAGTTGGCAAAAAGGATCTGTTCCCGAGCCAATTATCGGGTGGTCAGCAGCAGCTCGTCGGGATTGCGCGTGCCGTTGTCGCGAGTCCGCGAGTGATTCTCGCTGACGAACCGACAGGTAACCTGCACTCAAGTCAGGGAAAAGAAGTCATGGATATGTTTAAACGGCTAAACGATGAGGGCACAACTATCGTTCAGGTGACCCACTCCGAAACGAACGCCGCTTATGGTAACAGGATCATTCGCCTGGAAGATGGCTGGATCGTAAACCATTAGTTTTCTGCTGTTGTTGCTCTAATTGAAATAGCGATCGCTGGCCCAACCGTTCCGCAATTCCGCGAAAACGTAAGGTCGATGTGTTCCCACATTTACTCGTCTGTCGGGGGAAGACGTATGGATACACTTTTGAAAGATCTTCCTGACGCCATCAGATGCTTGTCGAAGCAACCGCTCTTCTCTGCCATTGCGATTTCTACGCTTGCTATTGGCATTGGCAGCACCACTGTAATCTTCAGTGTCGTCAATGCACTTCTGCTCAAGCCACTCGATTTTCCACAGATCGATCGCGTTGTAACCCTTTGGGACAAAGTTCCGAGTCGCGGCGTGGAACGTAATGACGTTACGGTGGGCGAGGCCGGTGCTACGCGCGATAGGTGTCGATCCGTTGATTGCGTTTGCGATATGAATGATTGAAGTCGCTGGGGGAGAAATATGAGAGGTATCTGGCAAGACATTAAGTTTGGCGCGCGAGTGCTCTTGAAGAACCCGGCTGTAACCATGGTGGCCGTAGTCGCTTTGACGTTGGGCATCGGAGCGAATACTGCAATCTTCAGTGTGGTTCACGCTGTGCTGCTGAACTCGCTGCCATACGCAAAGCCTGAGCAGTTGGTCATGGTGTGGGAGAAGAAACGTGGGGACAACCCTCGCGATCGAAACGTGATCAATCTTGGGAATTTTTATGACTGGAAGGATCAGAACAAAGTCTTTTCAGACATGGCCGCCTTCTTCGATCTCAATTTCAACTTGACCGGCAATGGCGATCCCGAGGAGGTGCCTGGTGAGATCGCGACTACGAACATGTTTTCAGTTCTCGGCTCCAATTTACTTCTCGGCCGCACGTTCTTTGCGGACGACGGCAAGCCTGGAACACCTGACGTTATAGTCATCAGTTACTCACTCTGGCAACGACGGTTCGCTGGCGACCCTGGAATAGTCGGCCGAAACATCACCCTGAACAATCAGCCTGCCACGATCATTGGTGTTATGCCGGCTGATTTCAGTTGGCACATTCAGAAATTTTCGATGATTCAGAAGGCGCCGGAGATTTGGTCAGCGTGGCAGGTCGATAACGATTTGCGCCAACGTCGTGGAAGATTTGCGCGGGCCGTCGCGCGGTTGAAACCCGGAGTGTCGTTGGCACAGGCACAGGCCGAGCTGGACACAATTGGTGCGCGTCTGGAGCAGCAGTATCCGGATTTCGACACTCAGTGGGGTGTGACGGTTGTTCCTTTGCAAACCCAAATTACTGGCGACATTCGCAAACCCTTGTTGATTCTCTTAGGTGCAGTTGTATTCGTCTTGTTAATTGCCTGCGCAAACGTAGCAAATTTGCTTCTGGCGCGCGCGGCCGCAAGACGAAAAGAGATTGCGTTGCGTGTTGGTCTCGGCGCGGGTCGTTGGCGCATCGCCCGTCAATTGTTGACTGAAAGCGTGATGCTTGCCGGCATTGGCGGCGCCATGGGATTGTTACTGGCGTGGTGGGGTACTCGCGCATTGGTCGCTCTCAGTCCACCGACGCTCAACAACCTGCGCGACGTCAAGGTCAATCTCACCGTACTCGCGTTCACGCTGGGAATCTCACTCATAACCGGAATCATTTTCGGACTTGCGCCGGCTTTCGAATCAATGCGCCTGGCAATTCAAGACGCATTGAAGGAAGGCGGAAGAAACGTCGGCAGTGCCGCAGGCAGCCACAAGCTGCGAAATGTTTTCGTCATTACCCAGGTGGCTCTGGCGCTGGTGCTTTTGATTGGTGCTGGTCTGATGTTGAAGAGTCTGCGCCGGCTGGAGGCCGTCGATCCAGGTTTTAATCCGTCGAACGTTTTGACGATGCGCGTCAGTTTGCCATCGCGAAAGTACGACAGCGATCAGAAGCAACTGAACTTCTTCAAGAGCGCTCTCGCTCAGGTCCGCGCACTTCCCGGCGTTGAAGCGGTTGGCGCAATCAACACACTGCCGTTCAATGGTCCACATTCGGGAACTCTTGTGGAAGTTGAAGGACAACCCAAAGCGGCGCCAGGACCAGGCCTGATCACTGGGATCTGTGTCACTGACGACAATTACTTCAACGCGATGCAGATTCCTCTAAAGCGTGGTCGCCTGTTTACTCCTGAGGAAGTCGCTGAGGTGCGACACGTGGTTGTGGTAAACGAAGCGTTTGCCCGCAAGAATCTCCGGGGCCAGGATCCTTTAGGCAAACGCGTCACGATCTACATGAAAGACGACAACGTACCGACTGAAATCATCGGCATCGTTGGAGACACAAAACACCTCGGCCTCGCTGATGAGACCGAGGCGATGGCTTATTGGCCACAAGCCGAGATGGTCTATCCAGGAATGACTTTTGTCATCCGAACGCGCACGAATCCCCTTGACCTCGCGCCAGCCGCTCGGAATGTCATTCACAACCTCGATCCAGATCAACCAATCGGTGCCGTCAGGACTATGGAGAACCTCCTGGCTCGATCGGTTTCATCCTCGCGATTCAGCGCTACATTGTTGGGTGTTTTCGCCATCGTCGCATTGGTGATGGCGGCTGTCGGCATCTACGGCGTGATGTCGTATTCAGTGTTGCAACGAACTCACGAAATCGGCGTGCGGATGGCGCTCGGCGCGCAACAGAGCTCAGTCTTTAAACTCGTCATCCGGCAGGGAATTGTGCTCGGAGCGATCGGAGTTGCACTAGGACTGCTCGCCTCCTTTGCGCTGACGCGAGTGATCGAAACGCTGTTGTTTGAAGTGCCAGCGACCGACAAAAATACGTTCGCGGGAGTTGCGGTGATTCTGTTCGTGGTCACCGTCATCGCGTGTTACATCCCGGCCCGACGTGCAACAAGAGTCGATCCTCTGATAGCGCTGAGGTATGAATAACCGGTTCCAGGGGGAAGACACATGGACACTATCTGGCAAGACGTTCGCTACTGCGTCAGGTGAGGAGAAACGATGGATACTCTGTTCAAAGATATTCAGTATGGCGTTCGCAGTTTATTGAAACGCCCCTCTTTCACCGCGATTGCGATCATCACTCTCGCACTGGGTATTGGTGCGAACACGGCGATCTTCACTGTCGTAAATGCCGTACTGCTGCGCCCGTTGCCGTATCAGCATCCGGAACGGTTACTCACATTCCGATCCAATCAATCAGCACCCGACCTCGCCGACGTCGAAGCGGCAATGCATAGTTTCAGCAAGATTGGGGGTGCGGTGGTCCAGGCACTCGATTACACGGGTGGCAGCGAACCGGTTCAGATCCGCACCGGACTCGTAACAGGCAATTTCTTTGGTGTACTTGGCGCAAACGCAGCGCGGGGCAGAACGATCGTCGCGGAGGACGACAAAGTTGGTGGCCCCTTTGTGGTCGTGCTAAGTCATGAACTATGGACGAAGCAATTTAGTGGTGATCCACGGATCGTCGGCAAATCGATTCCACTTAGTGGGAATACGTACACCATCATTGGCGTTATGCCCGCAGGTTTCCAAGCGCCACGCGACAATGCCGAGGCGTGGGCCCCCGTGCACGTAACGACACCATTAGCCGCTGAGTTTCGCGGGGTCCACTTTCTTCAGACCTACGGTCGTCTCGCGCCCGGGGTGACCGTCGAACAGGCCCGTGCGGAAATGCGGTTCATTGACAAGCAATTGGCTGCTCAATATCCCGCCGACAACAAGAACCGCAACACCGTACTCATCCCGCTGCTCGAACGCATCGTGGGCGAGTCGCGGACAGCTTTGTTGGTCCTCTTTGCCGCGGTCAGTTTGGTGCTGCTGATCGCGTGTGCGAATTTCGCGAACCTCCTGCTGGCGCGCGGCGCAGAACGTCAACGCGAGTTTGTAATCCGCGCCGCACTCGGCGCCGGACGTTGGCGTTTAATCGGACAGTTGCTAACCGAAAGCGTGCTCGTGTCCATAGTTGGTGGGGCCGGAGCATTGGTGTTCGCAATCTGGGGCACTAGCTTGCTGGTCTCACTGAAGCCGGACAATCTGCCGCGCTTGAATGAGATCAATGTTGACGCGCGGGTGTTGGGATTCACGTTTGGCGTCGCACTGCTGACGGGAATCATATTCGGTTTGTTGCCTGCCTGGACCACTTCAAGGGTCGGCGTCGGCGAAACTCTGAAAGAAGGCGGACGTAGCGCTACGGCAGGTTCGAGAAGACAACGGGTACGAAGTCTGTTCGTCGTCGCCGAACTTGCGATTGCGTTGATCCTGGTAGTCGGAGCTGGACTGCTCATCAAAACTTTCTGGCGATTGCGTTCAGTCGAGCCTGGTTTTAATCCGGACCATCTGGTGACGATGCGCATCGAGTTGCCAGAAGCCCGGTATAAAGAGGTCGAGGCCCAGACACGTTTTCGCAAGCAAGCACTTGCCGGAATCAATTCACTGCCCGGCGTCGAAGCGTCGATGATCAGTGAACTGCCGTTGAGCGGCGATTGGCTGGATCACGATTTTGTCATCGACGGTCGACCGCCAATCGCGCCCGGGGATGAACCAAGTCTTCAGACCCGGAGTGTAATGGCCGACTACTTGCGCGTCATGCGTATTCCGTTGCACGCCGGGCGCGACTTTGGACCACAGGACTTCGACGACAAGGCACCACTCGTTGGCATCGTTAACGATGCGATGGTTCGCGAGTACTTCGAGAATGAGGATCCACTCGGCCAGCGAGTGCGTTGGGTGCGCAACCCACAAATTGAATGGATCACCATTGTAGGTGTCGTCGGCGACGTCAAACATTTTGGACTCGATCTGCCGGAACAACCCGCGTTGTATTCACCGTATCCACAAGCGGCGCCTTGGAAGCGCTGGATGACAGTGGTGGCACGCACGCAATCTGATCCGGCGGCGATGACTGCCGCAATTAAGCAGCAGATCTGGAAAGTAGATTCGCAGCTTCCTTTCACGAAGGTGCAAACGATGGACGAAGTGTCGGCAGCTTCTTTTGCCGCACGACGCTTCAACATGTTGCTGCTCGCGATCTTTTCTGGATTGGCGTTGGTGCTCGCGACAGTCGGTATCTACGGCGTCATGTCCTACGCGGTAACGCAGCGTTGGCAGGAAATTGGCATCCGCATGGCGCTCGGGGCACAGGCGAGTGACGTAATGAAGCTCATCGTGCGACACGGTCTGTTTCTAACGTTGTTGGGAACAGCGATTGGCGTCGCCGGAGCGTATGGGTTAACTCGGTTGATGAGGACGCTTCTGTTTGGAGTCACACCAACCGACATTGTTACTTACGCAGTCGTTTCCTTGATTTTGATCGTAGTTGGACTTGCAGCTTGTTTGATTCCGGCTCGGCGCGCAACACGTGTCGATCCGTTAGTCGCGCTGAGGTACGAATGACGTGAGGTAGCCATGGAAACCTTGTGGAAAGACATCACCTATGCAGTGCGCAGCCTGATCAAACGGCCGGGCTTCGTAGTAGCCGCGCTCACAACGCTGGCACTCAGCATTGGCGCGAATACCGCGATCTTCAGTCTCATCAATACAGTGATGCTCCGGCCATTGCCGGTCCGAAATCCGGAAGAAATTGTTTCCGTGTCGGTGCGTGGTAAGAACGACTCGATGCTCGCCTTCTCGTATCCAAACTACGTCGACTACCGCGACGGCAACCAGGTACTTGCCGGACTCTTGCTTTACCGATTCGCGCCGATGAGTTTGAGCCGTGAAGATAACAATCAACGGATTTGGGCCTATGAAGTGTCGGGTAACTACTTCGACGTGCTCGGCGTATCGGCGATTAAAGGTCGCACATTCGCACCGGGAGAGGATCAGACAAAGCTGGCGCATCCAGTAGTCGTCCTTAGTTATGCAGGCTGGCAGAAACGCTTCGGAGGTGATCCCAATTTACTCGGCAAAGACATTCTGCTGAATAACCATGCGTTCAAAGTGATCGGAATCGCGCCGGAGAACTTTAAGGGCACCGAATTAGTCTACACCCCTGACATGTTTGTTCCGATCTCGATGCTCGAGTGGGTCGAGCCCGGTTCGACGTGGATCGACAATCGAGATTCCGGAAACTTCTTCGCTATCGGCCGCTTGAAACCAGGAGTCACTCCACAAGAGGCGCAGGCGTCGTTGAATATCGTCGCGAATGAACTTGCGAAGACGTATCCAAAGGTAGATGAAGGGCAGTCGATTCAGATTGTGCCGCCAGGTTTTATCATTCCTGATCTGCGTAATGCAGTAGTTAATTTCTCCTGGGTATTGATGGCCGCCGTTGCTCTCGTGTTGTTGATTGCCTGTGCAAACCTCGCCGGACTACTGTTGGCCCGCGCGACCGATCGGCGGAAAGAAATCGCGATTCGACTGGCGCTTGGTGCGAACCGGCGTCGCTTAGTTAGACAATTGCTTACTGAAGCTGTAGTGCTGTCTGTAGCGGGTGGGGCGCTCGGATTATTGCTGGCGGTGTGGATGGTTACCTTGCTACTTGGCTTCCGACCTCCACTCGACTTTCCGCTGACAGTTGAAGTGAATCTCGATTGGCGAGTGATGGTGTTTTCATTCCTCGTCTCACTTGCTACGGGGGTAGTCTTTGGACTTGCGCCAGCGTTGCAGTCGACGCGTCTTGCGCTCGTTCCCTCTTTAAAAGACACCACTGCGCAAGCCGGACATGTCCGCTCGCGTTTGCGAAGCACATTGGTCGTGGCCCAACTCGCACTCTCACTAGTGCTGTTGATTGGCGCGACTCTCGTCGTAAATGCACTGAGACAATTGCAGACGCTTGATCCGGGATTCAAGCCAAATAACGCGTTGATGCTGTCGCTGGACGTCGGCTTGCAAGGTTATGACAAGGCAAAAGGCGAACAGTTCTACAAACAGTTGATCTCCCACGTCGAGTCGTTGCCCGGCGTACGGTCAGCCACAATGACGAACTTTGTGCCGCTTAGTTTGAATTATTCGAGTAACAACATCTATGTCGAAGGACAACCTGCTGAGCGCGGTGCGAACGCGCCGATTGCGATGGTCGCTTCGGTTGGTTCGCGTTACTTCGCAACCATGGGGACGCACCTGCTGAACGGTCGCGAGTTTACTGAGGTGGACAAACCAGACGCTACGCATACTGCAATTGTTAACGAGACTTTCGCCCGCAAGCTGCTCCCTGGTGTGAAGTCATCCGCAGCTGCGCTTGGCAAGCGAATCAGTTTTTCCAGCAACACTGGACCATTCCTCACGATCGTGGGTGTCGTCCAGGACGGAAAGTACTTCAACATCGCAGAAGACCCGCGCGCATTCATCTGGACAGCGCTCTCTCAGGATTACTCGGCGGGTCAAATGTTAGTCGTGCGCACCACAGGAGATCCACAGAGTGCGCTTCCCGCGGTAAGAAACGAAGTACTTGCTCTCGACCCGAATCTGCCTCTGTTTGACGTGAAAACGTTGATCGAACACATGCAATTATCGCTATTTCCCGCGCGTGTTGCGGCCACGGTCCTCGCCACCTTCGCCATGGTCGCCTCGATACTCGCAGTGATTGGCATTTACGGAGTGACGTCTTACGGCGTTTCGCAACGCACGCGAGAGATCGGGGTCCGGCTCGCGCTGGGTGCGCAGAACAAAGACGTCTTAAAGCTGATCCTGGCAAATGGCGTCAAGCTCGCCGGGGTGGGTCTGGCTCTGGGGTTAGTCGGCACGGTGGCCTTAACACGCGTGATCTCGAGTCTGCTTTTTGGAGTTTCCCCTGGTTATATTTGGACGTTTGTTTCTGTCTCCTTCGGACTGGCAATGGTTGTGCTCGTCGCCTGCTACATACCAGCGCGACGGGCCGCGAAGGTCGATCCATTGGTGGCATTACACTATGAATAATGACTCGCTGGTTGAGTAGAAGAGTATGGATACGTTACTTCAGGACATTCGCTACGGAGGGCGCAAGTTATGGAAGCGGCCTCTCTCGACTGTGATTGCAGTAGTGACGCTTGCGCTTGGAATCGGGGCGAATAGCGCCATTTTTAGTGTTGTGAATTCGATCGTGCTGCGCCCACTGCCGTACCGCAATTCGGAACGGTTGGTGTCGTTGTGGGGGAACCTGCACAAAACGGGACTCGAAGAGATCGAAATCTCAGCTCCCGAATACAACGATTTCTCAACCCAGTGTCACTCCTTCGAATCCATCGGAGCCTACACTGAACAAGATCTGAATCTCACCGGCGTCGATCAGCCAGAACAATTACAGGCTGCAGCTGTTTCTGCAACTCTTTTGCCAACGCTTGGTGTGGATCCGCACCTGGGTCGCAACTTCCTTCGCGAAGAAGATCAATCCGGCCACGAACAGGTAATCATTATCAGTTATTCATTATGGCAGCGCCGGTTTGGCGGCGATCCTTCGATCGTCAACAAGATTATTAATATCGATGGCCGTCCGACCAGCATTGTGGGGGTGATGCCCGCCCCTTTCCACTTCCCTAACAACGATATACAGGCCTGGACACCGCTTGCCCTTCGGCCTGAGTTGTTCACCGAAAACAACCGTGGCTCACATTTTCTTCACGTAATCGGCAAACTCCGGACGAACGTAACTCGCACCGCAGCGCAGGCAGAGATTGATACAGTCACGGCGCGTTTATCTCAGGAACATCGCGACAGTTATCCAAGTGGCTTCAGTGCCAGTGTCCATTCATTGCATGAAGATCTTGTAGGCAACATGCGTCCGGTGTTGTTTGTGCTGCTCGGCGCCGTTGGTCTTGTCCTGGCGGTTGCGTGTGCGAACGTTGCCCATCTCCGTTTAGCTAATGCCACCGCACGCTATAAGGAGATTGCGATTCGAGCTGCAGTCGGAGCTGATCGCCGCCGCGTTTTGCGGCAGTTCTTAACGGAAAGTCTTTTGTTGTCGAGCATCGGAGGCGCGGCCGGGCTGGCGCTTGCAGTGTGGGGAACACAGTTGTTGGTGGCGGTGATTCCAAAGGGGACTCCACGTGTCGAAGAAATCGTTTTGGACTATCGCGTGGTGCTCTTCACGATCGCCATTTCCGTCGCCACTGGAGCGCTGTTTGGTCTGCCGCCGGCCCTGCAGGCAGCCAGGATGGATTTAACTGAAGCGCTAAAGGAGGGTCGAGGCACTTCTGAAGGGGGACGACGACTGCGAGTCAGAAACTTACTCATCGTTTCAGAGTTCGCCTTCGCGCTGGTGTTGCTTATCGGCGCTGGACTCATGATCAGGACGCTTGTGCGTCTGCAGGAGGTCGAGCCTGGCTTCGACTCGCAGAACCTGTTGACCATGCAGATCAACCTGCCTTCGTCGAAGTATCCCACCTTTCAACAGAGTCGCACATTTTTCGAGCAACTCTTTGTCCGGTTGAAAGCGCGGCCCGAGATCAAATTCGTTGGTGCAATTAACCTTCTGCCGTTCGGTGGTCACAGCGGCGACCGGAGTTTCCTGATTGAAGATCAACCGGTAGCGGCGGGGAGCCCTCATCCGGATGAGCAGATCAGATTTGTAAGTGTTGGTTACTTCACCACGATGGGTATTCCCTTGCTGAAAGGGCGCGACTTCACAGACCATGATGTGCCTGACACACCGCAGGTAACGATCGTCAACCAGGCCCTGGCACGTAAGTACTGGCCGAACGGACAAGCGATCGGGAAACGCATCTCTTTCTCAACTCGCAATCCAAACTGGTACGAGATCGTAGGAGTGGTTGGAAACGTCAAACATCGGGCCCTTGATGCGGAAGACAAACCCGAGTTTTACGTGCCGATGTCTCAGCCTTTATTCGCGAACTCAAACATCCCACCAATGTTTGTGGTCACGCGAACCATAGTCGATCCTTTAGCTGTGAGTAATGCTATTCGCAGTGAAGTGCTGGGAATCGATCACGATCAACCGGTTGCGAATGTGCGAACGATGGAGCAACGCGTCAATGAGTCGATCGCTCCGCGCCGCTTTTATATGTTCCTGCTCGGCTTGTTTGCCGGGTTGGCGTTGCTTCTGTCGGCTATCGGTATTTACGGCATCATGGCCTTTTCAGTTTCACAACGGACGCACGAAATCGGTCTGCGAATTGCGCTTGGTGCGCGTCGTACTGATGTGCTGCGCCTTGTGGTCCAGCACGGAATCAACTTGGCGTTGCTCGGAATCGGCGCAGGCCTGGTAGTCGCGTTCGCCGTTACGCGGCTAATGGCAACACTGTTGTACGGAGTGAGCGCAACAGACGCCATGACCTTCGTTTTTAATGCACTGTTGTTGTTGGGAGTCGCGTTGCTAGCCTGTTACATCCCGGCACGACGCGCAGCGCGAGTCGATCCACTGGTGGCTTTGCATTACGAGTAATAGCGAGAGTTAAGCAAGTGCTCGCTGATTAGATAGAAAACGGATTTCATGGATACGCCGAAAGCTTGCTGCTGGCGTTCCTGGGTGGTCGACTCGGAGCGAAACGACGAAGGAGAAGCGAGTAACTACAATGAACGACCTCCTGCAAGACGTTCAATACAGTTTTCGAACGATGCTTAAGCATCGCACCTTCACGTTCATAGCTGTGCTTGCCGTTGCCTTAGGCATCGGCGCGAATACAGCCATTTTTTCTGTGGTCAACGGCGTCTTGCTGCGACCTTTGCCATACCAACAGCCCGCCCGCCTCGTTACGATTTTGCACACCGGCGCATCGCCGGTTGCACCCGCCAACTTCTTCGATCTGAAACAACAAAGCCAGAGTTTCGAGTCGATCGCCGCAGCTCAGGCGTGGGGGCCAAATCTGGCGGCCAGGGATCAACCGGAACATCTCCGTGGGCTGCAACTGAGTGCCGATATGTTTCACCTGTTGGGCGTCAATGCGGCGCTCGGACGCATCTTCATCGTAGGAGAGAACCAGCCTGGAAACGATCGCGTCGTCGTATTGAGTAATCATTTATCGCAAAGGCGTTTTGGCGCTGACCGAAACTGGCACGCGCAAGCGCGCGCACTTATGAAATCGCGGTGCGTGCGGCGTTGGGCGCCGGTCGAGCTCGCATCATTCGCCAACCGTTTTTAAGGAGTGTTAGAAAAGCAATGTACACCTTATGGCAAGACCTGCGCTACGGGATTCGCATGTTGATGAAGAGTCCGGGGATTACTTTCGTCGTCATTCTCGCACTTGCGCTTGGCATCGGTGCCAACACGGCGATTTTCAGCGTCATTAATGCGGTGCTTCTACGGCCGCTGCCGTATGACGAATCGGATCGGCTTGTGTTTCTTTCTGAAACCAGTCGCGTCATGCCCGAGATCTCCGTCTCCTATCCAAATTTTACCGACTGGCGAAAGCAGAATCACGTTTTCGAAAAGATAGGCGTTTACAATCGGAACAGTTACAACCTCACCGGCAGTGGTGAAGCGGAACGAATTCTAACTGCGCAAGCCTCCGCAGATCTTTTTGCCGCCCTACGCGTACAGCCGCTCATCGGCCGTCTATATACAAATGAAGAAGACAAACCGGGCGGTACTCCCGTCGTGGTCCTGAGTTATGCCTTGTGGCAGCGACGCTTTGGTGGACAGCAAAATATTCTGAGTCAACAACTCACGCTGAACGGTAAGAGCTATACCGTCATCGGTGTAATGCCGCAAAATTTTCAATATCCCAGCCGCGTCGAAATGTGGGTGCCGGTCGGGCAGTTGTCTGGAGACGAGAGCTGGCAGCACCGGGGAAATCACCCAGGACTCTATGGAATTGCTCGTTTAAAGCCAGGCGTAACCGTCGCTGCAGCACAGGCAGAGATATCTAACATTGCGGCCAACCTGGAACAGCAATATCAGGACTCTAATGCGGGAAACGGGGCCAAGGTCCAACCGATGCTCGAGGTGTTTGTTGGTGACGTACGCCGCACCCTGTGGGTCTTATTCACGGCAGTCGGGTTCGTGCTGCTGATCGCGTGCGCAAACATCGCGAACCTCCTGTTGGCACGCTCGACCGCTCGCCAGAAGGAGATGGCGATTCGGGCTGCGTTGGGAGCTCGCCGGTGGCGGATTGCTCGACAGTTGCTGACCGAGAGTGTGCTGCTTGGATTAATCGGTGGCGGTATAGGGCTGCTCGTGGCCCGCTGGGGCATCCAGCTCATCCTTTATATCAGTCCTACTGCAATCCCGAGAGCAGCTGAGATTGGTCTGGATTGGCGAGTTTTGGCATTTACTCTTGCGATCGGCTTTCTTACTGGGATTTTGTTTGGGCTTATTCCTGCTCTGCAGGCTGGAGCTGTTGATGTACATGAAATTCTAAAAGAAACCGGACGAGGGAATACGAGTAGGCATTGGCTGCGCAGTTCGCTCGTAGTTGTTGAAGTCGCCACCACGCTGGTTCTCCTGATCGGCGCCGGATTGATGATTCGCAGTTTCTATCGGCTGCAGAAAGTCGATCCCGGATTCACTTACGATCGGCTGACGAGCTTCAATGTCTCACTACCGGAGAAGAAATACTCGACGGTCGAACAACGAAGTCAATTTTTCACTCGACTGCTGGACAACGTCCGTTCGCTGCCTGGCGTTGAAAGCGCAGCACTCGCATCCGGATTGCCGCTCGGCAACAATGGCTGGCAGACGTCGTTCACAGTTGATGGTAAGCCACTTCCGCCCAAAAACGAGACTCCATTGATGGAAGCTTGTCTCGTTTCTCCCGAGTACTTCCAGACAATGAACATACCTTTGAGGAAGGGGCGTTACTTTGATGCGCATGATGATCGATCTCATCTTGCCGGCAAGGACATGAGCAAACTCAAAGAGGAAGAAGTCGACATGGCGGGCCTGACGTCAATCGTTATTGATGAACAATTCGCGCGTCGCTACTGGCCGGGTGAAGATGCTATTGGAAAGAGAGTGAGAATGGGTGGCAGCGATCCCAAAGCCCCGCTGTTAACTGTTGTCGGGGTAGTTGGCCGCGTGAAGATGGAGGGTTTGGACCAGGATTCGGGACGTGTTCAGGGTTACTGGAGTTTCAAACAATTCCCGTTCAGCGGCATGACTGTAGTTGTGAAGGCGGCGGGTGAACCCAACCAGTTGATCAGCTCACTGCGACAAGA
The DNA here is from genome assembly GCA_046262775.1 of Pyrinomonadaceae bacterium. Lineage (GTDB taxonomy): Bacteria > Acidobacteriota > Blastocatellia > Pyrinomonadales > Pyrinomonadaceae > PSRF01. The sequence goes on along the minus strand of JBHEMC010000032.1, from coordinate 12,667 downwards.
AGTTATCGCTCTGGATCCAGACCAACCGATTTACAACATTCGCTCAATGGATGAGATTCGCGATGAGTCAGTCGCGCCTCAGCGGTTGAACCTGACACTGCTGACTATTTTTGCGTCGATCGCACTCGTGTTGGCGATAGTAGGTATTTACGGTGTGATGTCGTACGCAGTTACCCAGCGTACCCATGAGATCGGAATTCGACTGGCGATCGGGGCGCAGCCATGGCACGTGTTCCGGATGATCATTGGGCATGGAATGCTCCTGGCACTGATTGGCGTCGGAATTGGGTTGTTTGGCGCATATGCACTGACACGTTTAATGGCGGCGATGCTTTTTGATGTCGCACCGACTGACCCCGCGACTTTTGCGGTGATTGCGGTGTTGCTTACCGCTGTGTCGCTGGTAGCGTGTTACATGCCAGGAAGACGCGCGACGAAAGTGGATCCAGTGGTGTCGTTGCGTTACGAGTAGCAGGATTGTCCGACAAACTGAAGTCGGACGGTACCGCTCCTGCCGTCCGACAAACTGAACTTTATCGGACGTGAGGCGTTTATCGGGCGTCAGAGACTGGAGGGACAGATGATCCGTGATCTCTTTTATGATCTCCGTTATGCCCTGCGAATGTTACGGAAAAATCCTGGCTTCACCGCGATTGCGGTAATCGCCATTGCGTTGGGCATTGGCACGAACGCTGCAATTTTTTCGCTCACGGATGCAGTTCTGCTGCAAAGTCTGCCCGTCATGCGGCCCGATCAACTGACTACAATTACTTCCTTGGATCCGGGTAGTGAGGCGAACGTGAACCAATCGTTCTCGTACCCTATGTACCAGGACCTGCGCGACAAAAACGATGTCTTCTCCGGCGTCATTGCCCGCGGCGGAGCGCAAATGAATGTCAGCTTCAACGACCAAAACGATCGCGTGGACGGTGAACTGGTGAGCGGCAACTATTTCGAAGTTCTGGGTGTGCGACCCTGGATTGGTCGCCTCTTTACCGCGGACGACGATCGCACTCCGGCGGCACATCCGGTTGCAGTATTGAGTTACGACTTTTGGACCAATCGTTTCGGTAACGATCGATCAATTGTTGGCAAGACAATTCTTGTTAACGAACATCCTTTAACCGTAATCGGCGTCACCCCACCGGGATTCTACGGCGTGGAGCTTTCCAGCAATGCAGACGTGCGCGTGCCGTTGATGATGACGCCCGTCTTCAATCCACTTCCGCCCGGCCGTCTCCGAAGCCGTAATTGGCAATGGGTGACGCTGCTTGCGAGACGTAAAGTTGGTGTGACGTTGGCTCAGGCCCAAGCTTCGCTCGAAATCCTTTTCAAACAAATCAGAGAGACAGAGGCGCAATCATTGCCGCCAGATTTCTCTGCCGTCGCGCGTCAGCGATTTCTGAACATTAGCTTGCGGCGTTGGGTGACGGGAGTCAAGGATTTCAGCGGTTGCAACGTCAACTAAGAACACCATTGTTATTTCTCTTCGGTGCGACCTGTGTCGTGCTGCTGATTCTGTGCGCGAATCTGACCAACCTCGTTCTAGTGCGCGACGCGAAACGCGAGCAGGAAATCGCCGTGCGACTGGCACTCGGCGCCGGTCGAATGCGTTTGCTTCGTCAATGGCTGACGGAAGCACTCCTGCTTAGCGTGATCGGTGCCCTTGCGGGATTGATCGTTGCCTCGTGGGTGAAGATTGCTCTCATAAGTTTTATGCCGCCAGATTATCGAGTCAATCTCTCTACGACACTTGGCTGGCGACTCGTCTCGTTCACATTACTCGTTTCGTTGTTACTTGGACTTGGTCTCGGTCTGGCTCCAGCGTGGAGAGCAGCGCGGACCTCTTTGTCTCCAGCAATGCGGGGGGAGTCTCGAACGTTCGTATCTGGAGGTGGATTGTTCAGTTTGCGGAGCCTGCTGATTCTCGTACAGGTCGCTCTGTGCCTACCGCTACTGATCGTCTCTGCACTGTTCCTCGATAGCCTGCAAGAGCTTCGCGGTGTTGACGCAGGATTTTCCAGAAACAACGTGCTCGTAGCTACCGTCAATCCCTCTTTGAACGGTTATCGAGTTGAGCAGTCGCGGGGTTTTTACCGCGATCTGCTTCTTCGACTCCGTTCAATACCCGGAGTCGAATCCGCGAGCCTCTCTTCTGATTCGCCCATCTCCGGTGAATGGGATCAACTCCGTGTTGTCGTCGAAGGTTACCAACCTGACGAAGGCGAAAGGATGACGGCGCAAAGCACGCTCGTTTCGCCCGATTATTTCCGATCATTGGCCATCACGCTCGTTGCCGGTCGTGAGTTTAACGAGACTGACGCAGCCAGTTCACCGGACGTAGCAATCGTCAACGAAAAATTTGCGCATCATTACTTTGGCAACGCAAATCCCATTGGCAAAAAAATCGGTACAGATAAGGTTCCTGATACTACTATCGTGGGCGTTGTACGTGACGCTCAGTACATGAGTTTGCGTAAGCCTCCCACGCAACACTTCTATCAACCTATTTCCCAGCAACCAAACCTGTTCGATCTGACAATGCACGTCAGGATAACCGGCGAACCGTTAGCGTTGGTCGACATGGTTCGGGCAGAGGTTCGCAACCTCGATCCACATTTGCCGCTTTACAACGTGAAGACTTTGGCTACGCAAATTGATGAGTCGCTGACACAGGAACGCGTTCTGTCTTGGTTATGCACAGCGTTTGGTGTGCTGGCAACACTCCTCGCCGCACTTGGCCTATATGGCGTGTTGGCATTTTCCGTAGCTCAACGCACGCGCGAGATAGGCATTCGCCTCGCGCTCGGCGCTCAAGCACGCGATGTGTTCAAGATGGTCATTGGTCAGGGGATGTTGGTTGTATTGATCGGAGCGGCGTTAGGCGTAGGCGCATCACTCGTTGTGACGAGAGTGATTGCCAGTCTGTTATTTGGCGTTACTCCCACAAATGCAACCACATTCATTGTCGCCGCTTTTGGAGTGGCGTTCATTTCACTAATCGCATGTTACGTCCCTGCACGTCGTGCAAAACGAGTCGATCCGCTCGTGGCGCTGCGATACGAATAAAGGAGAAGTCGTGCTTCATAACTTTTACCAGGACTTGCGATGGGGCGCGAATGCTTGAAAAGAGATTGCAATTAGATCCGCACTTCGCGCGAGTCGCACAGGCATTGTCCGGCAACTGCTTACCCAGAGTGTGCTGCTGGCTTCGACAGGTGGCGCCACCGGTAGGCTACTCGTAGAGTAAACAACAGTTCCGACGATCGACGAGAGAGATGCGTACTTACCTTCAGGAATTGCGCTACGCAGCAAGAGCCTTGCGAAAGCGTCCCGGCTTTAGCGTGGTTGTTGTGTTAACTCTGGCCCTGGGCATTGGCGCGAATACTGCAATTTTTAGTGTCGTCGAGGCGGCGCTCATTCGAGGACTACCGTACAAAAATCCTGCAGCCCTCATGCAGGTGACCGAGACGGTTCAAGAGAAGACGACAATCCAACGCGAGGCGTCTTATCCCGATTTCGTCGATTGGAAAACCAACAACCACACGTTTGAATCGATGGCAGGTTTTGGACCAGCGAGTTTAATCGTAAGGGGAACTGATGCTGCCGAGTTGATCCAGGGCGGACGCGTAACCGCTGGATTCTTTCACGTACTCGGCGTGGATATGGCGTCAGGTCGCGGAATTGAAACGGGCGACGACGAGCCTGGTGCGGCAAAAGTCGTTGTGCTGACTTACGCAGCGTGGCAACGCAGATTTGGGTCGAATGCCGGTTTGGTTGGCCAGATGGTCACTCTTAGCGACGATTCGTATACTGTTGTTGGCATCCTTCCCACTGGATTTCATTTCGCGCCCATCGGCGATGCTGAAATGTTTGTGGGGCTGAATCCTGCCCCGGATATCCGCGTTCGACGCTTTCAACATTTCGTGAACGTTGTCGGACGATTGAATAACGGGGTCAGTGTTGAGGAAGCACAAGCGGACATGAATCTGCTCTCGATACAGATTGCTGCAAGCGATCCTCGAGGTCACAGCAACCTCAAACTCAGGGTTGCCTGCTTGCGTGATCAGATTGTCGGCACTGTACGACCGGTTCTTTTATTACTGCTGATTGCCGTCGCATTCGTTCTCCTGATTGCATGTGCAAATGTTGCTAACCTGTTCCTGGTCCGTTCGGCGTCGCGCCGAAAGGAGATGGCGGTTCGGATGGCGTTGGGTGCGGGCCGTGGTCAGCTTGCGCGTCAACTCGCATTTGAGAGTTTGTTACTTTCATCCATCGGAGGGCTCGTCGGTCTCGGATTCGCTCATTGGGCCACTGAATTTCTGATTGCCGCCATCCCTGCTTCACAGATTGCACGCATGCCTTACCTACAGAACACCGGCTTGAATGCAAGAGTGCTTTTGTTTACTGCGGGCATCTCGATTCTGTGCGGGTTCGTGTTTGCGATTATTCCCGCGCTCCGCGCGCCGGCGACAAACCTGCAATCCAGGTTGCAAGAAGGTGGCCGAAGCGGAGGATCGAGCGTTCGCTCGCCTCTGCGGAACGGTTTGGTAGCAGTCGAAATTGCCCTCACCCTTATGCTATTGATGGGTGTTGGTCTTTTGTTGAAGAGCACAGTGCGATTGCTCAAAGTAGATCCAGGGTTCGACACGAGAAACTTACTGACCTTGCGTGTTGTGCTTAACGGTAGCAGCTATGAAGAAACGAGCCACCGCATCGCATTCCACGAACGACTGATCCAGCAACTGCAAGCGTTACCCGGCGTTAAGAATGTCGCTACGACTGCAAAGCTGCCGCTTAGTGGCGGTGGCGACACCGGCACGCCGATCATTGACGGTCGCAAACAGGAAACCAGATCTGAAGGTGGGTCTGCAAATCTTCGAACCGTGAGTGCAAATTACTTCTCCACAATGGCTGTTCCTTTGGTCGCCGGACGCCTATTCTCTTCTCAGGATACCCTGGACTCGCCGAGATCCGTCATCGTGAATCGAAAATTTGTCCAGACATTCCTTGCAAATGACGATGTAATCAACCATCAGATAAGATTTATCTTTGATGCAAAAGGGAAACCGTGGACCATCATCGGCGTCGTCGGTGACGAGAACGTCAACACGCTCGATACACCAGCAAGCGCGGTAATTTATTTTCCCTACAGTCAGGATCCAGACCAAGTTCTAAACGTGGTTGTGAGGACCGCCCAGGATCCACTCACGCTCGCAGGCGGAGTGCGAAATCAGATTCGTTCGCTTGACGCGGGCCTACCGGTGTTTGGCATAACGAGCATGAACCAAATAATTAGAGACTCGCCATCTACATTTGCTCGGACGTATCCCTCCATGCTGATTGGTGTGTTTGCCGCTGTCGCTACGCTGTTGGCCGCGATTGGATTATACGGAGTTATCTCGTATTCAGTTGCTCAACGCGCGCATGAGCTAGGCTTAAGAATTGCTCTCGGCGCGCAGCGTATCGACATCTTCAGGATGGTGCTCGCTGAAGGACTCGCAGTAACAGGTCTCGGCGTAGCTGCCGGACTAGGGGCATCGTTTTGGTTGAACCGGTTTCTTTCTACTTTACTATTCGGCGTCAGTCCGACGGATCCGACAATTATCGCCGTAGCGATTTCTGTGTTAATAATTATTTCGCTCGTTGCTTTGTACCTCCCAACCTGTCGTGCTGCAAGTGTAGACCCGCTGATTACGCTGAGAGCTGAGTAAACGCGGTCTAATAAATCATGCGCTAAGCT
>JBHEMC010000032.1:0-6914 GCA_046262775.1 Pyrinomonadaceae bacterium | reverse complement strand
GGGCGGCCTCGGCCTGTCCGGGATGCGCGAGCGCGCCCTGCTCGTGGGCGGAGACCTCAACATCTTCTCCGACGAAGGAGAAGGAACCACGATCGAACTCACCATGGGAGCCAGATGAAAATCCTCATCGCCGACGACCAAGCTGATGTGATTGCCGCCCTTCGTTTGTTGTTGAAGAGTGAAGGTTTTCAGATCGAGACCGCGTCGTCACCGACCGGTGTCCTGCGAGCCGTCGATACTCAGGAGTTTGACGTTGTTCTGATTGACCTCAACTACGCGAGGGATACCACGTCCGGCAGCGAAGGCTTGGAACTACTAACACGAATCCACGCTCGAGATGCAACGCTTGCGTTGGTGGTTATGACTGCATGGGCCAACGTCGAGCTGGCAGTTGAGGCTATGCGGCGCGGCGCGCGCGACTTTATTCAGAAGCCCTGGGATAACGCGCGACTCTTGTCAATGCTGCGCACACAGATTGAATTGTCGAATGCACTTCGTCGTGAACAAAAACTCGAGGCTGAAAACGTTGCCTTGCGCGACACGGTGTCAGAGAACGCCGGAGAAGGTCCACAGGTCATCGCAGAGTCACCCGCAATGAAAGGGGTGCTTAACCTCGTTGAGCGGATTGGACCAGCCGATGCAAATGTTCTGATCACGGGCGAGAACGGAACCGGCAAAGAAGTAATCACACGTGCGCTCCATGCCATCTCGTCGCGCCGTTCGAAACCGCTCATTTCCGTAAACGCTGGTGCTTTGGCCGAAGGTCTGTTCGAAAGCGAACTATTTGGTCACGTAAGGGGCGCATTTACGGATGCCAAGACGGATCGCATAGGCCGGTTCGAACTTGCCGATGGGGGCACATTGTTTTTAGACGAGATTGCGAATGTACCGTTGAATCTGCAGTCAAAGCTGTTGCGCGTATTGGAAACAGGCCAGTTCGAACGCGTCGGTTCGTCGAAAACACAAAGAATCAACGTTCGGGTGTTATCGGCAACGAACGCAGATCTAAGCGCCGAAGTGGCGCAAGGGAAGTTTCGTCAAGACCTGTTGTTTCGGTTGAATACTGTTGAGATTCACCTGCCGTCCCTCAGAGACAGGCGGGAAGACATACCGGCATTGGCCCAACATTTTCTGCGGCAGCACACCGACCGTTATCGACGGAAAATCGTGGATTTTACTCCCGATGCGCTTCACGCTCTTAGCAAGCATTCGTGGCCGGGGAACGTGCGTGAACTGGACCACGTAGTCGAGCGCGCGGTGTTGATGTGCGCGGGACAGATGATAACGCCTTTTGATTTGGCGTTGCAGACCACGTCAGACGCTCGCGTTTTGGCTCGTTTAGATGAAATGAGTCTGGAAGATGCCGAGCAACTTCTGATACGGAAAGCGCTGGCGCGTTTCGAGGGGAATGCGAACCGCGCGGCAGAAGCGCTTGGTTTAAGTCGCAGCGCGCTCTACCGCCGTTTGCAAAAGTATGGATTGTCGTAGGATCGGCGCTGAAAATTTTCAAAGCGGAGTTTGCCGCCGCATGTGAGGCAGGGTATCCACGCGGTCATTATTTCACCGTCAGGTACCTGAGGTACCGATGTACCGACACCAGCGCACCTTCTTTTTTGATCCAATCCATCTGACCACGCCTTCGATCCCGCCGATCGTTTATCATTTAGCTCGTGAGCACCAAGACGGATTCAGCAAAGATGACCTCCGTCGCCACACTTGATCCGGCACTCAAGCGTGGCGGACGCCTGAAGTTTGAACGACGCATTACGATCCTCGCGCTCGGTGCAGGCTTTCCCGCCGTGCTGTTGTGTGGTCTCTTGCTCTGGCTCGACGATTACTCGGCCCGCATGCAATGGACAGTGGATTTGTTGCTCGTACTGTTGTGGCTCGGCATAGCGTTCAATTTAAAGCAGCGAATTATTCGCCCGCTACAAACGCTCTCCAACATTCTTGCTGCTATTCGCGAAGGTGACTATTCGATTCGCGGCCGTCGCGCGGGAGTCGGCGACGCGCTTGGCGAAGTCATGCTGGAAGTAAACGATCTCGGTCAAACCTTACGTGATCAGCGACTCGGCGCCCTTGAAGCAACTGCATTACTACGGACCGTGATGGCGGAGATTGACGTAGCGGTCTTCGCATTCGACGCCAATCAACAACTCCGATTGGTAAATAAGGCGGGCGAGAAACTGCTGGCGCAGCCTGCGCCTCGTTTGCTTGGACGAACGAGTACGGAATTGGGTTTGGGTCGTTGTCTGGATTGTCATTACACGCCAGGGCCAAAAATCATGCAAATGATTTTGCCTGGAGGTGTTGGTCGGTGGGATGTCCGCCGCAGCACTTTCCGCGTAGGTGGCGTGCAACATCATTTGCTTGTGCTTACGGATCTAAGTCAGACACTTCGTGAAGAGGAACGCATCGCGTGGCAACGGCTGTTGCGCGTGCTGAGTCATGAGCTGAATAATTCGCTTGCACCAATTAAGTCTGTTGCGGGTAGTCTGTCAGACCTACTAAATCGTGAACCGCCGCCGGAAGATTCGGACGAGGATATGCAGCGAGGACTCAAATTAATTTCCACTCGAGCTGATTCCCTCGCACGGTTCGTCGAATCGTATTCGAAACTAGCACGATTGCCCGAGCCACGGTTTGACGCGGTGAACATCAGTGAGTTGCTGAAGCGCGTCGCAAGTTTGGAAAGACGTTTGCCAATAACAGTGATTTCTGGACCAGAAGTAGTTGTGCAGGGCGATGGCGTACAGTTGGAACAATTGTTGATCAATTTAGTGCGCAACGCAGTGGATGCTTCACTTGAAACAAATGGAGCCGTGGAAATTGGCTGGGCCCAACGAAACGGACAAGTTGAAGTGAAGGTATGCGACGAAGGTCCCGGACTGGTTAACACAGCGAACCTTTTCGTGCCGTTCTTTACGACAAAGGCGGAAGGATCGGGAATTGGCCTTGTCCTCTCGCGTCAGATCGCAGAAGCGCACGGCGGCACCTTGACGCTGGAGAACCGGTCGAGCCGTGGTTGTGAGGCCCTGCTCCGCCTGCCGCTGTGAATAGAAGCGAGTGGAGCAATTACAAGGAAATAATTGGTTGTTCTTCTCGAAGCGCGACGGCTTACGTAATTGACAAGGAACTAATAAGCGCTGAAAATTAATTCGCGGTTTCGTTGACCTTGCCCAAACAACAGACCGCCTACCGCACCAGCGCCCGTTCCAATCAGCATTCCGATCGGCAAATAAATTTCGCTGTCATCTCGAGTTGACGAAACCTTCGTTGCGCCGATACCCGCTCCAGCACCCGCTCCAATCGCCGCGCCAATTAGCGCCCACTTACCTTTTGCGGCTTTGCCAGATACGACATGAATCGTGCGGATTTCGTTGCGGCGTATTGTGAACGGTTTTCCATGGCGATCGATTATAAGCGTCGTGTCTGAGGCTTCAATCATCGCCCCCTTGATTTCTTTCCCGTCCTTTGTTTTTACGACGATACTCTCGTTCGTTCCGGTCTTCTTGACAGCAGACCAATCACCGAATCCAGTCGGCTGCTGCGCAAGTGCTAGTACTGGGTTGACGAGGAGTGCGCACGCAAGAATCAGGAGTATGGCTTTGTTTTGCATAGATTCTCCTCCATTTTCTTTCGTGCTCTGCAAAGAGCATTCCTTCAGAAATTGAGCAAACGAAATGAATTGATGGCACCCTGTTTTGTTGAGGCGCAAAGAAGATCCGACACTTGAATGTTTTTGGGTTGCCGGCAAAGGGAAGCCGAGCCGGCGCTTGTATTGGCGGGATTAAGCCGTGCTCAATTGATTGAAAACGCCGTCTGCACTTCGTTCTGCACGCGCATCTGAAAAGTCAGACCACAATTGGGTTGTGTCTCGGAGCGTTCCGCGATCGCCCAAACTTCTGGATTGCGAATCTGAAGGACGATCTCAGGTGGGTCTGATGCAAACTGTCGTAAGCGAGATTAGTGATAGCTAGCTCGTCCCACTGTTAACTCGTGCGTTTGACGAGACTGGCGATGACAGTCACGAGCTCCGCAAGATCCACAGGTTTTGGAACGTGCATTTGATAACCGGCGCGTAGCGCCTGCAGCCGATCCTCGACCCTTGCATAGGCGGTCAACGCGATCGCCTTCAAATCGCCGCCACGTTCTGCCGGCAAGTTTCGCAGCTTGCGGATCAGACTGTAGCCATCTTCAACAGGCATTCCAATGTCACTGATCAGCACGTCTGGTACCTCATGGGTCACATTAGTGAATGCCTCTGCGGCAGATCCTGCGAGTATGACTTTTGCACCAACGCTTTCCAGCTCGGTTTTCAACAGTTCACGTGTATCCGGTTCGTCATCAACAACGAGGATTCTTATGCCGTCCAGCCGATCACCGTACTCTGGGGTCGATAACAATTCGCGAGCGCCCGGATGTACTCGATCGATATATAAACCTGGCTGGTATATGGCGAGCACAGGCAGGCATACAGTGAATATTGACCCCGCGCCCGGGCCGGGACTTATCGCCTGCACAAATCCTCCATGAAGCTCAACAAGATGTCTGACGATTGCCAACCCCAACCCCATGCCACCATGTTGACGAGTTGTAGTTTGATCCGCCTGTCGAAACCGATCAAAGACATAAGGCAAGAACTCAGGCGCGATCCCCTGACCTGTATCCGCTACGACAATCTCCAAATGTGAATTCACACGCTCGAGCCGCACCTGCACGCTGCCACCACGCGGAGTGAACTTGATGGCGTTTGATAATAGGTTCCAAACCACCTGTTGCAGTCGCACCGGATCACCCTGAACAGAGAGCACGGCGCCATCGAGTACTTTTCGCAAGCGTAGGCCTTTTGCCTCGGCCGCTGGTTTCAGTGCTTCGATAGCAGCTTCGACAAAGCTGTTCGGGTCCGTCGGTCGCACATCCATGCGCAGTTTGCCTGTGACGATTCGCGACACATCCAGCAAATCCTCAATCAACTGTGCTTGCGCCCGAGCATTTCGTTCGATTGTGTCCAGCGCCTTTGCTGAAAACTCGTCGCCGATTTGACGAGCTCGAAGCATTCTCGTCCAGCCGAGAATTGCATTCAGAGGCGTTCGCAATTCATGCGATATCGTAGCGAGAAACTCTTCCTTTAGCTGGCTCGACTCTTCTGCTTTTCGGTAGAGTTGCGCGTTCTCATGCGCACTCTTCTCAGCTTCAGCACGCGCACGCTGAGTTGCTTCATAGAGCCGTGCATTATCGAGGGCAATGCTGGCTTGAGCCGAAAGACCCTCAACAATGCGAGCCACTCGCGACGTGAATACTCCCGGCTCAGAGTGTCCAAAGAAAAGCCCGCCGTATATCTCACCGGATCTGGATACAATCGGTACAGCAAGATAACTTGTCACCTGCAGATGGCCATCAGACCAACCAAAGTAGGGCGAGTTCGTGCCGTACCTCTGATCCTTACTGACGTCCTCGATAAGAATCGTGGCTGGATTCGGGAATGAGGTCAGGATCTCAGCGCTCCGGAGGTCTGCAAAATGGGCAAACTCTTCGACAGGTGCTCCCGAAACTGCGTATAGCATCGATGGATTACCAGTGCTATCGAATACGGTATAAAAAACTGAACCAAATTGAGCAGCGCTAATCTCTGTGGCAGCGTCGATAACGGCCTGTACCAGTTTGTGTAAGTCGAGCTCAGCTACCAGTGTTTGTCCAAGGCGATTTACCGTCTCGATTACTTCCGCCTGCTCGCGCATTGCTTGCTCGATGCGTTTTTTTTCGCTGATGTCACGTGCAATCTTCGATGCGCCAATAATCGTCCCGTCGTCGCTTCTGATCGGCGATACCGTCAAGGAGATGTCAAGCAAGGAGCCGTCTTTACGCATTCGCACGGTTTCGTAGTGTTCAATGCGTTGGCCGGCTCGAAGACGCGCAAGGATTTGCGGTTCTTCGTTGATGTGGTCGGGCGGTATTAGGATCGTAATTGATTTTCCAATCACTTCGTCGCCTGTGTAGCCAAAAATGCGTTCGGCGCCGCGGTTCCAGCTGGTGATTATTCCATCCAGGGTTTTACTGATGATCGCGTCGTCTGCCGATTCAACGATGGCCGATAACCAGTAGGTTGCGAGGTCGGAAGAGCGGATGTTGAGAGCCCAATTTTGAATTAGGCCCGGCTTTTTTTCGTCAGCAGGCATTGAAATAATTAGTCACGGAATGAAAGTAAGTAGTCTGTGCTGAATCAGAACGCCGAATCTTTCAAAACTACACAGAAGCAAAGCCATTTTGGGGCAGCAGAAATGCGGCAATACATTTCGGATTGTTAATCAGTATGGGGCGAACGGGGTAAAGCGATTAGATAAAATTTTCGCGTCAGATGTCAAATTACGATTTGCAATGACCGCGGGCCCGATATTTCGTCCATTGCCTTCCGTCCGTACGCGATTGCCCAATTCAGAGTAGGCTGACGATCTGCTGATACTATCGAGTCAAAATTCCAGCATTCAGGGAGCCCCAGGGATGTGGATGTTAGTGAAGATTGCAAAGGCTGACTGTGGATTGGAAGCTAGTGAAGCTTGGGCGGGGTCGCGCTGCGCTTGACCCCTTCCTGACTGTGAATTTTTGTAAAATGAGTTGTTTCCAGGGATGTGGATGTTAGTGAAGATTGCGAAGGCTGAGATGGATTGGAAGCTAGTGAAGCTTGGGTGGGGTCGCGCTGCGCTTGACCCCTTCCTGACTGTGAATTTTTGTAAAATGAATTGTTTCCAGGGATGTGGATGTTAGTGAAGATTGCAAAGGCTGACTGTGGATTGGAAGCTAGCGAAGCTTGGGCGGGGTCGCGCTGCACTTGACCCCTCCTGACTGTGAATTTTTGTAAAATGAATTGTTTCCAGGGATGTGGATGTTAGTGAAGATTGCAAAGGCTGACTGTG
>JBHEMC010000031.1:42419-42714 GCA_046262775.1 Pyrinomonadaceae bacterium | reverse complement strand
GGCTATCGGAACTAATGCGCTCGAGAAAGTGTCGTAACGACGATTCAAAGCGCGAACGATGTGCCAATTCACCGCGTAGCCTCTCGAGTTCCGATTCGAGATCTCTGCGCACCGGTAATGGCGCAGCGGATCCATTTGAAGCAACTGATCTTTGTCGCTCAACGGCAGTATCAATTCGTTGGGAAAGCTCCTGCAGTCGTTCAGCATTTGCGAAGAGGAGGTTCGTGAAGAGACTTTCATCGCTGAGTTCCTGCAGATCGCCCGTACGCACACGTTCGATCAAGGCCTCATAATC
>JBHEMC010000031.1:0-42409 GCA_046262775.1 Pyrinomonadaceae bacterium | reverse complement strand
CCACCGATCACAGCGAGATTCTTCTTTCCGCTTATATCAACTGGTTGGGCAAAGCATTCAAAGCCTGCATGACACTTGTAGCGAATGGTCTCACCGGCGGTGGTCGCGCGTTTGTGTGCTATGCCGCAGTAAGGATCGCACAGCGCAACATGAGCCGGTGAAGACTGCAGTGCGTTACAAATGGAATTGTTATTTGAAATGGCGAGCGCGGGTGGCTGGTGACCTTCAACAAGCAGGATCGACAAGCCTGACGCCTCTGCCAGCCGCTCCTGGACATTGATCCATCCTGGCGGTGCGTCTTTACGATGTTCTTGCTCAACTGGTGAGCTGAGGCTGGGGGATTTCTTAACCATCCAGGATTTGCTCGTTCTCTTAAGAGCCGCAATTAGCAGGCAGGGTGGCGCTGTGACGGGCGGTCTCTTGTTCCTGGGCGACCGCAACGTAAGTAACTGTCTTAGTATAGTTTTTCAACAGATTCAGCGACAACCAATCGTCGAGACCGCAGAATTTCGACGCCTGGGCCCGCAAGCACAACAATTTACCTTAGGGATAAACGAGCAATGGGGGGTGTATTTCACGCGTCTGCCGCCAGAATGCTGGGGTGTCGGTCAGTTTCCGCGTTCGTATTCCTCAGATCTCAGACCGGGTGCATCGCCAGGCGCAACTTCTTCGATGTAAGGCTCTTCTGGGCTGATCCGAATGCATGCCGCAAAATGCCGCGGCTTTATCTCGATTAAATGCGGCGCCACCTCTGAACACGTCTCGATCGCGAATGGACAGCGGGTGTGAAAAGGGCACCCGCTTGGCGGATTGATGGGTGACGGCACGTCGCCTTGCAACACGATTCTCTGTCTCGAGGCTTCTACCTTTGGGTCAGGAACGGGTACTGCCGAGATAAGCGCCTTTGTGTAAGGCATTAGCGGCTCTTCGTAAACAACCTTTGCGTCTGCCAGCTCGACCAGTTTCCCGAGATACATTACGGCCACTCGATCGGAAACGTGACGTATCGCGCGGAGGTCGTGCGAAATAAACAGGTAAGTCAAATTTTTCTTCTGCCGGAGATTTTCCAGCAGATTCATGATCTGCGCTTGAATCGAAACGTCAAGCGCGGAGATTGGTTCGTCAGCAACAATAAAGTCCGGATCAACTGCGAGTGCTCTCGCTATCCCAATTCTTTGTCGCTGACCTCCTGAGAATTCATGCGGGTAGCGCTTGATATAGCGTTTACTTAAACCAACAGTCTCCAGCAGCTCCTGAACTTTCTCTTCAGCTTCTCGACCCTTTGCCAGCCGAAACGTATCGAGGGGCTCTCGAACAATCTGACCCACGGTCATTCGAGGATTCAACGACGCATAAGGATCCTGGAAGATTATTTGAAGGTGCCGCCGCTGTTCGCGCATTTGCCTGCGGGATAAGTGCGCGAGATCCTGATTCCTATAAAAGACGTGACCTGAAGTCGGCTCAGTTAAACGAACAATCGCTTTTCCCAATGTGGATTTACCACAACCGGATTCGCCGACGAGACCGAGCGTTTCTCCGGGAAAGACATCAAGCGTCACACCGTCAACAGCTTTGACCACAGCCGATCGACCTAAGTCAAAGTAGACTTTCAGGTCACGAATCGACAACAAAGGCTCACCGTCGATCGCTGGCGGTTTTCCCTGGTTGCCGGCAGTTGCGTAAGTGCTCATGATTATTTCGTTGGCGTGCCACCTGACTCAATAAATACCTCGCGCGCGAAGTGACATAACGAGCAATGGTCTTCTGTTAATTCGACAAACGGAGGAAACTCTCGGGTGCATACCTCCTCAGCTCTATCGCATCGAGGTGCAAACGGACACCCGGGCTTCAGATGCGCCACGTCGGGAGGCAGACCAGGGATCTGGTAAAGGCGTCCCTGTTCTGCAGTCGGATCGGGCACGGAACGCAGCAGACCTTTCGTGTAGGGATTGCCAGGTAGAGCAAACAACTCCGCCGTCCGAGCCTGCTCAAAAATTTTTCCCGCATACATCACGAGCACATGGTCCGTCATGCCGGCGACGACGCCGAGATCATGCGTAACAAGAATTACGCTTGTGCCTGTTTTTTGTTTTAAATTGCGAATTAACTCGAGGATCTGCGCCTGGATGGTTACGTCGAGCGCTGTGGTCGGTTCATCGGCAATCAAGAGTTCTGGTTCGCACGATAGAGCCATCGCAATCATCACGCGCTGGCGCATACCACCAGAAAACTCGTGCGGGTAGTCGTCAACTCGTCGACGCGCATCTGGGATACCGACCATCTCGAGCATTCCTACTGCGTGTTCGTATGCTTGTCGTCTGGTGTGACCCAGATGCAGTTGAGTCATCTCCATCAGTTGTTTTGAGATCTTCAGGAATGGATTAAGAGATGTCATTGGATCCTGGAAGATCATGGCAATTCGTCGACCTCGGATTCGTCGCACTTGCTCAGCTGAGAGAAGCAGTAGATCCTGGCCATTGAAAATGATTTCACCTGAGACAATTTTTCCAGGTGGATCCGGAATGAGACGAATGACGGCGAGGTTGGTGACTGACTTCCCTGAGCCTGACTCACCAACAATGCCAAGAGTTTCCCCTCGTTGTAAATCGAAAGAAATCCCGTCTACAGCCTTAACGATGCCGTCTTCAGTCTCAAAGTAAGTACGTAAGTCTCTTACTTCAAGCAGATGTCCATTCACTGTACTCATTAGACCGTTCTCATTTGCGGGTCGAGAGCATCACGCAGACCGTCACCCAAAAAATTAAGAGAGAAGAGTGTTAACGCCATAGTTACCCCAGGGAAGATGAGCTGCCAGGGGTAAATCGCTATATTCTGAATTCCGTCGGCAGCCAAACTACCCCACGATGCGAGTGGGGGTTGTACGCCAAATCCGAGGAACGAAAGAAACGCTTCCGTCAGCATGACCTGCGGAATAGTCAAGGTCGCGTAGACAATTACTGGCCCGAGCGTGTTTGGCACAAGATGACGAAAAATTATCCTCGGAGTAGAAACGCCGGTGGCACGCGCCGCGAGGACAAACTCCTGGTTTTTCAACGATAATACTTGTCCGCGAACGATCCGGGCCATGGTCAACCAGGAAACAGAACCAAGTGCGACAAATAGCAGCACAAGTTGGCCGCGGGGGGTTTGGCTGCGAAACATTGACAATAAGACAATCACTACAATGATGTAAGGCAAGGAATAAAGTACATCCACCACCCGCATCATTACATTATCGATTCGCCCACCGACGTAACCGGCAATTGCACCATAACTGACGCCAATCAAGAGCGACACCAGTGTGGAAATAATTCCGACAAAAAGCGAAATCTGACCACCTTGCAGCACTCGGGCAAGTTGATCTCGCCCGGCGTTATCAGTACCCATCGGATGCGTCCAGGAGAACTTTCCGTCCGGCGATGAAAAGGGTGGAAATGATTTGATTAGCTCTGGTTGGTTGGTCGGAATGTAGTCAGGAGTAAAACCAAATGTCGTCTTGATCAGAGTTGGTCCAGTGATAGAAGCCGTTGTGATGATAACGACTACGATTAAGCCGAACAGTGCCAGTTTGTTTTTGAGCAGTCGGCGCCATGCGTCGCGCCAGAGAGATGTGCCGCGGACAAAATCTCCCTCTTCGGCAGACCGTACATCTGCCTCGCCGATTGCCAGTTCCGGTGAGACGTGAATGATATTTCCCTCACGACGGCGGATAGGTGGCTCCGGCGGTGTTCCCATTGGTGAGAACGCTGGATCTTTACCAGAATTTTTTCGTGAGTCGTCACTCATTCTCTAGTACCGAACTCTAGGATCGAGAAACGCATACGCGATATCGACCAACAGATTCATCAGCAGTAGTGTGATTGCGACAAAGGCGACAATGCCGATGATTAATGGCTCGTCCCGATTCAGCGACGCCTGAATGAAATAATTTCCCAGGCCTGGCAGTGCAAATAGTTTTTCAACTACAACGGTTCCCGTTAACAGAAAAGCGAGTGCGGGTCCCGTGTAGGAAACGACGGGCATAAGGCCGCCTCGAAGCGCGTGACGTATGACAACATCACGTTCGCTCAGGCCCTTCGCGCGTGCTGTTCGAATGTAGTCCGAGCGCAGAACCTCAAGCATGCCGGCGCGCGTCAGTCGCGCAATGTACGCCATGTAAATGGCTGAAAGAGTAAGCACTGGCAGCACGAGGTTTCGACTCGGAAAACCACCCCAACGCGAGGGTGGCAACCAATAAAGACTTAGTGAGAAGACAAGTACGAGAATCGGACCAAGAACAAAATTGGGCACAGAAATGCCCAGCATCGCCAAAGCCATAGAGGCGTAATCCAATTTTGAATTTTGCTTGAGCGCAGCTATAGAACCAGCAACAATTCCGACAACCAGAGCGAGCAAGTAGGCGAGAACTCCTATACCCGCTGAGACTGGCAATGATCGAGCGATGATTGAATTAACTGATTGGCCTTCGTACTTCAGTGAGGTTCCAAAATCTCCGTGGCGGAGAATGTTCCACATTGTCCGGCCATATTGCTGGTACCACGGTTTATCGAGACCGTATTTCTCGCGAATGTTCTTCTCGATCGCAGCCGGTAACTTCTTTTCACCGGAATAAAAATTTCCGGGAGCAAGCTTGATCAATCCCCACGTCAGGGAGATAACGATGAGTATCGTTGGGATCGTGATGATCAGCCGGCGAATTATGAATCGAAGCATCTTTTATCTAGCAACCTGGGCACGTGTTCCGTTGAGCCAAGACTGATCGCTCAGGCTGGGCGTTTGATAATCCCACTTTGCCTGATCGCGTTCGATGTAAACGAATCTCCAGGCGAATAACGAACCCGGGTTGGGATACATGCCCTTGACGTAAGGCTTCTTCACCCAATTGACCGCAGCTGTGTCTATTGGGATAACTGGTTGAGCGTCAATCATGTATTTCTCTGCCTTCGCTAGAAGTTCATAGCGCTTCGATCGGTCCAACATACGGTTGGCATCGTCAAGCATGTCGACATACTTTGGATCAAGCCAGCCAGTCCCGCTCTCGCCACCGGTATAGAACAGACTGAGGAAAGTAAACGGGTCCAGGTAATCAGCCGACCATGCGCCGCGTGCGAACCCTTTGTAATCCAGTTTGGCACGTGCCTCGAGAAATGTTTTCCACTCCATGTTTCTCAGACTGACAGTGATGCCGAGGTTCTGCTTCCACTGCGCCTGCATAAATTCCGCCATTGCTTTGTTTGATTCCTGAGTGTTGTAGATGTACTCAACGTCTTTTACCGGGAATTTCGAACAGGAATAACTGTGATCCGCGTTTTGCGTTACTGGATAACCGGCGTCTGCAAGCAGCTGTCGAGCCCTTGCCGGATCAAATTGATCTCCCGCGGGCTGTGGATAGTCCTGGAAAATTCCCTCGGGCGTAAATGCCGTTAGCGGCTTCACTATTTTCCGCCACGTGGCCCACGCTACCTTATCAATCGCGAGGTTGAAAGCCTTGCGCACTCTGACGTCAGTCATTGGAGGCTTGGTGACGTTGATTTGTAGATAGTCGATTGCCGCCTCTGATCCGTCCATGTAGTCCTTTTTGGTGCGAACTACATCAAGCCACGCATTAGGCACCGTGTGGTTAAGTACCGCATCCACTTCGCCGACTTTGTAAAGGTTCATGGCTGTCGGATTGTCTGAGACGGGATAGAAAAAGATTGCATCAAGATGAACGTTAGCCGCGTCCCAGTACATTGGGTCGCGCTCGACCACCAGCTTGTCATAAGGTCTCCAGCTTCTAACCTTGAACGGACCGCACGTAACGATATGTGCTGGATCGGTCCACTGATTTCCATACTGCTCGATGACTTTTCGGGGCACGAGACGGAAAAACTGGTGCGGCAACAGTCCGGTGAAGAACGGCGCCGACTGGCCAAGCGAAATGCGGATAGCGTACTTGTCTACGGCCTCAACGCCAACATCTTCGGCAGTCACTTTCACGAACTCTTTGCCCGCTACTGCAGCATTCGCTTTGGGATCGCTGTCGAGAATCCTGTTACGCGCCTTCTCACTGCCGGGCAAGGTGTAGCGCAGTGGTGAATGCATAAGTTCGTGAAATGGCGTATCGCGGTCAGGCGCCGATTCCTGCGCCGTGGGTTGATATTCGTTGCCGGCAGCCGGTTGCGCGCTCAATGGCTCCGGTCCAGTTTCCCCGACGTCTTTTGCTAATAGAAACTGTCCGCTTTTTGGATCTCTCACGAACACCGCGCCTTCGTTGTAGGCCTGAGCGTATTTGATGTAATAGGCCAGATACGCATTACGCGAAGCGAGTTCAGGAGACAAGGCTCGGCGAATGCTGTAAACAAAATCAGAGGCATCGATTGGGTCACCATTGGACCAACGCGCATTTTGCCGTAAATGGAAGACGAATTCTGAGGAGTCGTTATTTACGTCCCAACGCTCGGCTAATGCCGGGATTGGGCCAAGTGTCTGAGGGTGGTACTCAACTAGACCGTCGTAGAGCGCCATGTAGATTCGGGCTTCCGGCTGACCAGTACTGATAGGCGGATCTAACGACTCAGGTTCGTCACCGGTGACATACCTAAGCACATTGTCCGACGGCGGAACTGTACGACCGAAAAACGGCTCGGTATTGGCTGCAACCCGGCAGGAAATAGACGTCGTTAGCAGGGAGGAGAACATGACTAATGCAGCGATTTGCTTCCAATAGATTCTGCTCATCGAATTCTCCTATTTCTAAAACCCTGGGGATGGGCTTGTAATCGTGGCGTTGGGTACCAATCGCACGTCACCGCAAGTAGCAAAGATGCTTTGCTGTTAGATCTTTTATTCTGGAGAGACTCTGGCTGCCGCAAAAAGCCAAGAGAGACAACCGCAACTTAACATGCACGCGAATGGTTGATCAAGAATTCAGTCCTTAAAGACCATTGATTGCTGAAAATGATTCACCAGTTCGCATACACCGAAAACGCATGCCGTACCTCAAAACAGGGGGCAACCTCAAGGGAAACGGCAAAGCCATTTCCTCACAACTAGCGTCGAAGCAGTATCGAGGAATCACTCAATGCGGCTCTAACCCAGAAATCTCTCGACCTGCCTCTTAGTGGGTCTACAACTTCACCGCATAGCCAAGTCCATCACCAACAGGCAACACCTCGGCGCATAACTCTGGGTGGCCCACGAAATATCGATTGAACGCGCGCAACGCGACTGTCGACGACTCCTGACCGCTTGAGCTTATCTGTCCGGCAACCTGACCGCCCCACAACAAGTTGTCGACAATCACAACACCACCCGATTTTAATCGTTGAAGTCCGAGCTCGAGATACTGGTTGTATTCCTCCTTGACCGCATCGATGAAGAGTAAATCAAATGTGTCAGTAAGAGTTGGCATGATGTCGAGTGCTTCGCCTCTTTCGATCCGCACTCGATCACGCAGATCCGCTCTCTTGAGATAAGCTTCGGACGCGCTAATCATCTCCTCATTCGGTTCGATTGTTACGACAAGACCTTCTTCACCCATTCCTCTTGCGAGATGTATGACTGAGTAACCAATAGCCATTCCGATTTCAAGGGCCATGCGAGCTTTGCTGATGCGAGCAGTGATTTCGAGGAAACGCGCTACTTCACGATCGGCAATCGGCACGCGATGCTCGGCGGCATAACTTTCCATTTCGAGGATGAGTGGATCATCTTCGGATAAAAGGCGGTCCAGGTATTCGGCCTGTTCACGCTGAATAATTGCATCAAGTCGTGCTTTCATGGATTTGCTCCTGTAGTGTAGGCTGACAGTAAACCACAGCTGGATGAATGGAGAGTAGTCGGAACAGCATTGCGCAAGTCTGCTAATTACGCGGAAAGCGTTCACTAATTGCAGGGGAGGGTTGCGCTTTGGCAATACTGGGAGCCCGTGTCTGCGATAAGTATCGTCGCAACCCTGAAAGGCTGTGCGACGGAGGGTAATCTGGAAGCAGTGACGCAACCCACTCCCGGCCGGAATTAGCGAATGGCTTTAGCGCAAACCAGTTGATTGCGGTTTGAGTCTGGTCGGGACATATCTTACGCGGTTCCAGCGGCAGTTCGTGAATGGTCGCAATCCTTCTAAAATCGTTTTATCAAATGCTACTACAGGCACTTTATATCAAGTGTCTTCATTTTCCTGCAGGTCGCTGCCGACGGATACATATCGCCGGCCCAGGCCTAACTGCCGCAGTTTGTGTTGAAGCGACTGGCGGTGCATGTCCAAAATCTCAGCGGCGCGGGTCACGTTACCCTGCGTGTGTTCCAGGCAGCGCGAGATGTAACGCCGCTCAAACTCACGACGGTCCTCACGAAAGTCTGCCGTAAACGGAACTTGCAAACCATGATCATCCCCATCAGCAATCTTGTCTTTTTGACTGCCAGAAGTGATTTCGTCCGGCAGATCGCGTGCTGCGACCTCATCATCTTCCGCCATGATAACTGCGCGATCGATCGTATTCTTCAGCTCGCGTACGTTGCCCGGCCAGTCGTATTCAACGAGCCGCTTCAACGCACCCTGGCTCAGTGCTCGTTGAGGTAAATCGTAACGTTCAGCCGCCAAACGGAGAAAAGTTTCCGCCAACAGCGGAATGTCTTCGAGACGCTCTCGCAAAGGCGCAATCTCGATCGTGACAACGCGCAAACGATAAAAGAGGTCAGCGCGAAAGTTTCCGTTACTCATTTCCTGTTCCAGCGGTCTGTGCGTAGCACTTACGATACGCACATCGACGGGTATCGACTCGTTGCCGCCCAGACGTTCGATTCTTCTTTCTTCGAGTGCACGCAGCAGCTTGGCCTGCACATTCGAACTCATGTCGCCAATCTCATCGAGAAACAAAGTACCGCCGTCTGCCTGTTCAAACTTTCCTTCCCGGCGCGCGGCAGCACCTGTAAAAGCACCCTTTTCGTGACCAAATAGCTCGGATTCAATCAGCTCTGACGGCAATGCGGCACAGTTAACAGCAACGAAAGAGCCACTCCGCCGCACATTATTTCGCTCATGAAGTTCTCGTGCAACCAGTTCTTTTCCCGTCCCTGATTCACCACGAACCAGAACGGTCGCATCAGTTTCGGCAACCTTCTCGATCATTGCACGGACCTTTTGCATCGCTTCCGAATTGCCGATCAAAGCTCCGCGTTGACTGATCTCGACTTCGATCCGCCGTCGCAGCGAATAATTCTCCCGACGGAGTTGGACCGTTTCAGCCGCGTTCTTTACAACGAGGCGCAGGTCGTCCAGTTCGAATGGTTTTGACAGATAATCGTGCGCACCCGCTTTAACGGCTTCAACCGCCATGCGTTCGGATCCATGGGCCGTAACGATTATTACGAGCGGTGCATTACCGTTAGAGGTTGTTAGCTCGCGTAGAAAATCCAGGCCACTCATGCCTGGAAGATTCACGTCGAGCAATACCAGATCGGGTTCCTGTTGCTTCAGGAGGGCACGTGCGGCCTCGGCTGAGCCGGCTTCTGAGATGTTGTAGCCGAAGGTGGTAAGGGCCCGGCGCATGCCAAAGCGCGCGGCCTCTTCATCGTCAACAATCATTAATCGCAACGCGTCTTTTCTCACTTCCCGCGTAGTTTAAGACCTTATTGCGAGAATTCCCTAGCGCATTGCGTGCCAAACCTTGTGGTGTGTGGGAATGGCAAGAGTGTCCACGGATTACACCGATTTCACCAATCCGCAGATTCTCCGCGTAGCGGCGAATCCGTGGCGACCGGTGTAATCTGTGGATGGTCTCCGCTGCTTACAAAAGTTTCATCGCAACGTGCGTTTGGCAGCCATGATCAGAATAATCGCGTCGCCGGATGGGCCAATATTCAGAGTGCCAACAATCACTGGCTCTCCCTCACGCATGCTGATGTCAGTGCTCAGGCCCGTGGTCTCGTAATTAATTACCGGCACAGCAGGGGCATTCGAGGCGATGGCGGTGCCAGTCTGAATCGGTATGCGCGTGTTGTAGCTGAACCCGGCCATCTGCACCATGTCCTGACCTTCTGAGCTTCGGATCAGCCGCACTGCTCTAATAGTGAATTCACTGAAGGTCGGATTGACCGGTGATGAGGCCGCCGCAGCAAATGGACCACCGAGCCAGCGTAAGTTTAAATGTCCATCGTTCTTCACGCGATTAACGAGTGTTGCCGCCAAGCGGTAATTGCGAAACGGCAGTGACGCGCGCAGTTGCTTTACAACTGCTTCAACCGATGCCGGTAGTTTTGAATCGGCAACATCCTGATTGGTTCCGACAATCAGATAGAGTTGTGTATCGAGGTTTGTTTGGTCTTCGTTTGTATCTTTAGTGTCGGCGGATTGCGCTCTGACAGTCGACGTTATCGCAACCAGGCAACAACAAGCGAACATTACAGCGAGGAACTTTAGCTTCAGCATCATCTCTCTCCTTCATTTTCCAAGTCTTTGTTGTAGCAGCGAGGAGGGTCGCCAGTTAATCGGCGAGCAGCTATGGACTCTTATTGTCCGACGCAAGCGTAAACCACTCGAGTCGGAGTAAACACGCTCAGATTGCCGAAAAGTTCCGCGACCATCTTCAAACGTTTTGCCATCGTTTCACGATCGTTTGCAAGATCGAAATTGTGTGATCCGGCTTTGCCGACCCATCTACGCCGTGCCCTACCGTTGAGTTAAGCACCCCGTTCATCACGGCTTTGCCGCCGGATGTGCGGCGAGGGCCTGCCCCGCCGTAACATGGTCCTCAGTATGGGCTGCGCCCTGCTGCAGGCTCCAACCCGCTCAACAACAATGTCTGCCATCATCCTCTACTTCTTACGTATGTTTTCGTAGTGGCAGTGACAAATGGAAGACGGCACCCTCACCTTTCGCTGCGGGGCCGAGTGATGCGGTTCCACCCACATCCTGCATACGCTTGCGCACGATCGCCAAGCCCAGTCCCGTCCCTCTTTGTCTCGTCGTAAAGAATGGTTCCCAGATCCGTTCACGCAACTCGGGCGGCACTCCTGCTCCAGTGTCACGAACAGTGATTTGTAATTCACCATCTCGCGAAAACGCTAAGACGGAAACCTTGCCACCAAAAGGAGCGGCTTGCAACGCATTTAGCAGCAGATTGGAAACAGCATCGCGCACCGGACCCACGGAATTATTAGCCAGTTCCGCGCCAGTCCTGATCTCTTCACTTACTTCAATGCCCCGCTCGCGCGCGGTTGCTTTGAACAGGCCAACGATCGATCTTATCAAGTCGTCAACATTCAGCGACTTTTCGGCAGGACTCTCTTTCCGCGCAAAACTCAATAGCTGCGTGACACTCTGACTTAAACGATCCGTCTCCCCCACTATCAAGCTCAAATCGCGCGCGTAATCCGCACTGAGGTTCTCATCCTCGCGCATCACTTGAGCAATCGACTTGATTGCTGAGAGAGGGTTCTTGATTTCGTGAGCCACGGTCGCAGCCATCCGTCCGAGTGCCGCAAGCCGCTCACGTTCTGCCAATTCTCGCTCCAGTCTGACATTCTCCTCGAGCAATCGCGAATCATCGATAGCGATTGCTACCTGGTCGGCAAGCAGTTCGATTATCGAGCGCGCATCCGCAGTTAATGCTCCCGCTATCGCGTCTATTGCGAGCAGTCCTGTTACCTTGTCTTCGCGGCGCAATGGGTATGCGAGTTTGAAACCTTCTGTAACCAGCAGCCTGTGATCTTCAACGGGCGTCCAGCCACTGGCGCGTGAGATTTCCAACAACGGCTTAACCCAGGGCGGCCCGGCGCTATCCCCGTTTCGCTTACGATTCTCACCTGATACAAAAATTTTGACCTGACGCAGCCCGAGTGCCTGGGTAGTTCGCTGTTCGACGAACTGGAACAGGTCATCTAAGTCCTTGTATTGCCCGGCGTACGAACCCATCCGCGAAACGATCTGTTTGTATAACGCCGCTTCACGTTCGAAGAGTTTGTGAAAACGTTTCGCCAGCCAACCTCTAAGTGGCGCTGCAATCAAGGTGAGAGCGAGTATCAGCAACGCTTCGGGTAAGCCCGCTCTTACCCCGTAATGCTGAGTTAACCAATCTCCGATTGTCCGAATACCGAATACATAGATCGTTAAAACGACAGTTGCGAAAGTAACTACTATCAAACTTTCTTCAATGATGATTTCAAGATAGCGATAGCGATAGATGTAATAGGCCAGCAAAACGGAAGGGAGCAGAGATCCGAGATTCGCAATCGTCTTTAAATACAGTCCAGCGACAGTGCCTTCACCGACACCGAAAGCAAGCGCAGCAAAAATGACGACGCCAACACCGATAAACGATGCCGCAAGCGTGCGCATGATTCTACGCTCGCTGCGGTTCTTGCTTCCTTGTGCTATCAACAACTCCGTCAATGCGATGAGCCCCAGAACGTAAGCGATCCAGAAAGCGAACGGGATCACGAACGACTTCAGCTTTGTAAGCATCGGCAAGTAGTCGCCACGCCAGATTTGGGGAATGGCAATAGGGAGGAACAGGGTGGGAACGTAGGACAGGTAAACGCGAGTCCGTTCTCCCTGTGTCAACGTGCGGCCGCGTGCATTCGCCCAAAGGTGCAAGTGCACATGCAGCAAGAACGAATATGCGAAGGTGATACTAACGACGGCAACCGTATCTGCCGTTCGAAGCAGTGTGGTCCACGTATCGAACCCGAGACCGAATAGGACATGTAAAGTGATTAGAAGATTACTGGTATGCCAACCGCCCATCGTTAGAGCGAGAGCAAACAGCATTCGCTCTAGTGAGGTGAGGCGGGCTCGGTGTGAAACGAGTTGTGCCGCCATCCAGAGTGGAAGCAGAGCGCCAATGCTGTAGCCTATTAATTGGAGGATATCGAGTGCGGACATTTGGTTCGTAGGGGACACACTCCGTAGCCGCCCAGTTGCGGGATGGAGGTATGTTACGGACGCGTGGTTACGAGATCGAGGCACGACCACGAGTGTCTGCCCCTAACCATCAATTTGCCGCAGTATTCCGAGGTAGTGACGACGTGAAAGTGATTTCAACTCTCCGGTTCTTCGCGCGACTCGCAAGAGTTGTGTTTGCTGCGACAGGGTTCGATGCACCCATTCCGTTCGCCTGAATGCGCGTGGGATCAACTCCGGCCGTCTGAAAACGGTCTGATAGTACGCGCGCTCGCTCCTGCGTCAATTGTTGCAGAGATACTTCGTCGCCTTTGTTGTCGGTGTAGGCTTCGATCAGAATCTGATAATCCGGATTGCTCGCTACGAGCGCGGCGAGAGGTTCAAGTTTGGCAGACGCTGCGGAAGCCAGCGTCGACACTCTTGGACCGGTCCAGATTGACTCCGCAAGCAGAAGCCGAAATCCAGTAGCCGTCTCTTTCACAGTTCCAAACCTGGCGAGAGTTTGTTTGAGACTTGCTTCTGCAGCACGCCGTTCCTGTTCACGACGCTCAGCTTCGACGCGGGCCACCTCGGCTTGTTTTTCACCTTCCAACCGGGCCAACTTAATTTTCGCGGTTTCACTGTCTGCGCGTAACGCCTGCAACTCGTCGCGCAACCGTGCAACCTCCACGCGCTGCTCCCTCAATTGATCGTTGGCGTTAGCCGCATCACGTTCCGCAAGTTCTCGCGCCCTCTGCTCCTTGTCTAATGCTGCTCGCAGTTGATCAATTTGACGTTGTCCAGCCTCAGCCGTTTTCTCGGCACTCCGCACCGCTTCATCCCGGCGCTGAATCTCTTCACGCCGAAGCCGTGCAGCCTTCCGTATTATCGCTGCTTCTTCAGCACGTGCTCCAGCAGAGGTCGCCTTACGTGCCAACACGTCAACCTCCGTCAATGGTTCGTTCAATCGCCAGGCCTTCTCGGCGGCCTGAAGATCGTCTTCGGCCGTTTGCAGCTCTGCGGTCGCGTCATCTGCTGCTCCTGCATACTTCGCAAGGTTTACTGCCTGTCGAGCGCCCAACAGTGAAACCGGAGTATCGCGATAATCTCGATCTGCAATTTCCGGAACCCGCGCGTTTTTAAAGTAATCACTCGAGTTCCCGATGTACTGCACGTTGAGTGTTTGTATCTGACTGCCCGAGACACGTTGCGGCGGCAGGTTTTCCAACACTACCATTCGACTCGGGATTTTCATCAGAAAATGAGGTTCTGCAGTGACGATCAGCGCAAACGTTTGCAACGGAGTAGTGACGTCAAGCTTTGAATCAACAAACGAGCTACCGCTACGTTTAATCTCGCCAAGATTGTCGACGTGTCCATCAGGTGAGATGGCCCAGAGCACATAAGTGGTGTAAATGCCGCCCAATTCTGAGGCTCTCGGCAGATCATCGATATTTAGCTCTACGCGAGTGCCGCGCCTCCCAGCCCGCTTAACCTTTGCCTCACCTTTCAACCGAGGCAGCAATGTCGTACCCCGAAACTTGACGGTAATGGTGTCGTCGAGCGGATAAGTGACGGCAACTGTTTGACGCGGCACATCTGACTGGGCAAATGCGAGACTTGACAGAATCAAAATAGGCAAAAGTGCAGAGATAATTCCTCGACATACATCTTTGAAAGTCATGACAAATAACTCCTGGTTTGTACTATCGGTCGGCTGAACACCGCTGAGAGAGCACTGGTTTGGTACGCAGTGGTGTTGATGCGGCAAACGCTCGCATTGTTGCCGAACGGGATAGATGGGTCAAGCAGGAGTCGTGTCTGGACCTATTTTCCGGAAAGGGAATCGAGATACTTAGTCTTGCGGTGAGCCGCAAACTGAACAACCAGAACCGAGATGCCGGCGAGCAGGAGAATGTGGACGAGACCGCCGTGATGTAATACGAATTTTAATAGAAACCAAACTAGCAAGAAGCCTGCGCCCACGATCCACAACATCAATTGTCCTCCTGATTATGAATATGGATCCGGTGAGAATTGTAAATGACACGATCAGGGATTTTCATTTAACTTGTAGCCAACACCTCTAACGGTCAGCACGTATCGAGGATTCTTTGGATCGGCCTCAAGTTTCTTTCGCAGTCGGTTGATATGTGGATCAATATTTCTTTGGTAGCCTTCGTAATCAGTGCTCCAAACTCTATCCAGCAACGCGTTCCTGGACCATGCGCGGCCGGGTTCTGAAGCCAACAACTCAAGGATCTGAAATTCAAGCGGAGTCAGGTCAACGCGCGAATTGTCGCGCAACACTTCGTGCCGTCGCTTATCAATTATGAGATCTCCAACTTCAATTCGTTCTTCGTCAGGCTCTTCCGCAACAGCTCCTCCGCGCCGCAGTAACGCCTCTACTCGATATTCAAGTTCGCGCGGACTGAAAGGTTTAGCGAGGTAATCGTCGGCTCCTGCTTCGAAGCCTGCAACTTTGTCTGACAATGCGTCGTGAGCAGTCAAAAACAATGCGGGAGTTTGTATACCGCGATCTCGCACGCGTTTCAGCAAGTCGAAGCCAGACATTCCTGGCATCGAAACATCGAAAATGAAGCAATCAAACTTTCCAGTCAACGCCGTTTCCAGCGCGGCGTTCCCGGTTTCTTTTTCTTCGACCTGAAATCCAAGTCGACGAAAATACTCCGCCAGCAACAGCCGCATGTCTGTGTCGTCGTCTGCAATCAACAGGCGTTTGCCGGCATATTTGCTCGTGACTCTTGGTTGTTGGCTCAAGTCTCCTGGTCCAATCAGCGAAGGATCAATGTATCAAGGACAGCGGCGAATTATAACCCAGCTTATTCGAGCCTCGCCGCGAATGTCTCGCTGAGCCTGAGTGCGATTCACGGTTGAACGGTTAAATCGCGTCGCCTTGACGCCATTAAGCGGGGGTAAGTATAGTTTTGCTTTACAGTTTGGGCCGACTCTACCCTTCCTTATAACAACTGATCAGAGACTTTCGCAACCAGCGATGCACGATCTCAGGCGCCTGTTAAAGTATTTGAAACCTCACTGGCCGGTCTTCGCCGTTGCGACGTTCGCAATGTTACTCGGGAGCGTCCTCGAAAGCGCTATTGGCGCATTGATTGTTCCGATCTTCGACCAGGCATTCGTACCTGGGTCGGGCCATAGAACGGCTACCCTGTTTGGTTTACAACGGTTTATTCCCGAGGCGCCATTGGCCGCCTGGAAAGTAATATCGCTGCTGCTGGTTCTCTTTACTATCGTTAAGGGTATCGCTGAATATCTTTCGACTTACCTCATGGCCCAAATCGGTCAGTCGGCTGTGCTCAAGCTGCGACAGGATCTTTACAGCCACGTGCTTTCTCAGTCAGCCACATTTTTCGAAAGGCACCGGACCAATTATATCGTCTCGCGCCTGGTTTCAAGTGCGGCAGCAATCGAAACCGCTGTCACGGCAACTATACGCGATATGCTGCGTGAGAGCTTCACTCTCATAGCTTTTCTTTCAGCCTCTTTTTACTACAGTTGGCGTTTGACACTTGGATCATTAACTATTGCTCCAATCATCGCAGTCCTGACTGCAAAGTTTGGAACTGCATTACGCAACCTTGCGCGCGAGAGTTTTGAAGGCAGCAAGAGATTGACAGATACAGCACAGGAAGCATTAGCAAATCAGGGCATCGTCAAAGCATACCAGGCTGAAAAACGAGAGTCGGCTCGGTTCACGGCAGTAGCGAAAACCATCGTGCGCGCTAACCTTCGCAGCGCCAGTATTGCAGGCGCTGCACCGCCTACGATCGAAATGATTGGCGTGATCTTCGTTGTGCTGCTGCTGTTCTTTGGCCAGCACGAAATTATGTCGGGACGCATGAACGCGGCGCAGTTTCTCACGTTTCTTTTTTTTCTGTTTCGTAGCTACGATCCAATGAGGAAGCTTTCGCGACTGCAGAACAGCATGGAGCAAGCTTTGGCGGCCGCGCATCATGTTTGGGAAGTCATGGATGAACATGAGGCAATACTTGAGAAAACAGACGCGACCGAACTTCCGGCACTCAAGAATACAATCGAACTGCGCAATGTTTCGTTTGGGTATGCGAACGAATCGCGCGCAGTGTTGCGCGACATCAACCTTCAGATCCGGGCCGGGACGATGGTCGCGCTAGTGGGCGAATCGGGTGGCGGCAAATCGACCCTCACAAAATTGCTACCACGCTTTCACGATCCGCTTTCAGGCGCCGTTTTATGGGATGGCGTCGACTTGCGAAATGCATCCATAGCAAGTTTGAGACGCCAGATCGCACTTGTCACACAAGAGACAGTTCTGTTCAACGACACCGTTCGTCATAACATCGCATACGGCAGGCCTGACGCGACAAACGACGAAATAGAAAATGCCGCGCAAATCGCTTTTGCACATGAATTTGTCCAGGCGATGCCAAAGGGTTATGACACGATTGTTGGTGAACGGGGCATTTTTCTATCCGGTGGTCAACGTCAGCGAATTGCGATCGCCCGAGCGATTCTCGTAAACGCACCCGTACTCATTCTTGACGAAGCGACGTCGGCGTTGGACGCGGAGTCGGAAAGGCTCGTGCAGCGTGCGATCGGGAACCTCGTACGAAATCGAACAACACTCGTCATCGCTCACCGGCTGTCGACAATTCGTCGCGCTGATGTGATCGTAGTAATGGAGGCTGGACGAATTATTGAAACAGGCACTCATGCTCAACTGCTTTCGCACGGCGGCCAATACCGGCGCCTTTACGAATTGCAATTTGCGGATGAAGAGGAAGAAATTGTCGGTGTGAATCCCTGAAGCAACTCGACTAGCTGGCGAGACAAACCGAGAACAGAACCTAATATTTATGAAATCAATGACAGGATATGGACGGGGAACGGTCACAGGCGACGACTTTACTGTTTCTGTTGATTTGAAAACGGTCAATAACAGATTTCTCGACGTTCACGTTCGCACCAGCACCGAGCTGTCGTCGTTAGAACCACAGATTAAGCGTCGCATCAACTCGCGACTTTCACGTGGTCGCGTTGATGTGACGATCAATTTCGAGAGAACAACCCAACTTTCATATGAGTTAAATCGACCACTTATCGCAGGCTATCTGAGCGCCTTGAAACAGATGCAGGAAGATTTTTCCATTCCCGGCGTTCTCGACATCAGCCTCATCGCGCGAATTCCCGGAGCGCTCCAACCTGCTCGCAACGGTCTCGATTCCAGGATGATTGCCGCTCTCGAGCAGGCCATCGACGAAGGTCTGGATGAACTACAGAAGATGCGGCAACAGGAAGGTGAAGCACTTCGGATCGAACTGGCCGAACGCGTGCAGAAAATCGAAGCGCTTGTCCCGAAAATCGAACAATCTGCTGCCGGCTTGGCCGATGCTTATCGCATCCGCCTTCAAAAAAGAATTGGAGAACTGGTGAATCGCGGTGGACAAGCAATTGAATTGGATCCGTCACGGCTCGCACAGGAAGTTGCGTATTTGGCGGATCGCAGCGATGTGAGCGAAGAAATGGTCAGGCTGCGCAGCCACCTCTCACAATTCCAGGATGCATTGGACTCAACTAACGAAACCGGTAAGATGCTTGATTTTCTCTTACAGGAACTAAACCGCGAGGCAAACACAACCTTATCTAAGTCGACCGATTTAACGGTTAAAGAGGCGGCGCTAGCCATCAAAGCCGAAGTCGAAAAGCTGCGGGAACAAGTTCAGAATGTCGAGTAAAGTTAAAGATGTTCCAGGTGTAGCAGGTAGTGAGATGGCCCAAACTACTGGCGTGCTCTTCGTCGTGAGTTCTCCATCAGGTGGCGGAAAGGGCACCCTCATCAGGCGCGTATTGGAGCTTGTGCCGGATCTTAGCTATTCTGTTTCTTACACAACTCGACCGGCGCGAAATGGTGAGGTTCACGGACGCGAATACTTCTTCGTCGATCGAAAAACATTCGCTGAGATGATTGAAGAAGGCGCCTTCCTCGAATGGGCCCTGGTCCATGGAAATCTCTACGGAACCAGCAAAGGGCAAATAGCCGACGAAATCTGTTCAGGAATTGACATAATACTGGAAGTCGATGTTCAGGGCGCCCAGAGCGTTCGGCAACTCGAACTGGATTCAGTTAGCGTTTTTATCCTGCCACCTTCGTACGAAACGCTTCGCCGCCGTCTGATTGCGCGCGGCACCGACAGTGCCGAAGAGCTTGAACTTCGCCTGCGCAATGCGCCCGATGAATTGAGCCACTATACCTCGTTTGATTACGTCATTGTTAACAACCAGGTCGACGAAGCTGCCGGACGACTGGCCGCGATAATCTGCGCCGAACGCGTTCGCTGCGCCCGTCAGGAGAAAATTGTTGCCAACATTATTGAGAAGTTCAAAGAACATAAATCGAAATGAGGAAGGAGCAATACTGTACTGATTATGCCAACAACTACTGCAGACGTATTGAATCAAGTTGATTCCGCAGAGTCGCCCGAGGTCGGATCCAAGTACCGATTGATCATTCTGGCCGCGAAACGGAGCAAACAACTGCAAAGAGGCGCGCAACCCCGTATCGAAATTGATCCGCAGAAGCACAAACCAACGCGCATAGCCCTGGAAGAAGTCATGCGCGGTCGAGTCCGCTTTACAATTAAGACAGAAGAGGACAAGCAGGAATAGACGAACGTGCTCTACATGCCTTTGTAGTCCGGCCCGCCGCCGCCCTCAGGGGTCACCCAGTTGATGATTTGATACGGATCCATGATGTCGCAGGTCTTGCAGTGCACACAGTTTGAAAAATTGATCTGCAGCCGTCTTTGACTGCCGCCGTCTTCGACCATTTCATAAACGGCAGCGGGACAGAAGCGCTGACACGGATTCCCGTATTCCTCCGCACAGCGGGTGGCACAAATATTCGTATCCAGCACGTGCAGGTGTACCGGCTGATCCTCGTCGTGTCCGACCGCCGCGTGATAAACGTCAGTGAGCTTATTGAAGGTGACCTTGCCGTCGAACAGCAGCCCGTCGTATCGCTGCTCCAGGTTATCACCGCGATATCCGTATTCTGAGAGCTTACGCATTTCGCTGTAACCAGGGTGGGCCTTGTCTCTATCAAAAATTCCCCAGGCGCGGCCGCCAGTGACAAACTGAAGCCCTGTATTTATTAGACCCAACCAGCGGCCATGTTTGAAGCCAGCGTGAAAGTTTCTCACCTTACGCAGTTCAGGAATGATCCAACTGCCGTTCACAGCCTCTTCATAATGGCTCAACATCGTTCGGGCGAAATTATTTTGTAACAGCGCCTGAAAGATCGTTTCCGCCGCTAACATGCCACTCTTAATCGCAGAATGAATTCCTTTCAACCGTTGAGAATTCAGAAACCCCGCGCAATCTCCGACGAGCAATACTCCATCAGCATAAGTCTGCGGCACTGCGAAGTAGCCACCGGCTGCAATGGTTTTGGCTCCGTATCGAATCATCTTTCCGCCTTCTAAGAGCCGGGCAACAAAGGGGTGTGTTTTATATCGCTGAAACTCAGTGTGTGGATCCAGCAGTGGGTCTTTGTAGTCAAGACCGGTGACGTAGCCGATGTTAAGGATGCGATTCTGCATACCATAAATCCATCCACCGCCGTAAGTCTGAGAATCAGAAGGAAAGCCGAGTGTGTGGGTCACACGACCGGCCGGATAACGATCATCCGGCAACTCCCACAACTCCTTCAAGCCGATACTGTAGACCTGCGGCTCTCGTCCTTCGTTCAAATTGAGACGCTGAATCAACTGCTTCGTTAAGGAGCCGCGCGGCCCTTCGCCCAGAACTGTCACCTTCGCCTGCAGGTCCACGCCTGGTTCGTAATTCGCCTTGCGCTTCCCTTCCTTGTCGATACCTTTGTCGCCAGTCCGCACACCGACGACGGCGTCATTTTCATCGTAAAGCAATTCTGCGCCGGGAAACTCCGGAAAAATATTGATACCGACTTCTTCACATTTCTCACCGAGCCAGGCGGTGAGCCGATTAAGCGATACGATGTAGTAGCCATGGTTTTTGAGCGGTGGAGGTGTTATTGGCGATCGAAACGCATGCTTCTCTGTCAAATACAAGAAGTAATCTTCTTTTACCGGTGACTCGAGTGGTGCACCTTGTTCAATAAAATCCGGAATAAGCTCCTGCAGCGCACGCGGATCCATGACCGCGCCGGAAAGGATGTGAGCGCCTACAGTCGCACCTTTTTCAATTACGGCAATCTCAATATCACCAAGCGGCGGGCTGTCTCGTTCCATTTTTGCGACTGCTTCATTGTGTTGTTTGACGAGCCGCGCAAGATGGTACGCGCCGCTAAGATTGGCCGGACCTGCGCCGACAAACACTACATCGAACGGTAGAGTCTCACGCTCCATTGATTACCTCAGAAGAATACTCCCAAAAATGAATGAGCCTTCAGTCAGCAGTATAACAACATTCACGTTACGGCATGATGTAGGGGCGGAACTCCGTGTCCGCCCCACCGGTCAACAACCACGCTGCTAGTATTTGCACGAACTTCAGGGCGTTATCCTAGAACCTGTCGCTCTTCAAAGCGGACGTTACGGCATGATGTAGGGGCGGAACTCCGTGTCCGCCCCACCGGTCAACAACCACGCTGCTTCAAGTATTTGCTTCACTGAGTGGGGTAGTAAGCAATCTGCTGTTGACTCGGGAGCCAGGAGAAGAACTTGCGCACAGCGGCCAGGCGATTTGCTTGGTGTGCCGACGCTCAGGCGCTTTGCTTCTTCCTCTTCAGTCCCTTCCCCGATTGGGGCGGACACGGAGTTCCGCCCCTACAGTCATGATGACACGGAATGTTGTCCATCTTCTTAGCTCATCCTTCTTCCGTGGAGACAGAATGGAGCTTGGCAGGCCCGCGTTGCTGATAACAAATGCCGACTGTGTAACCAGAGAGATTTTAGGATGGCGAGAAACACCTGCGCAGAAACTCTGTGCGGGCGTAGAGGGCTGTTGTAAACTCTGCCAAGCGTAATCAAATGAGAGTCTCGATTCGCAACGCATTGTTCCTGCTTCTTGCTTCCGCAATTCTTGTTTTTGCACTTAATCTCCACTTCCGCACAAACACTCGGAAAACGCCTGGGTCTGTGGCCATCAATTCACTTCCCCCTGTGATCCTGTGGGCCTGGGAACGTCCTGAACACCTGGGCTTCATCGATCCGCATAAAGTTGGAGTTGCTTTTCTTGCCCAAACTATTTCGTTGCGCGGCCCCGATGTCCTGGAAAGACCACGGCAGCAGACGCTCGAAACTCCAGCCGGCACGAGGCTGGTCGCAGTCGTGCGTGTTGAGTCAGACAAAACCGTGCGACCAACGCTGGACATTCAACAAGCAACGAGAACTGCCGATAAGATTACGAAGCTCATGTCCAGCCCTTCGATAAGTGCAATTCAGATCGACTTCGACGCAACAGAATCTGAACGTCAATTTTACAGATCACTGCTAGCTGGGTTGCGCCAGCGGCTGCCAGCTTCCGTCGCGTTGTCGATCACGGCACTCGCGTCCTGGTGCGCGGGTGACGATTGGATTTCAGATCTACCAATAGATGAAGCCGTCCCAATGCTTTTTCGGATGGGAGTTGAAAAACAACAATTTAAGTCAAGGATAATCTCCGGACGTAAGTTTACAAGCGCATTGTGCCAATCAGCTGCTGGTGTCGCCACTGACGAAATCATAGCCATTCCACCTGTTAAGCGCCTTTACATCTTCAATTCTGGGCCGTGGTCCAAAAGTTCTTTCATCACTGTCATGGAGGCTTATCAAAAGTGAGACGGAGGATTATCCATTGTGCCTTCTTCTGCGTGATCACGATATTCGTATGGCCAACAACACTGTCCCTGGCCTGTGGTCCATTTACCCTCGAGGCAATTTTCATTCACACGATGCATCCTGCTTAT
This sequence comes from Pyrinomonadaceae bacterium, assembly GCA_046262775.1. Taxonomy (GTDB): domain Bacteria; phylum Acidobacteriota; class Blastocatellia; order Pyrinomonadales; family Pyrinomonadaceae; genus PSRF01. Next base: position 19,607 of record JBHEMC010000031.1, on the reverse strand, counting down.
CCCCTCGAACGTTTTGCGAAGGGAAAACTCGGAGTCTTACAACCGACATATGCCAGATCTTACCTTTACGTGGCTTATCGCTCCCTCAATGACACTCCTTTCAATGACGAAGAAGTCCGTTCACTCGCAGAGTTGTGGCATGACCGTCTCGACTTGGGCCGTGATTTAGGGGAAGCAGACTGGATCAAGTCGTGGGTTACAGCCCGTCAAAAGGTTCCGGGTCTTCCCGAAATCAAAGAAATCGACGTATATCGCCATCGTGATAAATCTGACGAATGGGAGACCTATATCAACTGTACCCAAGATGCTTTTGCGACAGCAGCGTCAACATTGGACGCGCGCATCGCCAAGTATGGGAACGATAGCCCGGCCGTGAAAGACTGGGTTCTCGCGCAGGACCAGGTTTTTGCCAACTGCTCCGCAGGCCAATCTATTCCAGCTTCAAAAGCGACTGACACGGACGCACTGCTGCAAGCTGACCGAGACTATCAACTCGCAGCTGCGAATTTCTATGCCAGTAATTTTGATGAGGCCGCAGGTATTTTTGAGGCGATCGGCAACAATAACAGTTCACCCTGGCAGACGCTGTCGAAGTACATGATCGCGCGCGTGATGGTGCGTAAGGCGAGTTTAGGTCCGGCAGATACAAAACAGGCATCGCTCGTGCGCGCTGAAGAACAGTTGCGGCGCATCTTGGCGGACCGCAAGCTCGCAACTCTTCATGATCAGGCGCAAAGACTTCTGAACCTCGTGCGTCTACGTTTGCACCCCGCCGACCGCATGCATGAACTTGCACACTCCCTGTTGAAACGCGATCTCAAGAGCTCCATAAAGCAGGGGCTTTGGGACTATACGGTGTTACTTGATTCGTTTCTGGAAACTTACGCGGACGACACCAATCCTCGACCCAACGGAGGCATTCACTCTGATGCAGACGATCTGACTGATTGGATCAGTACATTTCAAGAGACTTCGGCCGAATCCGTCACACATGCGATCGCTAAATGGAAACAGATCCACTCCAACGCGTGGCTTGTTGCGGCATTGTCGAAGGTGGGTGGTGCTAACCCGGACGCTCTTTCCCTTCTCGCATCCGCGAACGAGGTGCAACCATCATCGCCGGCATTTGCCTCCGTTAACTTTCAATCCGTTCGGCTGCTGTTACAATTGCAGCGAACGGACGAAGCGCGAGCACGACTTGATCAGTTGTTGAAGACCAACCGGAGCGAATTTGATGAGTCGTCACTGAATCTCTTGCTGAGTAAACGAATGATGCTCGCAAGAAACCTCAGCGAGTTTCTCACTTTTGCGCCACGCCTGCCTGCAAGTCTTAGCTGGAATGATGACGGTCGTGAGGTCCCGGCACAGCCGTCGGAAATTTCCGACGAACAGAAGAGACTCGAAGGCAAACCGATGTTTGATATTGACGCAGCCCACGCCCTGAACCACGAGTTACCGCTGGTGTTGCTCAAGCAGGCGGCGGAAAGTGCTGTGCTCCCTTCTTCACTACGGCGAGACGTGGCCCAAGCCGCCTGGATGCGCGCGGTAATTCTTGGTGACATGAAGACTGCCGATGATCTTGCACCCGTGGTGCGCTCCCTAATACCGGAATTTTCCAAGTACCTGGACGAGTTTTCCAATGCAACGTCCGAAGATGCGAAACAATTCGCAGCAACCTATGGATGGCTTAAGCTTCCCGGTCTGGAACCCATTGTCGATTCGGGCGCCGGAAGAGATACGCCGCTCAATCAACAGGATACCTATCGTGATAACTGGTGGTGCTCTGCTGCATTTAGCAGAGCCGCCGAGGGTGAAGAAGACGAGAGAAAAAGCCCCCAGGCTTTCGTTGTTAGCAAAACATCAACAACTCAGTTCTTGACCGCCGCACAGAAAGCGGCAGCCACCCGCGAGCAAGCTGCACTCGATGCCGTAGGTGCTGGTCCAAACTACCTGTGTCGTCAAGTCATCGATTGGGCTACAAAAAGTCCTGCTGATCCGCGCATTGCCGAGGCGCTTCACCTTGCTGTTATGACAACGCGTTATGGCTGTACTGACCAAGCATCGGGGCGGTGGTCGAAAGCGGCGTTCGACTTATTGCAGCGCAATTACGGCAACACTAGTTGGGCTAAGAAAACCCCTTATTGGTTCAAGGATTAAAATACAAGCAGGGTCATCATGTCAGAACATCAATTCACGAATCGCCTCGCCCAGGAAAGCAGTCCATATCTTCTTCAGCACGCGAACAATCCCGTGAACTGGTTTCCGTGGGGAGACGAGGCCTTTGCAGTTGCGCGGGCGGAAGATAAGCCAATCTTGTTAAGTGTCGGTTATTCAGCGTGCCACTGGTGCCATGTCATGGCCCACGAATCTTTCGAGGATGAAGAGATCGCCCGGTTGATGAACGAGTTGTTTGTAAATATAAAGGTTGATCGCGAGGAACGGCCGGACCTTGATCAAATCTACATGAACGCCGTGCAAATGATGACGCACCACGGTGGTTGGCCCATGACGGTTTTTCTCACTCCTGAAGGGATCCCATTCTACGGCGGCACCTATTATCCTCCTGTCGATGGCTACAACATGCCTGGATTTCCACGAGTACTGATCAGCGTCGCTGAAGCTTATCGCGATCGCCGTGCCGAGATTGCCGAAACGTCGACGTCTCTGCTGAACGAACTGCGCCGGCTGAATACCCCTGCCTCATCTCCTGATTTAAGCCCCGAGCTTCTGGATGCCGCAGCTGCGGGCATCATCAAAGGCTACGACAATATCAATGGTGGATTTGGTGGCGCTCCGAAATTCCCGCCTGCGATGTCGCTCGAGTTTCTTCTTCGGACTCATGTGCGAAAGAATAATCGACACTTACTCGACATCATCCGAAACACTTGTAAAAAGATGGCAAACGGCGGGATCTACGATCACCTTGGCGACGGGTTTCACCGGTACTCAACAGACGCTAAGTGGCTGGTACCTCACTTTGAAAAGATGCTCTACGATAATGCCCTGCTCTCACGGCTTTATCTGCACTACTATCAAGTCTCAAGAGATGAATCTGCTCGGTCCGTTGTCGAAGGCATTCTTGACTATGTCACTCGTGAAATGACGGATACCGATGGCGGATTTTATTCGACTCAGGACGCTGACTCGGAGGGTCACGAAGGGAAGTTCTTCGTGTGGAGTGTCGAGGAAATTAAATCCATTCTGGATGAGCCCAGCGCAGAACTGTTCTCTAAGTACTACAACATAAGTGAAAGCGGGAACTTCGAAGGCAAGAACATTCTCCACGTCACCGAATCGCTCCAAGAAGTTGCGCGCGAATTCGATTTGTCGTTACGGCAGGCTGAGGAACTGATTGCGAAAGCGCGCAAAGCACTATTCGAGGTTCGGGAGCAACGTATCAAACCTGGGCGCGACGAGAAGATTCTGACTGCATGGAACGGTCTGATGCTCGCTAGTTTCTGTGAAGCCGGCGTCGTTCTAAACCGTCCCGATTATACCGAGACAGCACGTCGTAACGCTGAATTCATTTTGTCCCAGATGCGGTCTGGCAAGCTCTTATTCAGAAGCTACAATGCCGGTGTCGCGAAACACAACGCATATCTTGAAGACTATGCTTTTCTCACCGAAGGATTGCTAACGCTCTTCGAAACGACCGGTGAAGTGCGATGGCTGGAGGAATCTTTCTCTTTGACGCAAACAATGGTCGAAGAGTTTTGGGATAAGGAAAACGGCGGCTTCTATTTTACGGGCGCCAGTCACGAGCAACTCATAACGCGGTCGAAGGATTACTTCGATAATGCGATTCCTTCCGGAAATTCGGTGGCCGCGCATGTAATGCTACGCCTGGCAACTCTTCTAGACAATTCAGATTTCAGAAATCGTGCTGCAACAATTCTCATTCAAACCGCGGACTCAGCAAGACGCTACGCATCCGGGTTTGGTTACTTGCTGTCAGTTTTGGATTTTTATCTCTTTCCCACCAAAGAACTCGCGTTAGTTGGCCGTACCCATCCTGCTTTGCGCCCGTTTGTCGTGGCAGCCTGGAGTCCATATTTGCCCAACAAAGTTGTGGCCCCAACAGTAGAGCCAGAACTCGACCGAGCCGCTGCAATCTCGCCTTTGCTTCGCGAAAAGCGTTCAGAAGCACAGGTCACTGCTTATATCTGTGAGAACTATACCTGCCGCGAGCCGCTAACTGACTTAGAAAAATTTTCCGCAAACCTCGCTGCTGAATCGCAGCTTCGGCCTTCGTCTTGACGGCAAACCATACTTACGGCTATATTTAGACTGTGTCAAACAGTGTTTGCCACAGTCTTTCCTTCTGCCGCTTATTACCCGTTATCGCAGTGCCCGGCTGCTGAACCTTCAATCACAAAGCTCACGTCGCCTAACCAGCGGAGGATTTACATTGGCAACACGGAAACTTCAATGGAAAAGTACGGTGCTGCTCGGCGCTGTCGTGGTGGTGGCGTTGTTTCTCGTGGCACTGGCTGGTATAGAAATCACCCGCTTGCCCTTGTTGGCCGACTCGGGATTAATTGCATGGTTCCTGGTCCTCGCCGTTACGATTGGAGCGAGCCGTCTCACTGTGTCGGTAACGAGTTCCGACGGAGTGCCATGTAGTCGCCAATCTATCGCTGATGCCTTTATATTTCTCGCGGTGATGCTTTGGGCCACCCCACCTGCTGACATCGTTGGACCGGCGGTGTTGCTCGCCGCAGTTGTCGGTTTTGTTTCCAGTTATCGTGTTGCTGTACGGCGGGAGTTGGTATTTACGGTGGGAATGGGGATCATCTCCACCTTTATCGCCGCCTCCTCATATGGGCTGCTCGTCGGTCTGTTTTCAAGTCAGAACCTGAACACCAATCCAACGATCTCACTGCACGTGTACCTGGTCCCACTCATAACACTTGCTGCATTGCAATACGCTCTAAGCACAATTGGCACCGCCGCGTTTCTAAGAATTGACGCAGGTGAGCTCAGTTTACTTCCCTCCCCGGAAAGTATGATCTGGACGTTGACGACGCAAATGGCCAATGCGGCTGCTGCGGTATTGTTTTATTCAGCTGTAAGAATAAGAGAAGCATCGTACGGTCTGCTGGGACTATTAATTATCGTGCTCATACACCTGTTGTATCGATTCAACCAGAAGCGGATGGAGGACGTCAGAAGCGCTGAGGTAGAGCGACGACGACATGCAGAAGAAATGGCGACGATTCATATGAACACCATTGAGTCGTTAGCCATTGCTATTGATGCAAAGGACCAAACAACTCACGGCCACGTGCGCCGAACTCAAATCTACGCGACAGAAATGGGAAGACTCCTCAAAGCTACCGATTCAGAACTGCAGGCGCTGTTTGCAGGAGCACTGTTGCATGACATAGGTAAGTTGGCGGTACCTGAATACATTTTGAACAAGCCTGGCAAACTAACCGAAGCCGAATTTGCCAAAATGAAAATCCACCCTACCGTTGGCGGCGACATTTTGCGCCGTGTCAATTTTCCGTATCCTGTGGAGCCGATCGTGCGGTTTCACCACGAGAAATGGGATGGCAGCGGATATCCAAGCGGCTTGAAGGGTGAAGCCATTCCACTAACAGCACGCATCATTTCGGTTGTCGACTTCTACGACGCCACCCGTTGCGACCGACCCTATCGAAAGGGTATGAAGCGGGAAGACTCGCTGGCGCTCTTACGGAGTATGACTGGTACTGCATTCGATCCTCGCGTTGTGGAAATATTCATCGCGCACGTTGAGCAGTTCGATCGGTTAATCGATTCAGAAGACATTCGTGAACAAGTGGCCTCAGTGTGTGTTGATAACCAAACAACGACGCGACCTGACGCCGGGTTAGCTTCAGATATTCTTGGTGCTCCCGAAGACGCCGCCGGCTTTCGCTCAATCCGCGACGCGCAGCGTGAAGTTTTTGCGCTGCACGAGATTGCGCAAACGATCGGTTCATCACTCAATCTAAACGACACCGTGACCTTAGTCGCAAACAAATTGCGCGCGATCGTTCCCTTCGACAGTTGCGTCATCTTTCTCGTTGATGAACGCTCCGGTAAAGCCGTGGCGGCGCATGCTGCCGGTGAAGATAGTCAAATACAGTCTTGCCGCAGCATGAACGTCGGTGATGCGATAACGGGTTGGGTAATCGCAAACGGTCGCTCGATGTGCAACTCCTCTCCTGAATTGGACCTCGTCGGTGTTCCTGACGAAATCGTGAAGCAATATCGTGGTGTACTCGTGTCCCCTCTATTACGTGAAAACGGTGCATTCGGTGCGATTGCTCTCTATTCAAAGAGCCGATCTTCTTACACGACTGAGCACGTGCGTCTTCTTGAGTCTGTCTGCCAGCATGCGTCCAGCGCTCTTAACAATGCGCTGACATACGAAAAGACAAAAGAGAGCGCGCTTACGGATCCTCTGACACAGTTGCCAAATGCGCGTGGCTTCTACATGACTCTCGAACAAAGAGTGGCCGAGTGCCAGCGGATCCGCGAAGCGCTAGCCGTGATGAGCATGGATATAGACGACTTTAAGAACGTCAACGACGAGTTTGGCCACTCCATCGGAGACAGGTTACTGGCCAGTGTCGCCGGTGTGATTCGCAAGGAATTGCGACAGATGGATACGCTGACGCGTTACGCCGGCGATGAGTTCGTAGCTATTATGCCAATGGCTTCAACGAAAATGGCAGCGGGTATTGCCGCACGCATTTGCGACGCTGTTGAGGCGCACCGGTTCTCTGTCAAACCGGGCACAATGATCTCGCTCAGCATCAGTGTCGGAGTCGCATGTTTCCCGGAGCAGGGTGAAACCAGCGAAGAATTATTGACCGCGGCGGCTCGACAGATGCAGCGCAACAAGCACAGTAGAAAGAGCGTGCTAACGCTAACCAATTCCCCGATTACCGCTTTCGACGCAATGCGTTGAAGTACTCATCTTTCCCGTGGTGAGGCCTTTCGCAGCTCCACAGGGGCACGCTCTCCTTTAGAGAGGGGGTGTTTTGCCCTGCCTGCCATCTCGCGTATAATTCCTTACTTCAGGAAATAGACAATTATTTACGACCTCCATTGCAAGCAGTTGCACAGCACGCGGTCGCATTTCGTCTAACGGATTTGCTTAATTCATGAGTAAACAAACTGCAGAACCACAATCGGCGGCGCGTGCTGAAGACAAGAGCACAACCAGCGTAATCGACACTCCTCCCGGCGACAATATCTCCACTCAACAGACCGATCGAGAGATGGTAAGAGACCGGCAAAAAAGTCGTTTGAGCGGTCTTGATGCGCAAACCCTCATCAATCTATTTCGTCAGATGGTCCTGATCCGCCGTTTCGAGGAAAAGTCAGCAGAAGCTTATAGCTCCGGTAAGATCGGAGGGTTTTGCCATCTTTACATCGGGCAGGAGGCTGTCGCCGTTGGCGCCATCTCGGCAATTCGCAAAGACGATTATGTACTGACGAGTTACCGCGAGCACGCACATGCTCTGGCCAAGGGAATGTCGGCTGACGCCATCATGGCTGAGTTGTTCGGTAAAGCTACCGGTTGTTCACATGGGAAAGGCGGTTCGATGCACATGTTCGACAAGGAGCTGGGATTTCTTGGCGGCCATGCGATCGTCGGCGGTCAAATTCCATTGGCAACGGGTACAGCCTTCGCAACCAAGTATCAGGGCTCTGATCGCGTTACGCTTTGCTTCTTTGGTGAAGCGGCGGTTAACCAGGGTGCGTTCCACGAATCGTTGAACATGGCCCAACTTTGGAAGCTTCCATGCATTTACATTTGTGAAAACAACCAGTACGGAATGGGAACCTCGCTGGAACGTGCAATGTCGTTGCGGGATATCGCTCAGAAGGCCTGCGCTTATGAGATCGCTTCCGAATTTGTAGATGGCATGGACGTTCTCGCCGTCAGAAACGCAACTTTGCGGGCTGTCGAACGCGCTCGCAAGAGTTACCTGCCGACGCTGTTGGAAATTCGCACCTACCGGTTCATGGGCCATTCAATGTCCGATCCCGGCAACTACCGGACTCGGGCGGAAATTGAAAAACACCAGGAACGAGATCCGATCAAACTGTTCTCAGCGTCGTTGCAGGAAGCAAAGATTATCGACGCAAAAGCGATAAATGAGATAGAACGAGAAGTTCGCGATGAGGTCGAAAAAGCAGTCCACTTTGCTGAGGAGAGTCCGGATCCCTCCCCGGACCAACTCTACACTGACGTGTATTTCAACCCGCTGACAAGATAAGATTTTGATCTATGCCGACAATCACAATAAGAGAAGCGTTGAATCAGGCACTGCGCGAAGAGCTCGCTCGCGACGAAAGTGTATTTCTGATGGGTGAAGAGGTCGCTGCATACCAGGGTGCATACAAAGTAACAAAAGGGCTGCTTGAAGAATTTGGCGCTAAGCGCGTCATTGACACTCCTATTACTGAGCTCGGATTCGCCGGATTGGGCGTAGGCGCAGCTATGGCTGGCCTTCGACCAATCGTCGAGTTCATGACATTTAACTTTTCGATACTCGCTACGGATCAAATTATCAATTCAGCAGCCAAGATGCTCTACATGTCCGGTGGCCAGTTGAACATACCCATCGTTTTTCGTGGCCCGGGCGGCTCAGCATTTCAAGTTTCGTCACAGCATTCACAAGCGCTCGAATCATGGTACGCATACTTTCCCGGGCTAAAGGTCGTTATGCCGTCGACCGCTGCCGATGCAAAGGGATTGCTTAAGTCGGCGATCAGAGACGACGATCCCGTGATCTTTATCGAGCAGGAACGAATGTACGGAAACAAAGGCGAAGTACCTGAGGATCCTGACTTCACGATTCCGCTAGGCGTCGCCGATGTAAAACGTGAAGGTAAGGACGCGACGATTGTTGCTCGATCGTTGATGGTACCGGTTGCACTTAAAGCTGCAGATGCACTGCAGGAACAAGGTGTCTCTTGCGAAGTTATCGATCCCCGAACAATTCGCCCTCTCGATATCAATACAATCATTGAATCGGTAAAGAAAACAAATCGAGTTGTAGTGGCTGAAGAGTCGCACGCGTTTTGCGGTGTCGCCGCCGAAATAAGCACTGAGATCATGGAACGCGCTTTCGATTATCTCGATGCCCCGGTCAAACGCGTCTCCGGCGCCGATGTGCCGATGCCTTATGCAAAGAATCTCGAGAGTCTCGCCGTACCGGATGTAAATAGGATTATTGCGGCGGTTCGCGAGGTGGCATATCTCGATTGAGTTTTCAAAACTCCAACACTAAGGTTAAGGAAAACGCCGCATGGCCAGTCAGGTAATGATGCCGAAGCTCTCTCCGACGATGGAGGAGGGCCAGATTGCAAGATGGCTGAAAAAAGAGGGTGACAAGGTCTCGATGGGAGAGCCGCTTGCCGAGATCGATACTGACAAGGCGACAATGGAGATGCAGGCTCTCTCTAACGGGGTGCTGCGCAAAATTCTGGTAAATGAAGGTGAATCAGCACCGCTTGGTCAATTGATAGCAATCATCGGGGAGCCTGACGAAGATATCAGCGCACTCATCTCGCAAGCACCTGCAAAAGCATCTATTCCGGCGGCAAGACCCGAAGAGAGCGCGAAACCGCAAGCGGCCGCTGCAAGTAGCCAGCAAAATGGCCGGCAGGGCGCCGAGGTGCAACCTGTAGACGGTGGTCGCGTGATCGTGTCACCTCTGGCCGCGCGAATGGCCGCGGAGGCTGGCATCGATTTGAGGTCATTGCACGGCAGCGGGCCGGGCGGTCGAATCATCAAGAAAGACATCGAGGCAGCGATCACACAACCTGCGGCAGCTCCCGCTGAGATTTCTCCTTTACCGCGAGCAGTGGAGCGGCGCTTTCAACCAGCTGCTGTGGCAACAGCATCCGCGTACAGCGACGAACCTATTACCGAGATCCGCCGCACAATTGCCAAGCGTCTGGTAACTTCGCTGGGACCCGTCCCGCATTTCTTTCTCACCAGCGAGATTGAGATGGATCGGGCCGTGGAGATGCGCAAAGCGATCAACGCACTGGATCCCGAACTAAAGATCAGCATCAACGACATAATAATCAAGGTTGCGGCCGCAGCTTTAATCCAACACCCACAAGTCAACGCCTCGTATCAAGACAAGTACATCAGATATTACGAACACGCTGATGTAGGCGTGGCTGTCGCAATTGAAGAAGGTTTGATTACTCCTGTAATCCGAGCAGCAGATCAAAAGCCCATCAGCCAGATTGCAACTGAGGTTCGTGAACTGGCAGACCGGGCTCGGTCACGGAAGTTACGACCGGAGGAGTACACGGGCGCTAGTTTTTCAGTCAGCAATTTGGGAATGTTTGGCATCGATGAATTCACTGCTGTGATCAATCCACCAGAAGGCGCAATCCTTGCGATTGGAGCTGTAACACCAAGGCCCGTTGTCCGCGACGATCAGGTCGCGATCCGACATATGATGAGGGTAACGATGTCGTGTGATCATCGCGTTATCGATGGAGCAACAGGTGCGCGATTCTTACAGACTTTCAAGAAGATTCTGGAGAACCCACTTTATCTCGTTATATGAAGAAGATCATGTATTGAGATCCCAAAGGATCGGGTGTTCCCGATCCTTTTTATTTGTGTACGGTTTGTAAGTGTAGGTTCGGTCGTGCGCGGCTGACCGGACTTCGGCGACCAGTTAGTGTCACTCGAAAAAATGAATGCAACTAGCCGAACAACCGATAACGGACTTGCCCCGCACGTCGCATTGATTGTGGTCCAGATCCTTTTCGGTACATGGCCTGTCGTCGGCAAGATCGTGCTGCGGTCGATGTCGAGTCCAAGTCTGGTGACGTGCAGGGTTGTCGGCGGAGCGATGGCGCTCATATTGATTCAACGAAAGGTGGCGCCGCTTTTGCGCATGCCTCTGAAACACTTTGCGTGGTTAACGCTGTGCAGCATGCTTGGCATAGTCGGAAATCAATTCCTGTTTGTTAAAGGACTGTCCCTCACAACCGCAATCAATGCCACACTGCTCGGAACAACTATCCCTGTATTTGCGCTCTTCGTAAGTATTTTATTTCGCTACGATCGACTGTCTCTACGCCGAACGTTTGGGATCTTACTGTCAGGGGCCGGTGTGGTGTATCTGGTGAACCCATTCAGCGCCGAATTGGCCACGACAACCACCGCGGGAAATATCGTGATTGTCTGCAATTCGTTTCTCTACGGCGCCTACATCGCCATTTCGAAGGGTCTGTTTCAGCGGTACGGTGCGCTGAACGTGATCACCTGGATTTTTATTGTCGGGGCTGTTGTGGCCGCGCCTGTGGGCGCCTATACGCTCCACCGGGATCACGTTGAAAGAGTGGGTATGACCGTCTGGCTGGCTTTAGGATTTATTGTGCTGTTCCCCACTGTGGGTGCTTACTATTTGAACGCATGGGCGCTCACAAAGGTGGCGCCATCCACGGTTGCGGTTTACACCTACCTGCAACCACTGATTGCTTTTGGTCTGGCGCCACTAATCCTGGGTGAAAGCTGGAACTCGCGCACTATCGCAGCCTCATTACTTATCTTTGCGGGAGTGGCAGTTGTGACAAGACGCGGGCGCAGTATTGCCGTACGTGAGATAACTGAACACCCAGACGCGCTGTCGCACTAACTAGGCAGCACGCCGCTCACGCTGGAAGCACTCGAGAATTTCGTTAGCATCCAATGTGTCGCGCTCCATCAACAAAGCCACCAAACGACCGATTGACTCGGTCTCCTGAGTGACAATGTTGCACGCGCGCTGAAGTTGCGCATTAATCAGTTCGTTGGTTGCCTCTTCAATACGATCGAGAAGAATCTGGCTGCATGCCTGATCAGGTTGGCCGACGTGAATTGGTCCCAATCTGCTCATACCGAACTCGCCTACCATTCGCCGGGCAATCTCGACCGCACGTTCTATGTCATTCGACGCACCCGCCGTCATCGTTTGCAGCAGTACTTGTTCTGCAGCTCGACCACCAAGCAATAGTGCAATTTGATCTTCGAGGTACTCCCGCTTCTTCATAAAGCGATCACGCTCAGGCAGCGCCTGAGTAACGCCAAGTGCGCGGCCGCGCGGCAGTATCGATACCTTGTGAATTGGATCGCCATTCTCAACCGCTAAACCGACCGCAACGTGTCCGGCTTCGTGAACTGCCGTCGCATAACGCTCTTCCTCGTCCATCATAAAGCCCTGGCGTTCCGCGCCCATTAACATGCGGTCGCGAGCAAACTCCACGTGTTTGCGACCGACAGCCTGAGACGCGTCTCGTGTGGCCGCAATTGCAGCCTCATTGAGAAGGTTGGCCAGGTCTGCACCTGAGAAGCCCGGTGTACCGCGGGCAATCCACTGCAAATCAAGCCCCTCTTCAAGGGTAAGTTTGCGGGCGTGTACTTTAAGAATTGCTTCGCGACCGTTCAGGTCGGGAAGGTTCACCGCAATTTCACGATCGAAACGTCCTGGTCTGGTCAGTGCTTTATCAAGGATGTCTGAACGATTAGTTGAAGCGATAACGATTACTGAACTTGATTGATCGAACCCGTCCATCTCGACCAGCAACTGGTTCAGAGTTTGATCCTGATCTGCGGAAGCTGAATCACCGCCGCGCCCGCGTTGACGACCGAGTGCATCGATTTCATCAATGAAGATGATGCAAGGCGCGAGTTTTCTTCCCTTTGCGAATAGATGTCGCACGCGTGCTGCGCCAAGACCGGCAAACTTTTCCTGGAAGCTGGATCCGGAAGCGGCCAAAAATGGAACAGCGGCTTCTTTCGCGGCCGCGCGAGCAAGCAGTGTCTTTCCGGTTCCCGGTGGTCCATAAAGAAGAATGCCACGCGGTACCCGTCCACCCAGCCGGCCAAAGCGAGCAGGATCTTTCAGAAATTCGATCGTCTCAGCGAGTTCCGCACGAGCCTCATCTACACCGGCTACATCGTCAAAACCGACCGTCTGTTTGCCATTCTGATCTTCAAGCTCGAATGATCCTCGTCCGCTGATGCTCGCATAAACCTGCCAGCCAATGACGCCAACCACGCCCAGGATGAATAAGGGCAACCCCCAATTCATCACAGTCATTAGCAGCCCTGGCTGCAAAGGTCGAAACTCCACTGGTACATTCTGCTTTCTGAACAGCTCCACAACTTCATGTTGCGCTGCTTCCCCGGTCACCGTCGCTTCCACAACTATTCCGTCGGCTCTTGTGACCGTCATTGTTTCGCCTTCGACAACAAGAGAAACACCGCCGCTTGTACCGGCAAGCGAGTAGAGTTGCGAGTAATTTATTCTTTGCACTACTGGCTGGTGACGCTGGTAAACGAGTATTGAAGTGGCAACGAGAAACGCCAAAATAAAGACGGCAGAAGTAGCAAAGAGAAATCGGCGTGAACGGAGAAGCGTTTTGGGTAAGGGGGTCGGCATAAAAAATCTCCTGAACGACCGGCAAAGTCTTCAACCGGCCTACAAACTTTCTAACAACAAAAAAATCGGGTTATTTACTGCGACTGAATGGGAGGAGCAAACCGCGAAACCGAGGTAGGCTCTAAACCACGACACGCCCGCCAACGCTCGCGAACGCTGACTTCACTTTACCAACGATTTACTTCGGAAGTCCAGAGGAACAATCCACTTCTCCAGCTTTTTAGACTGGGCGTGTCTCGAATTAACAGTTTCTGACCTAAATCGCTTCGCGGACGAAGAGACTGGCACATTTCCATACGCGTTGGCCCTTGTCCTCATCCCTGCGAATGCGGACCGGCGTTCTTGACGACCATTCCAGAATAGTCGGGACTTTCAAGCCTTTAACCTGAAGTTTTCGATTAAAAAGCTAGTTGGCATAGCCATTGCTCAGCTACAAAGCGATTGCTTTTGAACCAACAGACTTTTGGACGTGCTGGTTAACAAAAGGAGGACAAGTTATGTTGTGGACAATTTTTGTGATTCTGTTAGTGCTGTGGCTGCTCGGCGTTGTGAGTAGCTATACCATTGGTGGGTTCATTCACATTCTGCTGGTGCTGGCGCTGGTAGTGCTGCTGATTAATATAATCGGAGGCCGTCGCACGGCCGTTTAGGCAAACGCGCACACTGTTTGCCCTGCCCGACGCCCGAACTTTGTTGCGCTGCTGCAGTGCACGAGGCCGGGCGTCATTACCTATTCGACGACACCTCTTTTCATCACTCGGCCGACTGGGTACATATTTATTTGTGGATCCCAGTAGTGTGATCGTCTATAAAAAAAATCTAAACGAGCCGCCGGGTCCGAACGGAAGTGCGCATCTGTTCTTAAGCGCTCATTAAACTGATCTCTCAGTGATTTATCTTCTGCGAGCATCTGGCGGGCGAGCGCCTCAACAACATAAGCTTCGCCGTATTCCTTCTGCTCGAATATCGCGTTGAAGAAGCCCCACCGAACAAGCGAGTCAGGCGCTTCGGGCTCCAACAAATTTATTACGAGTTTTGCCAGCGACTGTTCCAGCGGCACCACTACAGACTGCGCCAGGTATGTTCTTGACTCTCTTAACGGCTCAACAGAAAACTGCGGCATTAAGCGACCTTCAAATGGGCCAGTGGGCCATCGCACATTTGTGAATCGATAACTTTCAATCTCAATACTTGTAGCTTTGGTTAGACTTTTGAATGCTATGCCGTGGACCTTCAAAACGTCGATGATCTTTTCCCACTGCCGGGGAACAATGTAGTAGACGGGAGGCTTCACTGTTGTCGTCGCGCGGAACGTGCGATACATGGGTACAGTGATATTCATTAGCTCATTCTCGAAAATCACACGACTGGTATCGGAGATCTCGCTGTGTTCAGTGCGATAGCTGAGTGCTTTAAGTTCGTAAGGACTAATGTCGTCCGTCAGTGCGAAGTCAAGGGGGTAATTCTCCTTACTCGTTAGTATCGCCGACGACTGCTGCTCAGCAGCTGTAACTACATCACGAAGCTTGTCTGGTTCATCATTAACTTCTCGCAAAGCCGCTTTCAAAAATTCGTAGGTGCCGAGGACGCGCGATCGGTACTCTTTTAACATGTGCGTCTCAATCAAGATTCCTGGACGGTTTCGTAACGGTGTGTAACCGGTGGAAAAGCGTGGCGACCCGTTGAAGTCACGAATGCCAAGTGACAAATCGCGGTTGTCGATAAATTCCAGATACCACGACACCCTGTTGCCTGCAGCTTCCGTTGCCGGAGCGACGCGACGATCGAAGACCTCATGTTCCCAATCCAGCACCCGCTGATTCACTCCATCGTGATGTTCATATTGGTAGGTAATGTTGTATTGATAATCCGCGCCGTCGGTTACATGGCAGTCGATAAATAAATGGGGTTGCCACCGGTTCCACAAACCAAGCCACGCCCGTGTTTCAGGCGTGTCAGCCTTCATGTAATCACGGTTCAGGTTTTGGTATGTGCTGGTTGTACGCCACCCCATCTCCTCTGGTCCATTCTGGTTGATGCGATTGTATGGACTGGAACGTTCGTGGCCGTCGGTGTTGTAGATGGGTATAAAAAGCAACACCACGTTCGTCAGTGTGCCAGATAACATCTTCAAGACCGCAATGTCTCGCAACAGAGCGAAGCCTGCGTCTTTGCCATCAGGCTCGCCCGCATGAATGCATGCCTGTACCAGCACCAGGGCCTTGTTCGCACGATTAGCAGATTCCGGATCGAAGGCCGGTTCGCCTTCAGTTGCAATTAGTAGCGGCAGTTCTCTTCCTTCGCCACTAAGCCCAAAACTCTCATAGCGAACGTTGGGCGAAGCATCCGCAAGTCTCTTTGCGTAGATTATTGTGTCGGCATAGCTTGGAGTTGTGCGATAGGAACTCTTCTCGGCGTGGGTTTGCCATTCAAGGGGAACAGTTTGTGTCGACATGAGAAGGCCTCAAGTAATCATTCCAAAACGGAAGTGAATTTCGGCGCAACACTAGTCACTAAAACAGCGCACTCTTTGGTCGTAATCTAGACCTGCACCAAGAGCTGCGCATACAAGACAGGAGAAGGTAGCCGGGTCCTTTTTTGTTCTTGATTTTCTCTGCGGTTTTTGGTCACAACGCTTTTTTGACGAGCGCTTAACGTGTTCTGGCGCTTATTCGCTACTTTCGCCAGGATAAAGGCACGATGCGAATGACAAGCTCTTGATCTTAAACCCGTGCCAACTTACAGCGAACTTTCACACGACCTGCACTGGCTGCGACGACGGGCGTTGAGTGTGCCACACGAGGCACAGCGTACATACATCGTCCGGGCAAACCAGTTGGTGATGAACGCGCTTAAGCCAAGAATTACAATCAGTACCAGCGCATTCAACAGGAAGTCTTTCAATCTTTGTGGATCTCCACTATCGTGGCCTGGTAAGCCAAACCCCTCTCATAACCCGCCCGGAAAGCTTCATCAAGTTCACCTTCATCGTGATATTCGCGTAAGTTCTGTTCCACGTCAGTATACGACTTTCCACGACGCTTCGTCTGGAGCGCTGCTTCAAAACCACGACGATAGTTTTGCTCATCGCGGGCAAAATCTCGCCCGTTTGTTTGATAGTGTCCACGCTCCTTCTCTCTAATACCCTGCCACCAGTTGTCGCGGGCGCTATTGATGTCCTCACCTCCAGCAGCTTGCACTATCCTGTGTGCGGCATCCGACTGCTCCTCGTCGTCGATAAACGCAACGACAACTGACCTTCCGCGGCGCAATACATCTTCGTAAACAAACAGCTCTTCGTGGGGCAACCCTTCGCCGAGATTTTCCTCAATTGTTTCTCCCACGACGGCGCCAGTAGCCGCGCCCCCCGCACCTAACAACGCCGCACCAACTAAACCGAAGGCCAGGATCGGCCCGACACCTGGCAGCGCCAAACTCGCGGCCGCAACTCCAAGTGATGCGCCGCCTGCGACTCCGAGTGCGCCGCCAACGGCTCCCCCCATCGTTTTGCCCATGCCCGAATCTTCAGTATCCGTGGTAGGCACGGTCGACTCAACTTCTTTGTTACTCATGCCAGGCGTTAACAGACCAATGCGATCGCTCGCTATTCCCGCCGACTGTAATTGCTGAATTCCAGCTTCTGCGGCTTCTCGTGAGTTAAAGATTCCTGTAATGACTTCCATGTTCGCATTCCTCCCGTATATCAACTTTTAACGCCGCAGTGTGTACGCGGCAAGCAAGAACAGTCGTCGACACAAATCGTTGAGGAAATCAGGAGAGCTATGTTAGAGTCGAGTCTGGATTGCTAAACCACGATCGCGAGGATTACAGGCGGATGTTCGACATGGTAGACAAGTATTGGCCAATGTCTGTTGGTGACGGGAAGGCCACACGTAAGAAGCGACCTCGCATTCTCGCAATCACGACTGACTGCTGCACCGGTTGCTCAGGGTCACCGGCTTGTATTGAGTACTGTCCAATTGAAGCTTGTATGTTCTGGGTGCCCGACGAAGATCACCCGCCATTTGGAAGGATCGAAGTAGACCCCTACCTTTGCATCGGTTGCCAGAAATGCACGAGCAAAGGTCCCGATGGCGCTTTTCTTGATGGCTGTCCGTGGGACGCAATTGAGATGGTGCCGACTGACGACTGGGAAGCGCTGCATGGAATAGCGCTACCGGACTTGCCTCCACCTCCACCTACGGCTTGATGTCTTTGCTTTCGCTACGATTCTGAATTGCGTTTAATGTCAGCGCGGCTTGTTCCCTGATTTTTCTGGAACTGCCGTGTGTCTTGTACTTGCCAATCAACGCAAGATCCTCTGACGAACCAATTAACGCCAGCCCGCGCAACGTCTCCCAAACGCTTTGCTCATCAGAATCTAATTGAACCACTTCACTACCACTGCTTACTTTCGGCTGGTCCGCTGCGACAATCCTCTTGATGGAGCCAGGCAATGGTGACCTCAGTTCCGTGACTGTTCCATTTGGTTGCTCGATACGGGCCAACAGAGTTCCTCTGCTTACGCCGGCGCCCTCTTTCAACGTGCTCTGGACCACACCGTCAACTGACGCGGTAACCACATACGTACGCAAAACAGACTGCAGCTCTTCATGACCACTGTTGTCGCCAAACCTCACCAGGGCAAGAGCTGCGTTACGCCTCACTATAGGTTCAGGATCGTGCAACAGTTGCAGCAGCGCTTCATGGAATTCCTGCGAACGATTGTCGAATCCCATCAACCATGAAACAGTGAGACGAAACTCAGTCTCCGAACTCTTGCTAAGTGAAATGATACGTGGGTACCACCGCGCTACCGAGGCATCACCTTTTTCCATCCGCAGCTCGATCTGAAACAAAGCGTGTTGTACGTGCCGCGGGTGCTTTTCGTCGTCCAGATAGGAACTAATATCCTGATCTGAAAGGCTGCGGCCAAACCAGGTGAAATACCATGCAAGAAAACTCGCGATCACGAAAAGTGCGGCGAGGAGCAGTATTGGACCAGAGCCCCGAAATCGCTGGGGTCGCGTTATCGCCTGCACGCCTGCCTTGTGTCCATTATCCGCCATCAGGAAGTATCAAGAGGGATAGATACGATACAGCATTAGGTAAACGACAACACCTGTGATGGAAACGTAAAGCCAAAGGGGTAACGTGATGCGCGCGATCTTACGATGCCTTACAAAGTCGCCCCGCAATGCGCGATAGAGTGAGATGCTCACGAGCGGAACAATCGCGACCGCTAAAATCGTGTGACTGGTGAGGATTGTAAAGTAAAGAGGACGCGCGAAGCCCTGTCCTTCAAAGCGCGTAGTGCCGTGTTGGTAATGATAGGTTATATAGGAAACCAGGAACAGCAGCGACACGACAACCGCAGAGAGCTGGCACGCACGATGAGCACTGACTTTGCCGGCGCGGATGTTGAGGTAGCCCGCAATCAACAGTAATGCGCAGGTACCGTTAAGCAGTGCGTTGATGTGGGGTAGGTAAGGAAAAAGTGCAGACATGAATGCCGTTCAGCTCGCGTTCCGCAACGCTTCCCTGCCTTTGTCGCTCAGCTCGTAAAAATCGTTACCTTGTTCGACGAGCAATCCTTCCTTTACGAGACGTTCGACGATATCGAACACCGCCAGACGTGCCTCGGGATCGTTGCCGCCTGCTTCGAATAATTCATGCAGATCAAGAGACTCTTTGTGCCAGACGCCAAAGCTAGCCAAAACTTTTTTTGTCAGTTGATCCACTGCTCAGAACCGAAGTCACGCGTCTTTAGTCTGTGCCTGGCCCATCTTCGACACCATTGCCCGAACGTCGGGGGGTACCGCGCGGCCCTTCGCATCGAGCAAAGGAGGGGTGGCTGCGGGGGACATTCTTGGAGGTTGGTCCGGTCCTTTTATGCGGGCCTGACTCTTCATAAATGGCAGGGGTAATTTATCTTCCGATTTCAAATAAAGAATTGGATTGATGGCAAACATCAAAGCCATCACCAGGCATACCGTTGTGATGAAAAGATTATCCGTGCTGAGCATCTCGCCGGATGTGAGAGCATTCACAACGATAAACCCGAGAAACAAGAACGCCACCACAATGCAAATCAGATTTAGTAAACCAAGTTCTCTCTTCATGTATCCGCGTACCAATTAGTGCTTCGCTTTGGGAGCCGGTGTGCGC
>JBHEMC010000030.1:0-44063 GCA_046262775.1 Pyrinomonadaceae bacterium | reverse complement strand
CTGTTGAGCAATGCCCGGTTCGATCGCCTCGTCGAGCAGGAAGCCCTGGATGGCACCGCCGCGTATCGACCGGCAGATTTTCTTTATGATGTGAGAACGGGCATTTGGCGTGAGATCGGCGCAGGGCCGATAAGAATCGATGCCTACCGCCGGAACCTGCAGAACTCCTACATCGACATTCTGTCGCAGAAGTTAAACGGCAGAACGCCTATTTCGGACGACTATCGTTCCTTGATTCGGGCGGAGCTACGGGATTTGAATACAGCCATTGGCGCAGCCATGCCACGGGGAACCGACCGCCAAACGCGGGCACACCTCGCTGACGCTCGCGACCAAATTGCAAAGGCTTTGGATCCGAAGTTTGCACCGCCGGCGCCAACCGCAGGGGGCTTCAATCCATTTGGTTTTGAACGTGAGATTGAGTCAGACCCAAACTTGTATGAGAATTTCGATCCGCGTGACTGCTGGCCTGATTACGCAATTAGGATCAGACCGCAGCGTTAAGCTACAGCAACCCGCGCCAAATGTTCTTGCGTTGCGCTAGTAGCCAAAACGAGTGAATTCAACGCAGAGAACGCGCACAAGCAAAGAGGCGGTAGCGCCGGTGACGGTGGCTACCGCTTTTTCGCATTGCAATCACTCGTACTGTTGTGGCCGCAGCAATTCGGTGGTGTGCTCGGTCACGCTCGTGTGCGTGGATGATGATTGAGTTTCAATAGGCAGTAGCGGTTTCGGGGAGGACACGGAATGCAAGTTCGCTTTGGGGCTGGTCTTAATTGTAAGCCCCGCAATGATGTGGCCCAACCCAGACAGTGCAGGAATAAGGCCTACCAACCATAACACTCGTACTACCGGGCCAATCTCGAATGGTATCTGCTCGATGATATGCGGTGGCAGTTTTAGAACGAGAGCTGCCGAAAGGTAATAGAGAAAAACAGTGAGTCCGATTCCGCTAAAGAAAGACACCAATCCCTTTACGATATGTTCCTCGCGTCTCTCTTCGGCAGTTTTTTTCTTTCTGAAATTGAGCCAGTGTTTTGGCCGCTTGTACGACTCTGGTGAGATACGCGCGATTTCGTGATTCATCTTCTCCAGCGTGCCTGACACCTCGTCCGTGACGTGCTCGACTTTGAGACCTTTAACCATCTCCCTTATTTTCGGTAATGGTCCGTGGTCGCTTCGAGCGATAGCTTCGCTGAGAGCCACAGCTTTCCCAATGACCTTCAGATTCGCACCACAGTTTCGACAGTACTGCAGGCCATCGGGTGATTCAGTGCCGCATTGAGGACAGAACATAGCTATTAAGCAGCTGGAGATTGCTAAAAACAGCACTTGTGAAAACGCTGTTCGAGTGTGATTTGTTCCTTCGGTGGAAAGCTTTGCTGATCATCCGCCTGGAGTGCAGCGGCCTATAATTCGGAAAGTAGTCTAAAAAGCTTGGTCCTTTGTTATTCAAGAATGCAATAACTCCTTTGCAGCCCGCTGGCCACTTTCCAGGGCTCCATGCACCGTGCCGATGTTTCCCGCACTCGTGGCTTCGCCGGCGAAGAATAAAACATTCCCGATAGGAGCGCTGAGTACTTGTTGCAGCCTCACTCCATCAACTGGCAGGTATGAATAAGCTCCCCGAGCAAATTCATCCTCATGCCACGGGTGATTGAACGTTCGCACAAGTTCCGTCTGAAGAAGGCTCTTGCTCGTGCCAAAGATCTGCTGCAGTGATTCCAAACCAGCGTTTACAATCTCTTCACTGCTATATCCCAACAACTTTTCTGCAGCGGCTCCGCCTACCCAGCCAACAAGTATAGGGGCAGGTTCGGGAAGCATGGTCCACCAGGTTGGCATCGGTAGCCCCGGATAATGAATGAACCCCAGTTGGGAAAGGTCTTCCGATCTACCGGTACCCGGAATGTCGAGACGTTCCCAAAACTTGTTTCTGAAGACAAGCACTAATCTCAGTACCTGTCCCATTTCGATCGCCTGGATTGCGAACTGCTTTTCAGATGGCAGATCAGGAGTGAATCGCACGGCTCCGGGTAAGTTTGGCTGGGCCTTCAAGACCCCCAGGGGCAACGTTATGACTGCCTGACGAGCATGAAAGACTCTTTCGCCACAAATAGCCTCAATACTGCCCGCACCCCAGCGCAACTCATTGACTAGGCTATTCAGAAAAAGCTTCGCACCTGCGCGTTCGACCTGATCGCGCAAGTACGCACACAATCGGGCATAGCCGGCGACCATGCGAAAACTCTTGTCGCCATCGATCTCTTCAGTTGCCTCATTCGCACGGATGAGACCATGAATGCCAATCCGATCCAGACGAGCAGCATGAAATCCTTCCACATAACGCGAGGCAACCAGCTTTGCCCGCTCGGTTTCGAGATTGCCAGGAAGTTGCTTCAGATAATCAGCAAAAGATTCGTCGCTCGCGGCAGACTTCATGCGATCCATCAGCTCGTTGACTTTAGACCAGAAGTCGTGTGACTTACTCAGCACACCGTTTTCAAAATACCAGTGACGTCCAGTCACCTCCGAGACTCGTAATTTTGCGCTTTTGATAACATCGAAGATGGCAGGTGATTTGCCGTGGATGAATTCAGCGCCAAGCTCGATTGGGAGCGGCGCCAAAGGATCGTGAAGTGTGTAAACTCGACCTCCAACACGATTCCGCGCCTCAAGAACTGTGACTCGTTTTCCGGCAGCACTAAGGTCCCGAGCAGCCGATAGACCCGCCGCCCCGGCACCGATCACGAGTACATCTGCAGAGTGCTTCATGAGTTCAGGCCGGCCGGAAGATACCCCATCCCGCCCGCAATGACCAACTACACAAAAATTTACACCCACGCAGGTGCACGATGCATAGCTGCACTCGGGTTTGCGGAAAGATGCTTTCGATTTCCACCATCACCCCGCATTCACCTGAAACCACTCAACTCACATAAATTTAATAGCCAGGAAGGAGTCAAGCGGAGCGCGACCCCGCCCAATTTTCATCACCACCCAGCAATCACCTGAATCACTCAACTCACATAAATTTAATAGCCAGGAAGGGGTCAGCGGAGCGCGACCCCGCCCAATTTCCAGCAATTACCCAGCATTCACCCTGAAACCGCTCAACTCACATAAATTTAACAGTCAGGAAGGGGTCAAGCGGAGCGCGACCCCGCGCAATTTCCATCATCACCCAGCAATCACCTGAATCACTCAACTCTCATAAGTTCAACAGTCAGAGCTAGTGAAGACTTCAAAGGTTTTAGTGAAGCTTGGGCGGGGCCGCGCTGCGCTTGACCACTTCCCGATTCTAAATGTTTGCCAAAATGGGTTGCAGGGCATACTAGGAATTCTTTATTGCGCCGCGAATGTTCAGACCTGCCAAACACAGCTGAAGAAATATCAGAGCGTACGCACCATCATACAAACCCCACACGATCCACAAGGCATTCCCAATCAGAAATAACCAGAAGCCCCAGTTGCGCTTAAACTTTCGCTGCGATGCAACCAGCCATGCCGCTAACACAGTCACAGCCATCGCAGGCCATTGCACTAAGTTGAACCAATTCATTGCATCCAACGGTAATCGGTTTCATCAATTCTGAAAAGTTAAAAGCGGCAATTTCCCTTACAGGGTTCTTTGCGTAAGAGTGCCAGCAAATGCGATTTTCATTATCCGCTCATGGTCTGCTGGCAAACTCGAACACTAGCTCACTGATGCTTCACCATGTACAAGATTTACATTAACCCGGTATGACATGTGGCTTCGTCAAAAAAAGTGAAGAGTCGGATCAACATCAGTTGTTCGATCCGGACTGCGGTCGTGGACATCGCTGTGTGCTCTGCGTTCACTTCAAGCATAGTCATCTTCAGTGTTTCAAGGAAAGGGTAGAGGACACACACCTGAAGAGAACGCGGATATGTGACGCCGCTTGCACCAGCTGATTGTTTAGGGTTTGAACTGATTTAGTGATGAGACCAACAGGAATATGAGCAACCTATTCGTAGCTCAAAGCTTCTACCGCGTCCTGACCGGCGGCGCGCAAAGCTGGATACAAGGCACCAAGACTGCCACCTACTAATCCAACAATTAGGGCTACGACGATCCAACGCGGCTCGATTTCGATAGTTAAACTTGTCACACGCATCACTGTAAACCGCGCCGCAAGGGTAAACAGAACACCCACGAGAACACCAAGGAAACTTACAAGTAATGCCTCCTGTTCGATAACCCAGGCGATCGCTGCCTTCGACATGCCTAAAGATTTTAGAATGCCGATCTGTCTGGTTCGCTCGGTCACAGTTGTGTACATAGCCAGCAATATCACAAGCATACTGATGGCCGCGGCAACACCAACCACTACTTTGATAAATACATTTAAGGCAGGAACTCCGCTCGCGTAAATTTCGGGCAAGTCGCGTGTGAAGATCAGTTGATCGTCAGCAAATCTCTGGCGGATCAATGCCGCAACGTTGTCTTGCTGAGCAGGATCGACGCAGGCAATCAGGATCGCAGATGCACGACCCTCACCGCCTTCTTCCTCCTGCATCGTAGATAATGGGATCTTAATGCGTCCACCACCTGGTGGTTCGTACACCCCAACAATCTTGAAAGGTCGTTCGAACAGTTTGACAGTGTCGCCTATTTGAACCTTTCTTTGTTGCTTCCAAACCGGGTCGATAATCGCTTCGTCACCTGATTCCAGCTTTCGACCCTCGCGAATCGTTATACCCGCGAGCGTAGCGTATTCATCATAGTTGATACCGTCGATAAGTCGCTGACCGAATCCCGTATCGCTACGATCTAGTTTTTGCCCCAATGGCGTTGCCGCGCGGACCCCCGGAATAGCGGCGACTTCCTTTGCATGTGCGACCGGCAAAACGAAGGGCGCTGAACTGGCCAGGCCTATGCTCCCTGATGGCCGTATCATAATCTCAGCGCCGATGTTCGACTCTCGTCGTCCTCTCTCATGAAGTACACCGTGGGCAAGGCCCACTGTAAAAACAATCAGCAGGACGCCAACAGCTGTGCCGACTATGGTGACGGCCGTACGAGCGGGCCGATGCGCAATATTTGAAAAGACAAGACTATCCATAAGTCTTTGTAGGCGCGGACTGCGATCCAGCACTCGACGCCACGCATTCGGCAACGTGCGCCAGGTTAGAACGAACAGACCCGCAGAAGTCCAGCAGACAATCGCCGCCTTGCGAACAAGTGCAAGTGCAAGGCCGGCTGCTGGCGTAAAGCCCAGCCCTTTCTGAAGAATTACTTCGGTGCCACCTTCATAAACGCCGATGGTTCCGGGGACGAAAGCAAAGACGAAGTTTATTACTTTTGTTAACGACTCGATGATGTAAGCCTGAGATACGAGTGGGTGAAAACCCAGTAACCTTAACGCGACAAAGACCTCGATGACGCTTGACACGTGGGCGAGTAAGTCGCACGCGATCATGCCAAAGAAGGCAGTCGGATGATGTTTGTAGAAATCATAGACCTTTGCTTCAAGGTGCGAGATGTGATGGCGTCGCTTTAGTATCACCTTCGGGCTTAGCCGCAATTCCGCGAGTTGATCAATCGCCCACGTCAATAGCATTACCCGACGTCTAGCGGCGAGTGCTGCCGCCAGGATTCCAAGCGCCGCAATTGTTGCTATGGTAAGAAGAATTATCGAGACCGCAGGCGGCAGGTTGTAAGTGAAAAGCATCACGCAGGCGCCGCTCAGGATAAAGAAAACAACGGAAAGGTTATAGAGGAGATTATCTACGACCAACGCGGGCACGCCATAAGTCAAAGGCACGCGCTTTCTTAAGAGAGCGACCTTGGTCGCTTCACCAAGAAGTGGTCCAGTGAAGGTGAGGAAACTAATTGCCTCCCCCCCCAGCCGTGCTGCAAATGCTTGTTGAAAATTGATGCGTCGATGTTCCGCCGGGACCGCCGCACGCATTGCAATTGTGCGCAGTACATGTCGTGAGCCGCTCAACGCGAGAATAAAGAAAAAGCCAAACCCAATACGCAGGAGTGCATCAAAAAGAGGCTGCACACCGACTCGATTAATGACATAGACGAGTAGAGCGAGCCCAAGTAAGAAGGCGAATCCCTGGAGCCAAAAGAACGAGCGACGGCTTTTGCTGGGGCCGGAACTTTCCGATTCCTCGGAGACTTCCTCGATCTCCTCAGGTTGCCAATCAGCTACAACATCTTCGCGGGAATCGATCAAGGCGATGAGTTTGCTCCGTTACCCGCTACTGCCTCGACACGTCCAAGCAATAGCTCTTTCACTATGCGACCGGGGAAGCGTCTAAATCCTTTTTCCCATAAAGCCGGTACAGGGTTGCTATCATCGCGTAAATTGCCTGTCAAAGCCAACAGGGTGGGAATGAAGCTCAAACTATCGTACGGCTCATCCACGATGTAAGCGACCGGAATATTTGTTTTGACGCCCCCGGCAATCATAAACGTCGAGTGGGTCGAGATGCGAAAGAATGAACCGTGATTGCCGCCCGGGTTGAAGCCGCGAACATCAAAGTTCCAATGATCATTCGCTACCAGAAGCATATCCGGCTCAATTAGTTCACGTTCTCTCCAGGCTAACTCTCGCATCAGGCGTTCATCGTCTGTGAGCGAACGGTCAGAAGTTGACAATTTATCCGGCAAGTGACGAGCGAGTTCTTCATGGAGACCAATTAACCCATTGGAGTAGCGCGTATTGTGGAGAGCATGCAACCACTCGAGATCAGTATGCCAATCACTCAACCATCGCCTTCGTTCATTCTCTGGAATAGCGAGTTTAGGATCTTCAAAAATGTGTAGTGGCAGTCCCGCATGCCAGTCCACAATGTCAAAATGGACTTTGCCTTCTGCGTCCTGAGTCAGATTTCGAATTGGCTGATAACGCAAACTAAGCTGGCAACGACTGTCGACGCGTGAAAGTATGAGCGCCTGTTCTCCGGCACCGGCATCAATCCACAGGACGTCAGCTGAGAGGTTTTCATCGTGAAGAAGAGGAGCAATCAGCGCAGTGGATAGTCTGACAGCAGTTAGATCAATCGGCTGATTGGACACCCCCGGTTGCACGTTGTTTCTAACCACGACACCGTGCAGAAGATCGAAATAGTTAATTCGTATGAAGCTTTTTTGAAGATCAATATTTCCATCTGGTCCGAGCACGAGGCCACTTGGACCAATCCCAACAATATAGTTCTGAAGTTCATAAATGCGATTGGAATCACCCATCGACTGCTTCTTAATGACCGAGTCAATTTTTAATAGTGGGGATTCCAACGTCGCAGGACTAAGAGCCAGTAAATTGCCGAGCGTGGCTGCATATTCGCCATACTCTTTCTCCTGCCGGGACCAGCGATCGAGTTGAACGAACACTCTCTTCGAAGCGTCGTCTTCGCCTGCGTCCTGCTGCTCTTTGGTAAATTTTTTGGGTTGAGCGAGCCAGAGCGCTCTTTGCTTTTCAATGCTCCTGTGAAGCGCACCCAATTCTACTTTCAGAAACTCGAGCTCGCGCTCCCATCCAATTCTCCGCCGGTCAATGGTTTCAAAAAATAGCTTCGTCACTCCCTTTCTAATTTCTGTTGACAAACCCCCGTTCTGCAGCTGTTGCAGGAGAATGTGCAGCAGATTGAGATCGCTGTCGCGAAGGTGAATTGAAGCGCGTTCGTTACCGTCAAAATCTAACAACGCGGTCGGATAATCAGTGCTTTGCCCTTTTAGATAGTACGACTCCGCAGTGGTGGTCGTGATTAATGGCACCAGTGGATAGACGCCCTTGATTGAGTAATCAAGCAGCAAGCGACGCTTTGTGATGATGTGATGACCACCCCCTTCGGCGCTACCCAGAAGTTTCACCAGGTTGTAGCCCTGACTGTACACTCTCGCGTCGCTATTGAATCCGTGATCAGAAACGAGCACGAGTGCAGTTTGATCTGCAAGTGGAGTTTGTTGAATCGCGGTCCAGAGTTGCCCCAATACGGCATCCATTTCTTTGAGCACAAAGAGCTGTGATTGTGCATCGTTGTTGTGGTGGGCGATATGATCGAAATCCGGCATGAAGAAATCCAGGTACCGTATTTTCGGATCCTGCAATTTTTGAATTGTCTCTCTAAGAAGTTGTTCTTTCATGGCATCTCGCATACCGAATCCCATAGTCCACTCATCGAACAAATCTTTCGGCGACTTCTTAAAGCGATTCTGCAGCCCGTACTGTAACGTTCGATAGCGAGTCCCCCGCTGCAAAAGAGAAAAAGTTGCATAGTGCTCGTTGTGCGGATACGCGTCGACGAGCAATGGGACCCCGAGTGAATCCAGAACCTCAACTGCAGGCATGTCGATGCGAGCACCGATAACACCGTTCAGATATAACGGAAAAAAGTTGAGATAATCGTAAGTGTGCAACGTGTAACGATCAAACTCGACGTTGCCCTTAATTTGGAGATGTTGGCCTGTGTCGAGCAGTGACCAGGAAGGAGCCGAAAGACTCATTCCGCGGACATAGAAATTAGCGAGACGCGAACCGTGTTGATAAAAGATGTAGTCAAACCATGGCAAGGCACTCTTACCAGTGCGCGGATCGCGCTGCATTACGAATCGATCAACGACATCGTAGGGCAAGCCATCACACTTAACGACGACAAGACGCCGCGTCTGCGACAGACACTGCTGTTGAAAAACGAGCAGTACGATGATTGTGAGAACAATTCGTAGAGCGATTCGACGCTGAGCTGGCGGAGCCGTGGATTTGGCCCGGGCGTTAACGCTGCACGTGTTCATCGCTACGGCTGACCGGTTTTAACAGGTGAACCGACCACTGATGAAATCGGTTCACGGTCGCTGGGATTCGTGAGATAAGCCCGAGCGATATCACGCCAGGACTTGTCGAGGCTTCTACTGTCCGAAATTCTCTGCAGCTCAAGCTTCGCCTTCGAGTTAGATATTCGGGAGAGACTCTCGAGACATGCACGTCGAGTCTGATCGTCTGAGGTTCGGGCAAAGATTTTGGCTGCAGCCAAAACTACGTGATTGCCTGCCTGTGTGCCATGCTCAGCGATGAAGTGTAGCGAACGCCTTACTTCTTCCAGATTCCAGGTCACGTCAATCTCCGACTGCGTCTTCGATACCTGTTCCAGAAACTTGGTGTGATAACTGAGCCGGCGAGCAACATCCAGACGGTTGGAGAGATCGTCGGTGAGTTCCTCCCGATGAACGTATTTACCAAACGTGAAAACGTTAGCGAGTCGAAAAAAGATTTGAGCTTTGCTCCCGTGTTCTAGCGGCAATAATTCGGCGCGTCGATCGCGTTCGAGTTTCGCAGGAAGACCATTTGGATCTTTAGCATAAGCGAGTAGGGAAGCATACTGCGCCCGCGCAACATTAGCTTCCGCTTCCAGATCATTTTCGAAGGGATTGAGTGAAATCCTCTCCAAGCGGCCATTCACCTCGGTACGCAACTCCGGCTGCATCGAATCAGTGAGGGACAGCAGTAATTTAAGTTGTGAATAGGTCTGGAGTCGCGACGGTTGATTGATGTCAATTCCGCGACGGCCGATTACGAAATCAAACACGGTACGGCCAAGAAAGAACGGCAGGTTACCAAACTTCGAAAGCGATAACACGTTTCGCGTCACATCGTGCAGCACACGACGCGACATCTCACGTTTTTTTGGGTTATAACCATCGCGAAAGTCGACAAGCAGCATCGGGATCTTCGGGTTGTCGAGACCGTATAACGCAAGCGGTATCAATTCGACTGCCTGTGCACCCGGAGTATTAACGTCGACCGGTCGACTGTCCGCGTCAAAGTAGCGTGTTTCCACATACCCCTTCCAATCAAGCAGTCGTTTGTCAGACCACGGACTCGCGACGTTTAGAAAGCGCCCGTTGTAACGAGTTCCGTGACGCTTTTCGAGATCACGTTTGGCTACCCAAACAAGCGCGTGAGTAGGGCTGCCGTCTGGCATTGAGAGCGGTTCAAAGTAAAGAGATTCGGCTTCCGCGCGTTGCCGTAGCAGTTCCCAATTGTGTCCTCGATTGTCTTTGAGTGCGATGGTTTGCCTTTGCGAATAGTTTTGCAGATTCGAATCATCGACCAGCCCGCCGAAAGTTTTGTCACTCAGCAACAGTCGACCCTGGATCTCGGCCATCTCCGATTCCGTAAACGCAGCCTCTCCTTTTACGGCTTGATAAAGAGCAAGAAGGGATAGAGCCCGCACGATATGCGACTTCCGATAATCACTCGCGTTACGCCGGTATGCGCTCGTTGATGCCTTAACAGGCGTACCGTAGGGATCGAGAAGGATATTCTGCAGTGCGGTCCAAAAGATCTTCTCCCACACTTCGGTGTCAGGTGCTGCCAGATTGAAGGCGGGTGGCGGCGGCTTTTGGGAAAGATCATTTTTATTGCCGACGCTGGCATAGAGAAAGGGAATTGCTGCAGCCAACCGTTGCTTGACAGTGGGACGGGTATAAGTGAGCGGCCAAACATAGCGGAGTCGATCATTTTCCGTATTCAAGTCGCCCAACGTGTCGCGCAGTATTGAAACAAGTGGTACCCATTTATCGTCTGTCGTCGACTCCAATCCATCCAGACGCGCATGTACTATTATTAGTTCGGCGCCACCTGCCACAGGCACACGCTCAAGTCGCAGAATTTGAGAAAGAGCCGCTGTGCCTTGCTCAAGGGTGGCTGCTGAAGGAGGGGTTTGTGAAAATGAAACGGCGCGCAGCGTCGAGATGATCAGCAGTAGCGCCACAAGTAATTTCAGCGCGTGTAGAGGATGGCTTTGCTGTCGAATCGTCATCCGGTTCGAGATGGCAATACGCCCACGCTGTAGCGTTTTCCAAGAGATGGGGCGCTTATGCTGCATTCCGTGTTTTATTCGCGTAAAACTTCGATCTCCTGGCTTATTTACCCGGCGGCAGCAATCACGCCCCCATTGCGTTGCTGAAAATAAATATAACATCAGTCTAGGTTCGACTGGATGAATTTTAAGTCAGCACTTATGACGAAATCGCAAGAGCATAATCCGCCACTCGGATGCTGAAAAAGTTTTGTTTGTTGCCGTGAGGGTGAAGGATAGTGTCACGAAATTTCGTGCAACAACTACCGTTTTTTGCAGGCAATTTAGTTTGGGGCCGCGGATGTAGTGGGATGGGTACCGGGTTGATTCGACGTTTCAAGCTCTTTAGCAGCTTCTTTCGGCGGGGCTTGCCATCCCGCTCGTTCCAGCAGTGACAATCCATAACGAATGGGAACAGCAAAGTTTGATGTCTGATTTTCCGTAAATACGGCGAAGTTGACACCGATCACGCGACCGGACGGTCCAAAGAGTGGCGCGCCTGATCCACCTTCCGCAGTACGAGCATCATACGCAATACGCCTGACGTCGAGATCTGTGATGTTCCCCTGAGTTGTCGCTGGATTTATTCGTCGTGTTTCGGCAAGAAAACCAAGCAACGCATCAAGCGACGCATAGCGCTGCTGGATACCTCGAGATTCCGAGTCATCGAGCAAGGCAAGTAGACGATCGGGCCCCGAAGGATACCCCATCATAACAACAGTCTTTCCGACGGCAACTGCATCGGGATCCGTCTCTAGTGGCAGTACCGGAATCGTGGACGGCACCGTTGGGATGTCAAGCAGGCAGACGGCGAGGTCGTCGCGTTGTGCCGCCGCCTTGAATTTCAACGAGATGGCCTGGGGAAAATCGGGGAAGTACGCGGTGAGTTTCTTCAAACGTGGCTGGCCATTTACACTGGTTCCCATGCTTTGCGCTTTATCATCAGCTAACCACGGCTGCACGATATGGCGGTTCGTCATGATGTAACCATTACCTACGTAGAAGCCTGTGCCTACAAACTCGAACTCAGCAACTGATCCGTGACCCTCGGCCGTTAAGCTCGCAGGTTCATTTCCGTTTTGGATGATTCCGCCACTCTCATTCATTTGCGCTTCCGGATAACGCAAGGGGCGTCCTGTTCCGTTTTCGACGAAGTAGAATGAGCCCGCAATCAGGCAAACTCCGCGGCCATAATCGCTACGCAGTTTCACTGCGAGGGATAAGCTATCGCGAATCTCCTTATTGGAGCGTCCAAGATCTGACAGTTGATCGTTAGTCCTGGCCACCTGATCCTTCATCGACCCGAGTTGTGCTCTTTGATCGTCAATCAATCGCCGGCTGCGTTGCAATTCCTTATACATTGCGAAGCCGATATAAAGTATGCCGCCAACGAGTGCGAGTGCGATTGCCAGTGTAACGAGTTTGGTGCTGGCGTTTATTTCGCGCACAAGCTCTCGAGTGAATTCGCGCAGAAAAACCTTGGCATCATCCCGTCGGGCTGTTGCTGCAGACTCGATAGCCGCTGCTTCGATAAAAGGCGCAACGTGCGTTTCATGTGTTGATGCAGGAACGATCGCCGGAAGCGATCGGATCGGAAAAAACTGGAGAATTAAATCTGAGTCGACCAGGCGAATCTCATCTCCGTCGCGGATTTCGGACCCGCTGACGAGGCGGTCCCCATTCTTGACCATTTCAACCGCAGGCTCGATGGCGCTTACGCGATACAAGCCGCCGTCGCGGGACAATTCGAGAACAGAATTCGTAGCACCCGGTGGCAAACTCGAGGATCGCAAACGGAGATCGCACTGCTCCGAGCTGCCAATCCGGATTCTTTCATCGGTGAGGACCTCGGTGTGCTTGTCGTCGCCAGAGGAGATGTGTATAACGAGGCCTGTTGCCATAAACTGTCGCCAGGAGCGCGGGCGTTCACGCCCGTCTTGCGGAAAGAAACTACGGGCGGTGACGCGTGATGCGCTCCCTTGTACCTGAATTCACCTTCAGATGACACAAAAGAGGCGACCGTTGCAAGACCGCTTGAACCTTCGCGGTCTTCTAACGGTCGCCCTCGCTGTGCCATTCTACAATGAACTACGTAGAAAACGTTAACATTGTTCTCGAGCTGAACACGGAGCGGATTACGTTTCGAAACCGCAGTTGTGGCAGGGTGGCTTGTTATGTCGGATCGAGCATTCATCGACGACTGTGAACAACTGGCCGACCTTGCGCCGGTCGAGAACGCGTCAAACCGCGATCACGTGTTTGTTTCTACTGGTAAGTCGTGTTTGGGATAGTGCTGCAGTTAAGGCTGCGTTCGAAAGGGAATTTTTTTCTTGCGGGATCCTGTTTGGTAAGGAAGCCAAAGGAAAAAATCCAAAAGGCAGCATTGTGTCGACTGAGTGTGCCTCTGTCGGTTTTTGCGCTATCGGCGCGGCTGTAATGATTTATCCGGACGGCGTCTGGTACGCGCAGGTCCGGGACAGCGATATTGCGGAAATTATTGAAGAACACCTCACAAACGGCAGAGTGGTGGAGCAGTTGGCCCTGCTAAAGGTCCCTTCGTCTGGCGCATCGTTGGCCCGTGAGGCTGGCGAAGGTAACTGGAGCGTAGTGCATCAGCCGGCCATACTTGCTTCTTTGGGTTTCCAGCGAAGAACCGGTTTGCGTGCGGCGGCTGCTTCGTCCAGCCGGCCGATTCTTGTCGAGTGTGGCGCGCTGCGGACTAACTCAGGATCATCAACCGCCTCTTTTGCAATTGCCTGCATTGCAGCTATGAACTGATCCAGCTCCTGCCTTCCAACTGATTCTGTGGGTTCAATCAACATCGCCCCCTGCACGATAAGTGGGAAATAGATCGTCATCGGATGAAAGCCGTAATCAATTAAGCGCTTTGCAATATCCAGCGTGTGCACGCCCTTGCGAGTTTGACGTTTGTCGGTAAAGACCACCTCGTGCATTGGCGCGATGTCGAAAGGCTTATCGTAATCGGCTACCAAAGCCTTAGCGATATATCGGGCGTTTAAAACGGCAGCTTCAGTGGCTTCGCGGAGTCCATCATTGCCATGCGTGAGGATGTATGCCAGTGCACGCAACATCATTCCATAATTACCAAAAAAGGCTTTTACACGACCAATTGAGCGGGGCTGATCGAAATCCAGAGCATAAGTGCCATCCTTTTGGACCACGCGGGGAACCGGTAAAAACGGGTCCAGTGCACGCGTACAACAACACGGACCACTGCCCGGACCGCCGCCACCATGCGGCGTTGAAAAGGTCTTGTGCAGGTTCAGGTGAATGACATCAACACCCATGTCGCCGGGTCGGGCCACACCAACCAGCGCATTCATGTTTGCTCCGTCCATATAAACCAGGCCGCCGCAGTCATGCACGATGTCGCAGATCTCGCGGATGTTCTTCTCAAACAATCCGAGAGTATTTGGGTTTGTCAGCATCAGTCCGGCGACATCACCGTGACCGCACAATTCGCGCAGGTGTTCGAGATCCGTCAAACCCTCGGTGGTTGATCTGATCGTTTTGACTGAAAAACCAGAGAGGTGAGCCGATGCAGGGTTGGTTCCATGGGCTGAGTCGGGAATCAACATAGTACGTCGCTTGCCTGCCTGACCATCACGCGAATCCAGAAATGCGCGAATGATCATAATGCCGGTCATTTCACCGTGCGCACCGGCTGCAGGTTGTAGTGAAATGGCGGGCAGACCGGTAATCTCAGCCAGATGTTGTTGCAATTCAAAAATCACCTGCAGGGCACCCTGCGCGTCACGTTCACTTGCTAGCGGATGCAGATCGGCAAAACCGGGAATCCGAGCAACCCGCTCATTCAGTCGCGAGTTGTATTTCATCGTGCACGATCCCAGCGGATACATACCCTGATCAATGGAATAATTCCACATCGACATGCGGACGAAATGGCGCACTACGTCGACTTCACTGACTTCAGGAACTCCAAGGAGTTCATCGTCGCGTATCATATTGGAGGGGATCAGCTTATCGGATGGCGTTTCCCCGACGTCCAATGGAGGAAGACGATATCCAATGCGCCCGGTCTGAGACCGCTCGAAAATCAGCCGCTCATTTGGGCTGATGTGTGAAGTGACTTTGGTGATTTGCGACATTAACTTTTGTGCGTTGTAACTTCCTTGAGGGCCAACACAAATCCATCGATCTGTTCGCGAGTGTTCGTTTCAGTCACACAGATAAGAAGTTCGTTGGCGTACGCTGGAAAAAACCGCGAGAGCGCGAGGCCGCCATTTATTTGATAATCGTCAGCGAGACGTATCAAGAGGTCCTGTGCATTTGTCGGAGTACTGACGACGAATTCATTAAATCGAGGCGCCGAGAAGGGAAGTGAAAACCCGTCAAGTCTCTCGATTTGCCGTGACGCGTATGCTGCTTTCTGCAAACAATGCTCCGCCACTTCCCGAATTCCGCGCCGTCCCATTGTTTCCAGGTAAACAGTGGCGGCAAGCGCAATTAGTCCTTCGTTTGTGCAAATATTCGACGTCGCCTTTTCACGTCTGATGTGTTGTTCCCGCGTGGCAAGCGTCAAAACGAAACCGCGTTTACCGTGTTTATCGTAAGCCTCGCCTACGAGCCTGCCTGGTATTTGGCGTGCGTACTTTTCGCGAGTTGCGAATAGTCCGACATATGGACCACCGTACGAAAGCGGAACTCCAAAGGACTGTCCCTCCGCCACCACGATGTCGGCGCCACATGCTCCGGGTGGTCTCAGCAAACCGAGCGAGAGTGCTTCCGTGACAGCAACGATCAGCAGCGCTCCTTTTGCGTGCGCGGCATCAGCGATCGTTTGCAACTCTTCAATGCAGCCGAAAAAGTTTGGGGATTGAACTATCACCGCCGCGGTCTGTTCATCAAGGCTATCCAGTACAGAAGTTGAGCTTTGCCCAGCCACTCTATCAAAAGGATCAACGACTAAATCGATACCGGCATGTTGTACGTAAGTCTGCACAACTTCAAGATACTGGGGGTGAACCGAAGCTGAAGCAATCAACTTCTTGCGTCCCGTCACGCGCTCAGCCATCAACCCTGCTTCAGCAAGCGCTGTCGAACCATCGTACATCGAGGCATTAGCTACTTCCATTCCCGTCAATTGACATACTAGGGTTTGGAATTCAAAGATTGTCTGCAAAGTGCCTTGAGAAATTTCTGGTTGATAGGGAGTGTAGGCGGTGAAAAACTCAGAGCGCGAAATTATGTGGTCGACGATCGTTGGTATGTAATGAGAGTAAGCACCGGCGCCAAGGAAACTGGTTCGGCGCGCCGCAGTATTCTTTGCGGCCATTCGCTCGAAAGTAGTCAACAATTCGAGTTCTGAGAGTGCGTCGGGAGTCGCGAGAGATCTCTTTAACAGCAGCTCATTTGGTATTGATGAGAACAGGTCGTCTGCCGACTTCAGTCCGAGGACACTAAGCATCTCTGCGCGTTCTTCCGGCGAGTTAGGAATGTAGCGCAAGTTTATTCACTCTCAGCTTTCGTGAAGTCTTCATATTCCGCGGCACTCAACAAGCTATCAACCTCTCCCGGTGTCGACATTCGAAAGCGTATCATCCAGCCTGCGCCGTAAGGATCACTGTTAACTTTCTCTGGTTCGTCCGCAAGAGATTCATTGATTGCGATAACTTCACCTGCAATTGGTGTAAAGACCTCGGACACAGCTTTCACCGACTCAACGGAGCCAAACGACTCATTTCCCTCAAAGGTATCGCCCGGTTTTGGCAATTCCACGTACACGACATCGCCCAGCGAATCTTGCGCATAATCCGTTATACCAATCACCGCCTCGCCGTTTTCGACTCTTACCCATTCGTGATCTTTGCTGTAGTGCAGATCTTCCGGAACTTTTGCCATGATCCCTCCAGAATCTAAATTGC
Source organism: Pyrinomonadaceae bacterium (assembly GCA_046262775.1). Classification (GTDB taxonomy): domain Bacteria; phylum Acidobacteriota; class Blastocatellia; order Pyrinomonadales; family Pyrinomonadaceae; genus PSRF01. Next base: position 27,321 of record JBHEMC010000030.1, on the reverse strand, counting down.
CGATTTGCCAATCTATACATCGATATCGGCGAAATACGACCCCGTCATCTCCATTCAATCATTGACGGAGTCGCTTGTAAAAAGGAGTTTTGACTGTCTGCGCCTTCACCAGCCGTCCTCGAATATTGATCTCTATTTCGCGGCCCACCTCGCTGTATTGCGCTGGCGCATACGCAAAACCGATGTTCTTCTTTAGAAATGGCGCAGGACTACCCGAAGTTACCCGACCCACTCGTTCGCCATTAATCATAACTGGTTGATCGTCGCGAGCAATTCCGCGGTCGATCATCTCGAAACCGACCAGCCGCCGCTCCGGACCTATTTCTTTTTGTTTGGCCAAAGCGTCACGCCCGATGAAATCGCCTTTGTCGAATTTACAAATCCAGCCAAGGTTTGCTTCGAGTAGCGTTGTTGTTTCATCGATTTCGTGACCGTAAAGCGATAGTCCCGCCTCAAGCCTTAGAGTGTTGCGGGCGGCGAGACCACACGGGAGAATTCCGTCTGCGTCACCAAATTTTCCGGCGCCGAGAATCCCGGCCCAAAGTTGCCTTGCTGCCGCACTGTCAGCGTAGACCTCGAAGCCATCTTCACCAGTGTAGCCAGTGCGAGATATGAGAGCAGCGACACCATCGACCTTCCCGAAGCGGAAATGGTAATACTTGATTTCGTCAAGACGAACATCAGTTAACTGCTGCAGGATCGTGACTGCATGTGGTCCCTGTATCGCTAGCTGGCAATAGTCAGAACTTACATTCTTCAGGTCAACAGACACAGCGGAACCATGCGATGAAATCCATTCCCAGTCCTTGTCAGTCGTTCCGGCATTCACGACCAATATCAGATGATCAGCGGTCAGCCGATACACAAGAAGGTCGTCAATCACAGTGCCGGCTGGAGTTGTAAGCGCAGAATATTGAGCCTGGCCATCTATCAACCTGGTGACGTCGTTTGAGGTTAGCTGATTGATGAAAGTAATCGCCTCGGAGCCGCGAACGTCAATCTCTCCCATATGCGAGACGTCGAATAGGCCAGCCGCGGTACGCGTTCGAAAGTGTTCTTCGATGGTGCCGGCTGGGTATTGAACGGGCATATCCCAACCGCCAAAGTCGACCATCCGGCCGCCCATTTGCCGATGAACGGAATTGAGAGGAGTTTGTTTCAACTGCGGCGCGGTTGCGGTCAAGTTTATTACGCGTTGACGCTATCGTGGGTCCAACGTTGATTAATGCAAAGTATAAAAGGTGAATCCGCAAACTAGCATGCGGAGTGCAGTGCGTCAAGCGAGCTACTATAGTTCCGCTAACACCATAAAATGAGGTTCCACGAGTCGTCTGAAACGGCTGCCAGAAGACATTCACTGGTCTCATTAGTTGCCGGCGCTGATCACGGTATTGCCTACATATTGAGAAAGCTGGAGCGTTCCGTTTGCTGAACTAAAAAGAAACTCAACGTGTATCGAAGACCCGAAAGTGATTTCCTTAGGCAACAAGTCGACCTGTGGTGGCAGTGCATGGGCGGGTGCGCGCGAAACCAGCACGCAAGAAGTGGGTCGTAAATCGCAAATAGTGGGAACCCTTTAGGTAAGAGAATTTCCTGCAGTTGGGCAGGCGCAAAAAAAAGCACTTCGCAAAAACGAAGCGTCTCCGGGTTCAAAGTCAGTAATAATTAGAAATTGCGCTCGTTTACGTCGACTTTCTGAACAGCGAAGACAACCCGCATCGTATCCGGGCGCCGATCAAGGGACGCGGGTACGAAGGCGGCGTCCTGCCGCAATGCAGTCTCGAATTCATCGAGCATCCGCCGATTCCTCGGTGCTTGTACAACGTCCGCCAGGGATGCGGCTCCGTTGCTGAAAACGTCGGCCACAACGATCATGTCGTCAGCATCCTGGTAATCTGCTGGACGCGTGTAAGCACGAGTAAGCGCGGCCAGTGCGCCGCCTGGATTCAAGCTCGGAGACTGTTCAGCAAAAGGCGCACGACTTGCGGCGAAGTCCTCAGGAGTAACTGGCTTGGTTAGATCGTAACCGGGAAACTGCAGCACCAGTACGTCGTGACCTTGAGCAGCCGCTTCACGTAATGCCACGAAATGTGGACGCAGCGCTGCAAACATCATCGCAAACATAAACACTGAGGCAAAAGAACCAACGGTGTAAGGCATCAAGCGTGGTTGCAGGAACCGCGCCACCCTGTGGCCAAGAGACGGAAGTGGCGACTGCCGGGCTGCAGCAGCCTCAATCATTACAGCTGCCGAAATGTTGGGCACCAGCTCTTCCGGAAGAGCCGGTCGCGGAAGTAAGCTCAAACTACGCTTCAGTGCACGAAGTTCAGCGACCTCAAAACGACAGACAGGACAGCCATCGAGATGCTCATCAATCGTTACCCGGGTCGGTAATAGCAAGGCATCGTCAACATACAACGAGAGGGATGGTTCGATCTCTTCGCATTGCATAACTTCAAGCCACCGATCTGAATGTGTTTGGATGGTTGACCGACCCCGGCTGCTCCCTTTTCGAAACAGAAGCAACTTCGACAAGTCTAAGGCAAACAGTGGACACGTATGCGAGCGATGTTTCAACGGGTGTTGCTGGCCACGTTTTCAAATACACTCTCATAATGTCCTTGACGCCTATTCCCGCCGTGTCCTCACTTCGACCCATTTGGCACCGAGTTTTGTGAGCCGGGGTGGATCAGCCATCCAATCATGTCAAAATCGAAACTACAAAGATCCTTCAAGCATCCGACGCAATTCTTGTCGTCCGCGAGCCAGTCGAGACTTGACTGTGCCAACACTGATCGACAGCGTGGTGGCAATCTCTTCGTACGAGAACCCTTCGATATCCCGAAGGATCACTGCCTCGCGGTAAACATGCCGCAGTCCTTTTAACGCAGTTCTCAACGCTCGCTCCCGCTCGTGTGCTAAGACTTCTCGTTCAGGATTGGGAGCGTTTTCAGCGGGCAAACTGGCAAAAAGCGACTTGCGATCGCCGTTCTCATTCGAGTCTAGCGAGACAGTCATGTCTCTGCGTCGGCGTCGCCACCATCGCCAGCGGTTGCGAGCCTGGTTTATGGCGATGCGGTAGATCCACGTGCGGAGATCCGACTCACCACGGAAGTGACTGATATTTTGGAAAGCGCGTAAAAATGTTTCCTGCGTTAGGTCGCGTGCTTCTTCTCGGTTCTCGGTCAGACGGTAAAGCAGACCGAAGATCTCGCCGGACCTTTCCGTGATCAGCAGGTTAAACGCTGCCGCATCGCCATTCTTAAGTCGTTCAATGAACTGCGACTCTGCTTGCGACCGGGACTCCGCCAGGGCTGCCGGGGCAACCTGCTCCAAATCAATTTGCCCGCGGAGGGCTATTGGCTCTCCGTAGCTCACGCATCACCCCCTGGGGCGGGAATATGGAGCAATCAACCCGCTGTGCCCATTCCCGGACAGGCATTGGGTTAGACACCTTCCATATACCAATTGTTCCCACAATTTTCTCATCAATGTTTAGAAGCAAATGTGACGCCTTACCGTTCGCTCCGCCTCCCGTGGCCCCTCGCTTTGACTCCAAATCAGCTGCTTGACAACGTTTCGTACCCGCCATTAGAGTGACGTTTTCGGCAATATACACCTAAAAGAACGCAACTCACTACGTAGACTTGCAGAAGGAATAAAGTGGCAAAATACAAAAAGAAGCGCGCCCGCGAGCTCCAGCACGATCGGTTTCGCGATACAACAATGAGCCTCTTGGATCGTGTGGGCGACAAACTCGAAGGGCGCGGTCGCCAAATCCTTTATACGCTCGGCGGCATTGTAGTCCTGAGTTTAATTATCGTTTTCTTTTTTAAATGGAACAGTCGAAAGAACGACGAAGCACATCAGGCAATTGGGCGCGCCATCGCGATCGCAACTGCCAATATAGCCGGAGGAAATCCAGCAGCAGTTCCAACCGGCTTGACCTTCAACAGTGAAGAAGAACGCGCACAACGCGCGGTCGAAGAATTTCAGAAGGTCGCAGCAAAATATGGCGACCCCTATCGCACTGAAGCGAGATACTTCATTGCTACGAATCAGCTGATAGTAGATCGGCAAAAGGGCATGCAGGAACTTGCCGATCTACAAAACAGCAAGCTGCCGCAAATCGTAGCTCTCGCCAAGTTTGCACTGGCTCAGGCTAAAGAGAATGAAGGTGAGCTCGACGAAGCGGCCCAACTCTATTCCGAGCTTGCGCGAATGAACAGCGACACTGTAAGTGCAGAAACTGCAAACTTACGACTGGCTAAGATCTACCGGAAGCAGGGAAAGAAACAACAAGCCGCCGATCTTCTCTTCAATATCGTCGATGCGTCGCGCAAAGCAAAACGTCAGGACGAAACACCAGTACCTCCCTCAGGTGCGGCGCGTGACGCAGCCACCGAATTGGAAAAGCTCGATCCAGATCGTTATGCCAAACTGCCTCCGGAAATGCCTGCCCTCGGTTAGGTCGATCACAACATCTCTCGTCTGACACTCTGCCTGAATGGATAACCTAACGCATTCGCTCGTCGGACTGACTGCGGCGAAAGCGGGCCTCGAGAAGTTGTCTCCAGGTGCTACCGCAGTTTGTTTGCTTGCTGCGAATGCTCCAGACGCGGATATTGTCGTTCTTCTATTTGGCGACCGTTGGGCTTTTTTGCAGCACCATCGTGGCTTGTCTCATTCAATAATTGGCACTGCTTGTCTTGCGTTAATTCTTCCTCTGGTCTTTTATCTGTTTGATAAAACAATTGCATATATGAGATCGCGGCCTGCAACGGTCAAGCTCCGTCAGTTGCTCATTGTGTCGATTGTTGTCAGCGCAACTCACCCGCTTCTCGATTGGACCAACAACTACGGCATTCAGTTACTGTTGCCATGGAGCTCGAGATGGTTCTATGGAGATCTCGTATTCATCGTCGACCCGCTGATCTGGATCCTATTTGGCGGTGCCGCGTTTCTCCTGACCTCACCATCGCGCGTACAGCAAATTAGTTGGGCCGTCCTGGCCGTCGTAATTTCGCTTCTTGTTTTCCTGGGACCTACACGAAGGGGCGGTCTTTCACATCCGCACGTGTTGCAAGCGATTTGGATCGTCGCTGTTGGATGTCTGCTGGCGTTGTTTGCATTTCGAGTTGGGTCACGGTTAGGACCCACGCTCGCAAGGGCAGCATTTGTGGTTTTGGGCGGATACTTGGGATTTCTTGCCGTTCTGCATGGTGTCGCCATCAATGAATCTCGTGAACATGCTGCTCAGATTGCCAGGATCAACGGTGAACAGGTGTCGCGAATCGTCGCAATGCCTACGCTGGCTAATCCGTTAAGGTGGGAGTGCGTTTTTGAAACTGAGAGCGCAACTTATCGATTTAATTTAACGCTGCCCAATACCACCTCAGATTTTGTGCGTTATGAGAACCTCCCAGCAGGAATCAAGGCGCTTATTCAACCAGCATTGGAAGACAGGCGAGCGACCATCTTGCTTGGGTTCGCACGCTTTCCCGTAATCACTGTCGCAAACACCGATTGCACCACTCAGACTCTCGTTCAATTTGCTGACTTACGATACACTGAGCCTGGCGGCTCACGCGGTGTCTTTTCCCTCGAAGTACCCATCGAGTGCAATCGACCAATCACCAAATGACTGACTCAGATCACCGGAATGTGACTCACGCTGGAACGACGTCGACGAAACTGGACGTTCGTGTTTCACCTGGCGCCTATTTTGTTGCGGCCGGCCTTGCTACTTTCGCGGCGGCACTGTTACTTCGGACGGATCGCAATGGATGGGCGCTGATTGTTCTCGCGTTTGTTTTTATCGCACTACCAGTTTTTGCAGTTAATGATCGCGTTGCATTTGTTGGCGATTCTATTCAGCGCGTTGGTCCCATTGCATTCATTTTGAAGCTTCTGTTCCAGTACAGGAAAAGACTCGCAATATCTGATTTCGAGACGGTCGCAACACATGCAGTACGCACTCTTCGCCGGGGAGGTAAAGTTCGATATCGGTACCGGACGCAGATAACAGGGAAGGGTCATGATTTTGCGATCGTGTCTGGCGGCAAAAATTACCGCCGGCTTATCCGTGAGCTCTTACCGCTTGTTCACGAAGAAAAACTCGATACGAGGAGCAGAGATTTACGTGATTATTTGAATGAACCTCAGCTGGTCAATCGCAAAACCCAATTATTTCAACTTGCGCCGTCTGATATCCTCGATCTCACTAAGGCAGATTTTAAGCTGCCGCCAGGAAGAGTTAGCGACAATCAAACACCCTGCGCCAACGACGCTGAACGAGCCCATCTTTTGAGACGTCTGGGGAACGAGCTGCGCGTCTTGGGAAGATTGCGCGAAGCGGGAGAAGCTTTCAGGCGCGCACTTAACGTTACTCCGCGCGCACCATGGACGATCTATGACTTTGCCCGTTTGTTACGTTCTCAAGCTAGCGCACAACATGACGCCCGGCTTTTGTTCCGTGCACGCGCAGCGCTGCGACTCGCCTGTCTGCGGGCTAACGATGATCTCGTGCTATTGCGTCTCATCGGAGAGAGTTTTTTGGAATGCGGTGATGCCCGGCAAGCACAAAAGGTACTGCAAAAAGCCCTCGAGATAGATCGAGGCAGCTTCAAAGCTCGTCTTGGCCTCGCGGATGTAGCGTTGCGCGAAGGCAAACTGGCCCACGTAATTCACCATTATCAGGAGGCTGCCCAGACAACCTCTGAACAGGCGCTGGCGAGGTTTGCTCGACGTGAAGCCGACTACTATTTGCGGTTGAACACTGACGAAGAGTACCTGGCGTCTGAATTGAGACGCATCAATTGGCTGGAGAGCGTAACACGCGTTCGTCGCTTATCGGCGCGGGTGACCACAGCTGGGATGTTATTGGCACTAATCGGCGGGTTCCTCGATGCTTCCGCCGCTAGCGTCGGTTGGTCTGTCGCATCTTCCGCTCTACTCGCATGGATGCTCACGCTTATCATCAGCCGTCTACTTCTAACTCGATCGAAACCACGTTCGCTCGCCTAAAGAAAATCCTTTTAAGCTGACACTCTGCGCTCATACATCTCGTTGAGAATGAAAAGGGGTGGCCACCCGGCGCCACCCCTTCCACTTTGCTTTTCTTTATTTTTGTTTAACGATCTCAAATTCGGAGCACCGTATCTGGTCCATGTTGACGGCCCGACCGGGAAATGCCGCCCGCGGCCGCGGTACTGATGCAGTTTCAGAGACACATTATTGAATGGCAACTCCTTTATGGAAAGGAATACTCTTGGTGCAATGACTCTCATCACAATTTCATCATGGCAGGAGCCTTACCGCCTCGTGAACCTAACTAACGTAATCCCTGATTAATTTAAAAGAATTCCTGGTCACGTTCGCCGTCGCGGAAAACATGATGTGCCAATGCTCTACGTTTGAGGACATGTCAAAGCTAAGGTGCACGCGCCCACTTATTTTCGGTGAAGGTAGCTTGGCGAGATATTACAATGCATCTTGAGAAGAAATATCGCCCGACAGAAGCAGATCGGATCTATCGGGCGGGAAAGATTTCATGGAGCACTTAGCAGAACACTTAGATCAGTCTGGCAACTTCACTCCGTAGCATCTAATCCAGAAGCTTTTACAATATCTTCTCGCACGAGATTCTTACAATTAGGAGTGCCCAAAACTTTGACGTGGCTGAGGTGCGCAATAGGCGTGCTGCTGTTCAAAGTAAGCTTATCGACACTGCTATCTGGTGAGAAAGTTCGAGCTTTGGCCAGACACCTCGTTATGCATCTGGCCAGTCTTTAGAAACGCAACGAACTCGGCCTCGTTCCTGGTCAAACCAGCGAAGGTTGTAAGCGTGTTGCCCTCGCTGTTCACGACCGCGAACAACGGCAGAGCCACAGTTCCGAACTTCTCCTGTTGCATCTGTTGAAACCCCTCGTAAGGCTGGCCCTCGCCGTCTGTGTACAACCGGACGCGCACGTATTTCGCCAGCTCCTCTTTCACTGGAGTTTTAGTGAACATGTTGGCTTCCATCCAACGACAGTTAGTGCACGTGTAACCAGTGAAATCAATAAAGACCGGTTTCTTCTCTTTTTTCGCCTGGGTCAATGCCGACTCGTAATCATTAGTAACCCACGTTAGTTCTCCATTGGAAGCGAATACCCCGGCATTATTACCCACAGCAGTAACGGATGACGATGAGGCATCAAGTGCCGGCGGCAGAAACGATTCCAGCTCGCCGAGTCGACTACCGTACAAACCCGTTAGTAAATAGAAACCCAGAGCGAGCGACACCAACGCGATCATCAAACGCAAAGCCCCAATGTGCTTGACTGGCGAATCGTGCGAGAGCTGAAAATTGCCAAGTAAGTAGAGAGTGATGAGCAACGCAATTGCGACCCAACTCGCTAATACAACTTCGCGCGTAAAGATCCCCCAGTGCCATACGAGATCGACGTTCGACAGAAACTTCATTGCGGCTGCGATCTCAAGTAAGCCCATTACCACCTTCACCGAATTGAGCCACCCGCCTGATCTCGGCAACTGCGAGACAAGTTGTGGCGCCAGGGCAAGCGCAAAAAACGGTAATGCGAAGACGGTGGAGAAAGCCAACATTCCTATGCCAGGGTAGATCCACTTCCCCTGTGCCGCCATTACCAATAGCGTTCCGACAAACGGAGCAGTGCAAGTGAACGAGGTCAGCGAAAAGGTAAGGCCCATCAACAGCAAGCCTATTATCTTGCTTGATTCTCTACCCCGTGAAATTGAATCCAGTCTCGTTAATACACTCGAAGGCAGACCTAGGTCATAAGCGCCAAACAGACTCATGGCGAAACTTACGAAGATGGCCGTGATAGCAAGATTGATCCAGGGATTGGCAGCGAACTTATTGATTCCGACAGCTCCGAAGATTATGGCAAGCGACACCCCAAGCAGGGTGAAGGTCAGAATAATGCCGAGTGCATAGATCGACGCATCACGCACAGCGCCAGCGCGATGACCCGCGGCATGGTTTGTAAAGTATGAGACGGTGATTGGCACCATCGGAAAGACGCATGGAGTCAAAAGTGAGAGCGCTCCAAAAGTCATCGCAAGCCAGATGAACGACCAGAGGGAGTATTCGCGCTTGGCGCCGCCAAAAACAATCTGATTAGACGTGGCGATTGTCGCCGGCAACTTTGGTTTCGATTCCGTGTCTGGCGCCTGGGCCGGCGTTTGCGAGATTGACGGCAGAGCCGTGTTGGTGTTGCCACTCGCAGTCGTAACTATGGCGGGAGATGGACCAGGCGTGGCTTTAGCCTTCTGCGGCATAGGCGACTGTGACGATGAGGCGGTGGGTGCGGCAGCAGCCTCTATCAACATGACCGGAGCGCTAAGCTTCACGGTGCGCGGAGGCAGGCACAGCTTGTCGTTACATGCCTGAAAGCGCACGTTTATATTTAATGCTTGGGTCCCCGATGGCGCTTCCGCGTTTACCAGTACCGGAACGCGAAAGGAAATATTGCCTTCATGCGTCTCAGTGTTGATTTGAAAGTTGGGATCCATCTCGACGCGCGGTCGAGGACCTGTTGCGTTGCCGGCGAGTTTGAAAGGCTGCCCTTCAGGCAGGCTAATGCGCGTCGGGATGGGACCGCCCGCACCCTGTGTCAGCGAGTACAGATGCCACCCAGTCTGAATTTGCGCGTTCACTTGTGCGGTAAATTTGTCGGCAGCCTTAAGTGAAGCCGGAGCATTCGCTGTGATGGACCAAGTGACGGGATTTTGCGCCCGCGCAATGTGAGAAAACAATACGAGCGAGGCAAAGGCCAGAAACAAACTTGCTATACGTAAAACTCTCATTATCCTTTTCGAGCAGGAAAGGATCCGGGGTCCTTACTTCACACCCAGCAGTTCGGCGAGGATTTGGTCTAACTCCTTGCTCTCTTTGATCCGCGTAACGACCTTACCCTGCCTGTCGATCAGGATTTGGGTCGGCAGACTTCCGACACCGAATACTTTCACTGCCACGGGCACAGCAGTCTCACTAGTCGCGTGGGTCCACGAGGCGCCACGAGTCTTGACGATGTTTTTTGCCCGCTCCTGGGTATCTTTAGCGAACTGGGGGTCAGGTTCCTCGTCTGGGCTGAGCGTTTCACTATCCATCCCAAGTATAGCGAACCCCTTGTCCTTGTACTGTTCGTACAAAGCTTTAAGGTGAGGGATGTCTGCCAGGCATGGCTTGCACCAGGTGGCCCAGAAATCAATAAGTACGTAATTGCCGCGGAAGTCAGAGAACTTCCGGGCCTTGCCGTTGAAGTCGGTAAACGTAAAGTCCGGCACTTGCGCGCCCACACGCAAGCCAGCTTGCACATCACTGCTTACCTGTGCTCCGGCCGTTGTTTGGTTGGTATTTGCCGTAATAGCGGGGACAGAGTTCTTATCCTGGGTGCGCGCAATGCCCGCCACGATTTTTAGTTCAGAGGTGACTTTCACTGCTTTCGGAGGAAGGCAGGTAGTTTGATTACAGGACTGAAAGGTCACGCTAACTGCGAGCATGTGCTCGCCCGATGCTGCATCCGCGTTTACAACTATCGGAAGCATGAACATGGCTTCGCCCTCGAAGATTTGGGTCTCCATTTTGAAGACAGGATCGAACGTGACTTGTGGCGGTGGAATGTCGATGTCTCCGGCAAGTTTAAAGGCTTCTGTTTCCATCAACTTGATGCGTGTTGGAAGGGGCCCGCCAGACGATTGATCTGGTGAGTAGAGATGCCAACCTTCGTCGATTGTAGCGATCAGTTGTGCGTTGAACCTGTCGCCCGCCTTTAGGGAGGCGGCGGGTGCTTCGATCTTGATGGCCCAGCGAATGGGATCGGGCTTGCCCTGGGCTCGAGCAGCCTGAAACCCCGTTATCATCAAAGACAAAGCGATGGCTATGCCGAAGCGGTAATAGCTCCAAGCTTGTGGCTTACCCAACATCTTTCATTACCCTTCTAGTTACCCTTTGGGTCATCCTTACGTTTAGTACCTGAAGCAACACGCAAGTATGCAGACTGAAGGACCTCCTTCGTCTTGTTGTTCTGGAGAAACGCTACAACAGATAAATTATTGGGATCGATAATGTTTCGTTCTTCCTTGAACGAGAAGTCGATCCCGATATCCTGGGCCGCCTCAGCACCAACTCGCGCAGCAAACTCTTTTCTCCTTTCCGCGGGATAGTCGGTGTAATAACGGAGGTTTTGCGCGATGATGTCTTTGATGTCGAAAACATAGTCGATCTTATTCGCTCGATTCGGGTCGATGTTGAAGCCATAATTTTCGGACCCCGCTTGCCGAGCAAGATTGCGCACAACCATCAGATGAAACCGCAGTCCATTCTCGCCGCTGTAGTGAACCTCGTTTTCAATAAGCGCGAGTTGCAGGGACACATCGGCAGACACTCCCTCGAATGGCCTGGCAGTGAGGTTAACCTCTACAGTATCACCTACTCGTTTCGCGTCCAGCTTGATTTCACCTTTCGGCGCAGTTCTTAGCTCAGCATTGATCGTGGAGTTGATTTCACCATAAACCCGCTGGGCTACATTTACGGCTTCGCTCTTGCTTCTCGAATCATCGTCCGCTGAATTGAACTTTACTCCATCCACAAGAGTAGTTGGCGCGCCATGCACATCGTAGTAGCTGACGCGAGCGTCGGATGAACGATTACCCAGTGGGTCCATCGTCGGCGCATGCCAGTGGTAGACCAGCACCGTTAATTCCTTGCGCGAATAGTGGTCCAGATCTGCCTCAAATGAATAGTCAAACGGAATGCAGGGAACACACCCAGCACCAGTAAAGAACTCGGCCAGCACGACGCGATCTGTTTGCCCTGACACGCGTTCGTATTTTTCTGTTTTGATCGGGTTGCGGTAACCCTCGCGGTAGAGGGCATCAATAAATTTCTCCGCCCCATTAAGCTCTCCCCCGTGTGTCTTGCGATACAGATCATGAAACTGTGCAATGCCCTTCTTATCCAACTTCCCCGTCAAGACACCTCGAGCCAGATAGTCGAGAGCCTCCTTATCTTTGCCGCGCTGTTCCAGAATGGTTGCCAGTCCGACAGCGGCCTGAGCATTTGGCTCGACGGCGAAAGATTGCTTGTATGCCTGTTCGGCTTCCTCCATTTTGTTTAACTTCAAAAGACCTCGCCCCAGACGGGCATAATACGAGGCCCTGCTCCCGCGAAACATTTCGACAAAATCAGCTTCGACAAAAGGTCTCGGCTTGTAGCTTGGGTTCGACTTGCGCGCGAATTCGACATCGCGTTCGTAAGACTTGCGTCGAGCCGCGAGAAAAGCTTTTTGATCGAGCAAAGAAATTGTTTGTTGCGCCAGAGTCACAGCCTCGGGAGCAAGATCATTGTCCAGCATCGCATTGATTGCTGAACTATTTGTCCAGACCTGGAGAGGGCTCGGGGCCGATGCCATAGCTTCGATAAAGCGAGCAGCAAGAGATCGACGCTTGGCCACGTCGCTATCTAAGGCAGCTTGTCTCTTGATGGCGGAAGCGAACGAATAACCGGCCGATTCTGCACCCATTGAGTCGGGAAATTCTTTGACAAGCCTGACGATCAGGTCAACGGTTTCGGGCGGATTATTCCTGGATGCGCGCATCTTGTTGAGAATGTCATCTTCAGGGCGCGCTATGCGTTTTGGAGCTGCCGTTACCGCCGCCGGTTTAGTCGACGTTGAAGTCGCCGGCTCTGTTGGCGTTTTAGTTGGAGTTGCCGGTTGCGTCTGTCCGAGCGCTGTTATCGAAAACGCTAGTACGACGAGCTGGATAAACAGCTGCCGCCAGGTGACGTAGCAACGAATCTCTGTCTGGACTAACCTCATAGTGCTCCTGCCGCGGATCAGAAATGTAATCTGAAAGCAAATTGCATTGAACGAGGCCCGCCAATTTGGAAGAGGGGATTGAAGCCTCCGGTATTGCTGCCGCCATTAAAAGCTCTTGCGGCGCTTTGGTTGATAATCCCGAAAGTCGGCGAAATCGTGACGAGTCCATTTCTGAAAGTTCCAGCGCGATTTGATGGATATAAGAAATTCGGGTGATTGAAGATATTAAAGGCTTCGGCACGAAATTCCAGCTTCACTCTCTCCAGCAACGTAAACGTGCGGTGTAGGCCGAGATCAATTTGCCATGATCCAGGTCCACGAAGTGAGTTCCGTCCCAGGTTGCCCATTTGACCGGCGGGTATAGCAAAATCAAATGCCGCTGGATTAAGCCTTTCACCAGTCGCTACTGTTGGATCAGTAATAAAGAGCGGCGCACCTGTCAGATTAGGCCGGCGAAAGGAAGGACTGCTGAACGGCGTGCTCTCGTTGATGGTGATGGTATAGGGCAATCCTGTACGTGCTGAAAAGACGCTGCTCAATGACCAACCGCCAAGTACGGCCTTACCGACTGTCCCCCCCTCTCGAACGGGGATGTCATAAGTTACTGCCCCACTAAAAATTTGGCGCACGTCGAAATCAGAGTCGCCGTGATAAACATCTTGTGGAAAGATGTAACCTGGGGAAGGAAAACCGCTATCGTTCGAAGCGTTGTCAATCGAGTGGGACCAGGTGTAGCTGAGTATTGCCTGCAATCCTCTTGACAGGCGGCGGGTGAATTGTGCCTGCAGTGAGTTGTAACTGGATTCTGCACCGTTATCAATAAACGTTGCACCTGAAAAGTTTGGTGTGAAGAAGCTATTTGGGGTCGCGCTTGAAGCTGCAAAATTCACGGTTTGGACGCGGACCAGTTTTCGTCCCAGAGCGGCGACATATGCTAGCGAAAGAATTTGGTTTTTGCCGAGAGACTGTTCTGCGGTCAGATTCCATTGATAGGTGTGCGGAAGCGCGTAATCAGGAGCAGCTACGATAAGCGAGCCACGATTGGTCGGACCTGGAATAAAGCTGGGCGGAGTGAAAACAGTGAAGGATTCAGGTACCGGAAAAGGTACGTTGGATGCAATCACAGTCCTTGTGTAAGGAAAGCCCACGGTACCGAAACCAGTTTGTCCTAAATCGTAAAATACGCCGGCGCCACCACGCAATACCAGTTCACGTCCCGGACGTTCTGATGCCAAATAAGAGACTCCGAACCGCGGCGCAAAGTTCGTGTATTTGGTCTGGTAATAGGGCGTGCCGATTGGCGCCAGTTGTAACGAGGACTGATCCAACTGAGTTAAGTCTGGTGGTGCAAGAAATGTGAGGGGCTTTTTCCCACCACGGCCGGTTGGCGAGGGATTGACCTCCCAACGCAACCCATAAGTCAACGTCAAACGCTTATTAGCTTTCCAGGTATCTTGTCCATAGAACCCGGTAGTCTTGAACTCTGAAACAAACTGGATTGAGCGAAAAGCAATAAAGGTCGGAAAGAAATTAGCATAAACGGACTCAAGCGTATTTCTGACATTAGATATGATCAAGTCATTGGCAGCAGTAATCGGCGAAATCCAACGATGGTCGCCACCGAACTTCAACTGATGCGAGCCTACGCTGTAAGAGAGGTTATCAATGACCTGTATCTGGCGGGATTCGTTCTTGACGACGTCACCAAAAGTAATACCGCCTGACGATACATCTGTTATCGGATTAAAAGTAAACCTTCGCTGCAAGCCGTTGGTACTTTCAGGCAGGAAAATCGATGGAGGCGGAAGCACGCCGCCGCCATAGCCATCGTACTTAAAATCAGCAAAGCCTTTATCGCGGCTGCCATTGGCTCGTATCTCGTTGACCATTTTTGCGCCGAATACTTGCGTGCTGCCCAGGGTCAGCGTTTCCGTTTTCTGCGTTAGAGTCTGGAAGGATGACGGGTTCGAAGTATCTCGAATGTCTCCAGCAGACGGCGCCCAGTTGTATCTGCCGAACAGAGTGAAGTTCTTGTTGAAGTTATGGTCAATCCTAATGCTCACCGAATCCGATTTGGTTGGATTTGAAAAAGAGGTGGTGTAAATGGCTCCGCCGGTTAATGCTCCGTTCGTGCTTCTGATGTCGGGGCCATTTGGCAGCGGGAATCCATTTAAGAGTGCGGCCGCATTAGCATTCGGGGCGTTTTGACGAGCCGCGAGCGAAGGAACGGTGACGCTTATCGCCGGTTGCGGTTGCAGGAATCGTTGCTCTTCAAATGAAAAGAAAAAGAAGGTCTTATCTTTTCCTTTCCACAATGCCGGTCCCCCTTCCCCAAAATGCGGCAAGATTACCGGACCACTGAAAGTTCCGCCGAAATTGTTGAAGCGCAACGGGGGTTTTTTGGCATCAAAAAAATCTCGCGCATCAAGTACATCGTTGCGAATATATTCAAACAGCGAGCCATGATAGTTGTTGCCGCCTGAACGGGTTACCAGGGTAACTTGTCCACCCGGCGCGCGCCCAAACTCCGCGGCAAAGGTTGAAGTCTGGATTGTAAATTCCTGTAATGCATCAACTGACGCGAGATTCGAGAATCCGCCTTGAATATTGGTAGTAGGAATTGAGCCGCTTCCGTTCTGACCCAGGTTCTCAAAGTTAGTTACACTAAAGTTTCCGCTAACACCGTCCACTGTAAAGTAATTGGAGTTGGCGCGTTGGCCGTTCACGCTAAATTGTCCTTGACTCCCACCATTTGAAGCGACGGGGACTGCAACTACGCCCGGCGATAGGGCAATCAGGGTTTGGATACTGCGGCCGTTAAGTGGCAAGTTGCTCACAAACTGACGGTCGACGACTGTGCTAACCGCGGGCGATTCATTGATCAAACCAGCTTCACTACTAATATCGACACTGACGCCAACTACTCCGACTTTCAACTGGATATTGAGCGCCACGTTGTCATTTACATTAAGCGTGACATCGTTGATCTCAGCCGAGGTGAAACCCTGGTTCTCCACCAAAACGTTGTAAGTGCTCGGCGGCAGCAAGGGAATACTAAAGCTGCCTGAGCTGTTGGTGGTCGCTTCTCGTTTAAGTCCTGTGCTGTTATTCGTAGCCGTGACCTTCGCACCCGGGACCACAGCGTTGTTTGGATCTCGAACGGTGCCTGAGAGAGTCGCTGTTGCGCTTTGCGCGTCAGCTACGATCACTGCGGAATGAGCAGTGACTCCCAGCATAGCGATTAACAATGAGAAGCGGGCGATAACTGATAGGGGCCAACGATGTATCATGACTTGGGTCCTTTCCAATCTTTAACCTCTGGTGACAATCTAAATTTTTTGAGAGCTACAGTTCTACTGACTTACCGGGCGACCGATCCTTGCGGCCAGGCTCTCTGCTTCCTTCGTCATCTGCCAGAATTGCGGAGTCCTGAGAACGGTAGCTATAGGAGAGCCAGTCGTCGTCGTAAATGCCGAACGAACCACTTGGTCATTTGCAGAGCCTAGCGCAAATAGCTGATTCACAGCTCGCGTCAACTCCTTGCCGTCGGCAACCTCAACTTCATCGGAAGCCGCTGCAACAGACTGTCGGGCGAAAAAAATCGGCTGCAACTCTCGCCGCAACGCTCCCGTCGCCTGTTGGTAGCTACGAGCGTGCGCACGAATCAAGTCGCTCCATTTGGCGCGTGCTTCTGGCGCGATCGCTCGCAGTTCCTCTGGCGAAAATTGATTGAGCAGGCGTTTCATGGCCCACAGGTGGTCCATTGCGCCACCAGACAGACTCACCATTCGCGCTGAGTACTTTCGGATAGGCTCGTCCGTAACTTCGCCTTTATCGGCAAAGTAAGCTCTCAACTCCGGCTCAACGGCCATTGTGTTGCCGGTGATTTCGATCTGCCGCACCCTGGCCGCGGGCTTCGGTTTCGACGATGTTTGCTTCGCAACTGCTTCCGCCACGGTTTGTATCTCAATAACTACGGCCGGATTGCTCGCGATTGAACTAAGACCTTGAATGATTTCAGTTTGGCGCTGGTCCGTCTCAACTATTCCGGTGATGTGGAGCAGTCCGTCTGCCATTCTCTTAACACTAATCGGTTCACCGAGGTCGGCCCCGACCTGGCTCAATAGACCCAACGCATCAACTTCGAGCTCAGCGGTTGCTGCGGCGTGCAGGGGTGCGAGGGTCAACGCTAGCGGATTAGGACTTGCTTTCGCAGGAGAAGCCGCCGGACTCGGAGACGCCTTCGGTATCGTTCTGACAGTGATCGTCTCAGGTGCGAATATCGAGGGGTTTAACTGAGCCAGACTAACCACTTCTGAGAAATCCTCGGTTAACTCGTACACTCGCTTCCCATTTTCTGCTTTCACGCTGAGACTCAGGTGGGCTGGTTGCCAATCTTTTGCCCGTACAACGAATATCGCTTCCTCGATCTGGCCGGCGACGAACGCGGTGTTTGAAACGGTTCGAAGCGTCAAAGCCTGGGCGCCATCAATAAGTTTTGCTTTAGTGATCTCATCCTGGGGGCGCTGCAGCGTGTTATGCCAGGATTGGAATGAAGCAGCGGAAAGTGGTTGCTGTGCATACATGTGATTTATCGCGAGCACCTGCGCCAATTCAGTTAACAAATCCTCCGCTGAATTCTGTTTGGCGCGATCGCTGCTGCCCGCCGAAACAGGAATAAAAGGAATAAACTGTTTGCCATCATTTAGAAAGTGGCGGACGCGCGAGTTGTTGGTATCGTTCCAGATCTCCCAACTGAGCGACTCTTCGTGCGTCGCTCCCTGATCTTTCCGGCGCACCTGTAATCGCTGATGGAAGACTGGATCGTTTCTGGAATGGATCAATTGCGCTTGAGCGTTTATCGCATTGTTGATTAGTTCGCTAGCCGAGACCGTTGGTTCATGTTTTAGATAGACGATCAAACCCACGGCAATTACCAGAACAAGCAAAATCGGTGCAAAGCGCATGATTGAAGTTGGCAATGGACGGCGGCCATGGGCGAGGCGAATTACCGGTAAGAACCGGCCCAGGGAACTGAAAAGTCGTGAACTGAGAGACTGCTTGCCACTGGCGGCGACCAGTTGATTGAGTTGGCGATCGAAGTTGCGCCAACCGCCCGGCGGAACAAGCCGGGGAGTTAGCACCTGTTCGTCAAACTCGATAATTTCGGCTATTGATTGTTGGACCTTTTGAGTCTTCACGCGGCAGGGCCAACAAGCTTCCAAATGCACTTCCAGTTGGGAGGCATCTTTGACTTGAAGTTCGCCATCCACAAAAAGCAGAAGCATTTCTCGAGGCGGATGCTCGCTCCATTCACCTGAGTTGTTCTGAAACAGATTATCCATTGTTTTCTTCCGTGAGTTTGCCAATCGCCCGATAGAGCGTTTCGGCTACTGTGCTTGTGCCCAGATTGAGAATGTCGGCAATCTCTCGGTAACGCAGGCCTTTGGTTCTCAAGTGCAAGCACTGCCTTTCGGGTGGGGTCAAGCGTGCCATGGCTGCTCGCAGCCGACTGAACCTCTGCAATTTCAGCAACCGCTGTTCAGGATTGGGTGCTATGTCTGCAATCGATCCCCGTAAGACTTCCCAACTGTCTTCGTCTAGCAGTTCAACGAATTGCTGCGCCTTGATCCGATTCACCGCCAGATTGTGCGCTGTTCGAAATACCCAGGCGCGAACATTCGTGATGGATTGACCACTGTGTAACTGCCGGTAAAGTTGCAGAAAAGCTTCTTGGGTAATTTCTTCGGCCTCTACTGGATCACCAAACGCCGCGACGACATAGCGATTGACCGGGTCGCGCCACTGCTCAAAATAAGCTGTGACTTTCTTTTCGAGCGTCAAAGTGTCAAAGGTGAAGGAGGCGGCATCATTTTCAACACAAAGTTCTCCCCCAACTGCAGCACCGCCTTTTTTAACGAAGCGACGAAACGGCATGATCTATGGCCTTGGAACTGCCTTGTGGCTATTCATTCTTGCACTAGTCTTTCAAAATGAAACGAGCATCCGCTGGCGCCCTCGACCGTTCCGGATAGTCACATAAGCCTCTACTATTAAGACAAATGAGCACCGCGTTTTTTCGGCTTAGTTGCAGATTTTTTTTGGCACCTCGTGCCACTTCACCGTAGCGAGTGTGAAAACTCTCAACACGCCCCTTCAAACCGGTGGTGTTACCTGCCTTGGTTTCAGCCTGTATCATTAGACGTGAGACTCACATTCGGTACTTGCCTTGGCGAAGGGGACATATCGCTTTCACTATTGCGCAGCTAATAGGCCGTTCGGACATTCGCATGACAGCGGTATGTTCGAGTAACGAGCGCCAACAACGTACTGCTGTAGAAGTCGTTCGACTATTTTCCAGGTCGCACGTCACACGTCATAAGACAAGAACAGCCATCAATGCAGATGGCTGTAACTGCTTGAAAGGAATTGGTGTACTCGGTGTCCCGCCTGCGAGCCAAGGAGCAGAGGGGGATCCAACCCCTGGCCTCCGCATTGCGAACGCTATTGAGGGTGATCCATTGAAGCTGCGTAGGTACGATCTGCTGATGGCACGATATTAAATATTTGTTGGATTGATCAAGTGCGCACGAGACTGGCTCACATGGGTGGTAGTGTAGTTTACAAATTCCGTTGGCCAGTCGGGGAGGCGACCCGAATAAGTTATGACGAATGGGATGTCTTCTATTTCCTCATTGCTAAACCGCGCCTTCATCTCATCCGGATTGGGTAGCGCGAGTTCACTGGCAATTGATTGCGGAGACTAAAAGCTCGATGACACTCGATCGTCGGTTTAAGTGGTTGGATGATCTGTTGACCATAATTGAAGTTGTTTAGCGCGGCGTAGTCGATGGTAAGAAGTACGCCTGCCAGCGTGCAAAGTTAAGCCGATTCGATACTTTTGGCAGTTGCAACTCCCAACTCCATTCCCTTCAACGGCATATACATCTGCGTTGGATCATCCAATTCGAAAACGCTGGTACTCCCGATTGGCGCGGTGAGCGCCACTGTCTCAGGACAACGCCGAACAATAACTCACTGAAAAACATTCGGACCGATTACGACACGCGAATGCCTCTGTTAGATAGGGTCGCAGGAGCAGTGTTGCCACATGTATATCGAGTTCGGTGCCGGCAAGTTCACCCGTCCTAAGAGCGGCCGCGTTATTTTATGAGCGGAGGCGCGACTTTCTTTCTCCTTGCGGGCGCCCGCTTTGCTGCTGCCGGCGCTTCGGGGGTTGAAGGCGCGGATGCTGATAGTGGCGTCACGGTGCGTGTTTGCTGCTCTCGGATGGAAGCGACGGCGTATGCACGAGCGGGTTCTGGATTCAATAGCGCATCCCAACGGTAACGAGATCGTTGCGCCGGTTCGGCAAGTCGTTTAAAGACCAACTTGATCACTTCATCGGTAATCCACTTGTGATAAAACTCGCCTACAGAAATGAGCTCAGCGTCGGGTGCGGGGTTCATAAAATCAATCGCGTACGGCACGCCGGCCTTAATCGCAAATTCCACGGTATTGATGTCGTAGCCCAATGCAGTGCAGAGCGTACGCACATCTTTCCGTACACGTTCCGCTAACTGCGGTGATAGATAGTCAGGATTGTCGATGTACTGTTCGCCCGACAGATAGGGCTTGCGCGGATCGTAAGCCATGATCATTACCTCTTCCTGGCCCACGCAATAGCACCTGACAAACTGATCGAACTCTATTGACTGCTGCAGGGTCATGCAAAGAGTTCCCGATTTGTCGTACTCCGCAATCAACTCATCAAGCGTACTGACCTTAGACACGTTCTTCCAACCACCGCCATCGAATGGTTTAAGATATGCGGGTAAGCCGACATAGTCGATAATTTCCTGCCAATCGAGTGGGAACTCAAGGTTCCTCAAGCTCTCGCTGACAATGCCCGGGATGTAATCTTTTTGCGGAAGGAGAACGGTTCTCGGTACGGTAACACCAAGCTTCTGGGCGAGGGAGTAGTTGAAAAACTTGTCGTCGGCTGACCACCAAAACGGATTATTGATGATGACGGTACCTTCGAGTGCCAGCCTCTTCAGTGTCGCCCGGTAGAATGGCACCTCATGAGAAATCCGGTCAATTACCAGATCGTATGCTGGCGGTGCGTCATGGCGGATTCCGCCAAGCTTAATGTACTCCGCAAATACCTCACCTCGACCGCGTTCGTTTATGCCAGTGATCAATGCTTCAGGAAATGTCTTTTCCCGACCAGCCAAAATGCCAACACGCTTCATAGCTTCAGAAAACATCCTTTCGTCTGTCCAGGGTTTTAAACTGAAAGTGCGCGCAAAGAAGGGTAACTCTTCACAGTCACTGTATCCGGCCGCACTAAAAACAAAGCACCATACCCATGCTCATTGACGTTGTCAAACACGACAAATCGGCCCTCGCAAACGCAGATGACGAAGCGTATGAGTCATTCCGAAAACGGCGAAGGCATCCGCGCAGTCTTTCCAAGGCATCAATAGACGACGGAAGGAGTGCGTGCTGGCGTTTAGGGTACCTGTGTTACAATTTTCCACGCTAAGTTCAGCTTCCCCGGCGGTTTGTGATCGGACACAACCACTAATTCCAAGGAGAATTTATCTTTGCTGCGTTCAATTCTTGTTGTAATACTTTCGTGTGTGCTCATCGCCCTTACCGGCGCAACTGGCGCGGCAGACACACAAAAAACCTTCACTGCTGAGCAAGTGGTTGAATCTACAATCTTGCTTTACGGTACGCGTCCAATTCTTGCGCAAATTCGACGCAATGGGTTGGAACGCGGGAAAATAACGCGTTTCACGGCAGACGGTAAGAGCGAAGAGTCGAATTATGAGCGTCGGTTCGTCAGAGGTGAGAGCCTCGACAAAGATAAGATCCGGCTCGACCAGAAAACGCCGTCGATGGAATATTCGTTGGTCTATTCAGGCAAGATCTGGGGCATCATCAACGGGGCGGCGTTTACCCCACGACAAGACGCTGCAACGAACTTTATATCGCAGCATCACCACAGCATCGACTCCCTTCTGCGGTACAAGGAAAACGGTTATACCGTGACGCTCGTTGGTAAAGAGCAGCAAAAAGGCTTGGATCTTTTCGTTATCGACCTGGTTGATAAGGACACCAGGAAAACGAGGTATTACATCAGTTCTCGGACACTCCACGTGATTTGGCTGGAGTACGAGGAAGCGGCAAGTGAAGGTGCCACTCCGGTAAAGTACGTTAAAAAGTTTATGGACTATCGCTACGCACAGGGAACACTCGTGCCCTACAGGACAGTACTTTTGGAGGACGGTCGTCAGATTCAGGAAACCCGCATTCTCACGATAACTTTCGGCGTAAAAGTTGATGATGCGCTTTTTCAAAGCCCCGAAGCATAACCCGCATATACCTAATTTTAGCTTAAGTTTCGGAACCCTCACCTCGTGTGAGCGTGTTTACCTGCGGGCGGCAGCTCGGTGACGTATAATCGGTGCCCGGCCGCTCATTTGGAGAGCCGCTTGCGAGCCGGGGCTCAAACCCACCCGGCTTTGTTCATAATGGAGAGCCTGCCTGCCCTGATGGATACGCTGACTACCATTGACGACGTATTCCCGTCCGCTTTGCAACGTGAGCGAGTGGAAGACAGAACTTCCGACCATGCCTTATTAGAGGCTACGCGGACTGGAGATCAGGATGCATTCGCCGAGCTGGTACGCCGCTACCGGAATCAGATCACGAGCTACATCTACCGTATGACTAATGATTACGACGGGGCCGTGGATCTGGCGCAGGAAACATTTGTGAGAGTTTACAGGGCAGCCGACAGATACCAACGGAGTTACGCCTTCTCGACGTACATCTATCGCATAGCCACAAATTTGGCTATCAGCGAATTAAGAAAACGCAAACGCCGTAGGTTGGTATCCCTGACGGATTTTTTTCAGTCTCATGACTGCCTTGAACCACGAGAACTCAATCCTCCAGACGAGCGTCCGCTGCAGGATTGCGAACTCGTTGAGACCGAACGTCGAAACGCTGTTCAGCGGGCTATCAGCACGTTGCCGGAAAAGTATCGCGCACCGCTGATCCTGCGCGATGTTGATGGCCGAAGTTACGATGAGATTGCTCGCATTCTCGAGACCAGCGAAGGAACTGTTAAATCCCGAATTAGTCGTGCCCGAGGCTTTTTACGAGAGAAGATGAGTGCGTACTTGTGAGTGAAGACTTTATGAATAACAAACAGTGCAAGGTGGTTCGACAGCAGATTGAAGAGCTGGACCTCGACCAAGGGTGCGGTTCATCTGCCAGGACACACTTACAAAATTGCAGAGAGTGCCGCCAGTTTCAGGCGAACCGGTTCAAACTGAGGACCATCCTTGGACAGCTTAATACAGTTGCCGCTCCTGCAGATTTCGACTACCGCTTGCGCCGCAGAATTTCAGCGGGAAAGAGCAATAATCGCGTGTTGCCCTTTTCATTTACTTTGATTGGGCCGCGTACGTTGGCAATGACAGCGTGCCTTTTTTTGGTAGCTGGAGTTTTCGTGCTTGTGCGGCGCAATTCTAGAATGCCAGCACCTGAGCGGAGCCAAGTGCAGAATAATCCAGTCACTCCAACGGCTACCGTGCCGGCACCGTCACCGTCTGAAGTTGTCATGGCTCCGGCGCTTGCCGGAAACGGAGGTAAGCATAACGAAGTATCTCGAAAAGCAAAGCCTTATCGGACCACGCCGTTAACCTTCTCCGCGCAAAACCAGTCAGTCGCAACTAGAGATTTCAGCAACCTTGCTGCCCCCGTAGTCGGATCGAGCAGACTGGTCAACAATGGAAATACGGTGTTTCCCATTGAGGCCACGCACCAATCGCTCAAGCTTTCGCTAGACGACGGTCGCGGAATGTCTCGCACCATTTCGCTTCCCCCGGTGAGCTTTGGATCGCAACGTGTACTTGCATCTGGGAGTGTATCAGGTCAATTTCGCCCGCAGGGTGTTTGGTAAATGTTTTCAGAAGGCAAGAACAAACTAATGACTATCGGAAACTTCGGGCTTAAAGTCATTTTGCTATCAGGTGTTCTGGTCGGCGCCATGATGCCTGCGTTAAGCCAGACGACGCCTACGCCAATTGCGCCTTCAAGACGACCCACAACTGCGCCGAGCGCGACTCAAACTGTTATCGCCCAACCATCCCGCGCGCCACAGGTCTTTACCATCGTTCATCGGATTAATGGACTCAAGATGTTCCGGCTCTTGCTACGATCCGAACAAGACGTAACAGCTATCACTCGTCTAGATGACGCGTTCACGCTAATGAACGATGTACACACTAATGTAATTGCCGGCCTTGCGTTAAATGACGGTGAAACGATTGCCGCAAAGTTACCGGAAGCTGAAGTTGAATTCGGACCACCGACAATGCCATTCGCCGCGCCCCGCGCCCCAGTACCCGGGGCAACATTGCCTTCGCTACCTTCACCCGTAGGTTCCGATACTCACAAACCAGACATATTCACTTTGTTCGGACATCCTGATGTGACCGTTATTGGACCGGATGGGAAGAAACAGCTTGCTCGGTATATTGGGCTTGATGGATCCACGGGATTATCGATCTTGCGCCTGATGACCAAACGAGTAGCTGCAGACATAAAAAGCGATGACGATGATGTAAGTACCGGAGAAACTGTGCGGCTACTGGGGCCTGAACCTGCTGCTCAAAGTGTTCAGGATGCAACCGGCGGTCTGCTGGTCAGGATCGGTGAAATACCCGGAATGGTCATCGCAGTTAAGAGAGCACCATCGGGCGACGTTGCTCGTTTGAAAGTGCGGTGTCCTCGGTTGACGCTCGCAAATATCGGTGGCGTGGTCATCAACAATATTGGAAACACTGTTGGAATTATCGATGGCGTTGAAGGCGGCGAGGCAACGATTCTACCGACTGCCGCGATACGTCTGGCAGCAAAGCGTGTGCTAGCCAGACAGGCAAGTGTTCCAAGACCATGGTTGGGTGTAAAGGGCGATTCAATTGCCGCATTAAAAGCAGACCAACTGCGAAACCAGGGATGGCAATTTGAACGCGCCGCAAATCTCGCCGAACAACAACGCGGAATTCTGCTTACGTGGATCGCACCTGATAGCCCAGCCGCTCGTGCTGAATTGCGTGCAGGCGACGTAATTCTGAAGGTTAATGATCACGACATTCAAAACGGTGACGACTTCTCGTGGTTTCTCGAACAAGCTGGTCCAAGTAGCGATGTGAAGTTCACCGTCGCCAGGCCCGGCCTTGCGACAACAGAGGCAGTGGATGTGAAATTGAGCGGGTCTCTGGATCCGGCTCTCTCGTTCACGTTGAGTAGAAAAGAAAATTTCCCGCTGACGACGCCGTTACTCCTGGAGCAGGGAATTGAGACGATAGAGTTGCGGCCAATCGTGGCGGCGCGGCTTGGTGCTTCCGGTGGACTGCTCGTCACGTACGTTGAACCAAGCGTTGCTGCCTTTGAGGCAGGACTGCGACCTGGGGATGTAATTCAGTCGATCAATGGTCGTAACGTGGGGCTGCGTGGCGCCGCAGTTTTATCACCGGGAATCGTTCAGGAGAATTACACATTCGAAGTCGTTCGAAATAGAGAGAAAATAGTATTCAACGTTGTCAGGAAACCAAAAAATCCGTAATAGATTACGCGAAGTTCTCCCAACCTCACGGCTGTGGTAACCTAGCCAACCCAACAATCCTTCCTTCTCAAAGGAACAGTGCTGCGTATTTATGTTATCGAACGCTGTTGCGCGTTACCACGAATTGTTGCGCGATGAGGAATTGGCAGAACAATCGCGCTCAATGCTCGATCGAGGCTTGGAACGGGCGCGCTTGATCTTCGGCGGCCGGCGCCTTTCTCCATATCTACGTCCACATTTCGTTACCGAAACCGACTTCGCAAACATCTGTCAGATCTGCGAGACAGTCTGGTCGGCAATTCAGAAAGTTAAAGATGCGGCAATTGTCGATGCGGCGATTGTCGCCGAACTCGGGCTGACTAAAATCGAACGCGACCTGATCGCGATCGATCCGGGCTACAAAGCAGTTTCTCCAACCTCCCGCCTCGACTCTTTTCTCACCTCATCGAGTTACAGCTTCGTTGAGTTGAACGGTGAGAGTCCCGCGGGCATCGCGTACGCCGATGCAGCATTCGAAATTTTTTCAGCCTTGCCCGTAATGGAACGTTTCGCTGAGCAATATACAGTTCGACCACTTTATGGTCGCCACTTTTTGCTCGAGGTTTTGCTTGACTCGTACGAGGAATTCCTCGGTCAGAAGCCGGGCCGGAATCCGCACATCGCCATTGTCGATTTGCCTGGCATGCCGACACAGACGGAGTTCGAGCTATTCCGCGAATATTTTTGTGAGCGTGGGTATCCTTCAGAGATCTGCACGCCACAACAACTGGAATTCAAGGATGGAAAACTGAGATCGAACAACTTTGAAATCGATGTGGTCTACAAGCGCCTGCTGGTCAATGAGTATTTGCCGTTAATTGATGAGTATCCCGCTCTGCTGGAGGCATATCGGACCGGCGCCATTTGTATGGTCAACAGCTTCCGCTCCAAGCTCATCCATAAGAAAGCACTGTTTGCGATATTAACCGACCAACGTTATCGAAATCTTTTTTCCGGCGCTGAGCTTGCCGCGATCTCTAAACATGTTCCATGGACTCGTCTTATCAGAGATGTGGAAACAGATTATTTCGACCGACGAGTCAACCTTCTCGAGTTCATCCAAAAGAACCGTGAGCGACTAGTGCTGAAGCCGAATGACGACTACGGTGGTCATGGCATCACTATTGGTTGGAATGTAAGCGAGGCAGAATGGGATGATGCTCTGAACAAGGCTTTAACAGACGGGGATTACCTGGCCCAGGAGCGAGTCGCGACGGCCCGAGAGATCTTTCCTGCTCTTACTGAAAACGGCTCCATTGAGATGTCCGAACAACTCGTTGACCTTGATCCCTTGTTGTTTAACGGCAAAGTTGGTTCTGCCTTTACCAGACTCTCATCCACGGAGTTAGCAAATGTCACCTCCGGTGGAGGGATGGTGCCGACCTTCATAATTAGTGAAAAGAGCTAACGAAACAAAGTAGAATCCTGAGATACGCCCGAGGAGGAGTCCCGACATTGAACGACAATGAAGAAATCGAGGAAATGGATGAGCGGCGCTCATATGATCGTTCTCGACTTATCGTGGATGTCTTCTTCGACGGTAAAGACGCCACAGGAGTCGCGAGTACAAAGGACATCAGCGTGGGCGGCCTGTATATGAACACAAAAACGGAGATTGCAGAAGGCACAGTGTTGCTCTTGCGTTTACCATTCGGCGTGAAGGGCGAAGTGATTTGTAACGCTGAGGTCGTTTATAGCAATCCGGGTTTCGGCGTCGGTGTACGATTTCAGGGGCTGTCTGAAGCTGCGAAAGATTTGCTGCAACACGAGCTGTCGGATGGATGAGCC
>JBHEMC010000029.1:0-45753 GCA_046262775.1 Pyrinomonadaceae bacterium | reverse complement strand
GGACAAAGGACTTGATTCGGCGGCGGCGGCGCAGGTCGGGCAGAGCCCGCACCAGGGGCGCAGCCCAATTGGAAGTTGGCGGGCTGCGGCGGCAAAGCGGTTGCGAAAAATACGAGGTGCAGTTTGAAAGAGTCACTCCAGCCGGTTTAGCCCCAAATCCGCGGTGAGGGCTTGCCCCGAGATCGGGACAAGTTCGGGTTTTCGAACGCAGCCAGGCGCGGTCGATAATCGCTAGGGAAGCAGGAATCGACTCGAAAATCAACACTGAAAGTTGCAGATTCGTGTACATGGCCGCGACAATGTCCAACGGCTGTTCTCTGCCATACCTAATGAAGCAACATTCAAAATTCGTTAACCCGGCCTCTCATTCGTCTCCGCTCCGTTTACTTATCGTCCATAAATCTCGTTGGAGAATCCATGAAACGTTACTCCTTATTTCTTGTTCTACTCGTCGTCTATCTCTTAGCCCGTTCGGCCGCAGCGCAACAGACGTTGCCTCAGCAGAACCCGTCGTTACTGACGGTTGACTCGATTTTCACTTACCGCGCCAAATCGCTTGGACCAATTCAATGGCAGCAAGATGGTAGTAGCTACCTTGCACTCGAACCCGCCACGTCAAAAACAGACGTGCTTGAGATCGTTCGCTACGATGCGGTCAATGGTGCCCGGTCGGTATTGGTGTCCGCCGCAAAGTTAACGCCCGCTGGCAGTAACTCTCCCTTGACGGTCGAGGAATTCACTCTAAGTCCGGACGAACAAAAAGTACTTATCTTTACGAACACCGCTCGAGTTTGGCGCAGTAACACTCGAGGTGATTACTGGGTACTCGATCTGAAGACGTCAAATCTACGCAAACTCGGAGGCGACGCAGAACCTTCGACGCTGATGTTTGCAAAGTTCTCTCCAGACACGACTCGCGTTGCCTATGTGCGACAGAACAATATCTATGTTGAATCACTTAGTGATAATCCGGGCATTAAGAAGATAACCACGGATGGCTCACGCTACCTCGTCAACGGCACCTTCGATTGGGTTTACGAGGAGGAATTGTTTTGTCGCGACGGTTTTCGCTGGAGTCCCGATGGAAGGTCTATTGCTTACTGGCAGCTGAACACGGAAGGCGTCAAGGAAATGACGCTGATCAACGACACGGCAGGTCTGTATCCGCAGTTGGTTACTTTTCCGTATCCTAAAGCAGGCGAGACAAACTCCGCTGCGCGTGTTGGCGTAATCAGTGCTGACGGAGGCGCAACGCGTTGGTTCGACATTCCAGGCGATCCGCGCAACAACTATCTGCCACGGATGGAGTGGGCAGCCAGTTCCGATGAAGTGATCATTCAACAATTGAATCGACTGCAGAACCGAAATGTAGTCATGCTCGGCGATGTCCGCACAGGAAAAGTCCGACCCATCATGACCGAGCGGGACGATGCGTGGGTTGACATTGCCTGGGGCGATATCGATTGGGACAAGACCGGATTAGCTCGAGGTGACGTTGAATGGATAGACGGAGGTCGTCGTTTTCTTTGGACCAGTGAGCGCGACGGCTGGCGACACATCTACTCGATTTCGCGTGACGGAACAGACCTCAAATGCATCACTCCTGGAAAGTTGGACGTGATCACAGTAGAAAAAATCGATGACGCGAATCACTGGATCTACTTCGAAGCATCCCCGGAAAACGCCACACAGCGTTATCTTTATCGAGAATCGCTAACTGGCGCCGGAAAAGAGGAACGGCTGACTCCCGCTGAGCCGGGCACGCACGGCTATATCATCTCTCCGCGTGGAGACCTTGCAATCCATTTCTTTTCTGCTTTCAAGAAAGTGCCGACCACGGATGTCGTGCGGCTGCCGCAACACTCTGTCGTTCGCATGCTGATCGATAATCGCGAATTGCAGCAGCATTTCGATCAATTGAAGCCCACACCGGTTGAATTTTTTAAGGTAGATATTGGCGAAGGCGTACAACTCGACGGATGGATGATCAAACCACCGGACTTCGACCCGACCAAACGGTATCCAGTGCTCTTTTATGCTTACACAGAGCCGTGGGGACAAACCGTCGTTGATTCGTGGGGTGGTCGCAATCTCCTCTGGCACACGATGCTCGCGCAACACGGTTACCTTGTGATGAGCGTCGATAACCGGGGCACTCCGGCACCACGCGGTCGCGCCTGGCGAAAGGTCATTTATCGAAAAATGGGAATTGTGAATTCACTTGATCAGGCGAACGCAGCGAGAGCAATAGCAAAGTGGCCGTTCGTCGATTCGAGTCGAATCGGCATCTGGGGATGGAGTGGGGGTGGTTCCGCAACCTTGAATGCGGTATTCCGGTATCCAGACGTCTACAAGGTTGGGTTGTCTGTAGCGCCAGTTCCGGATCTTCGCTACTACGACACAATTTATCAGGAGCGATATTGCGGACTACCTCAAGACCACCCGGAAGAATACAAACAGAGTTCGCCAATCACATTCGCAGCGAATCTAAAGGGACAGCTCCTGGTTATACACGGCACGGGGGACGATAACGTTCATTACCAGGGCACCGAGGAACTGATCAACGCATTGGTGGCAGCTAATAAGCCGTTTCAGATGATGGCCTACCCCAATCGTTCGCATGGGATCTTCGAAGGACCTGGAACGACGCGTCATTTGTATGGTCTATTCACACGTTTCATCAATGAGAAACTAACGGCCGGTCCAAAATGAAATTGTAGGGGAGAAAACCATTACCACTAAGGTTCGGCTCTGCAGTCGTGACGCATGGCTTCGCCCGTAGTTAACGTAGTTTGATTTGGCCTATAAGGCCAGAGCTGAACATGTCACGTCCGGTACGCTGGTTTTCTTTTACATGTTAGCAAGCTGTTGTTAGCGGGTTGACTTCGTTTCCGCCGTGATCGCGGCACGATAAAAGGTCACCGAGACACCGATGTGAGCCGAGACTGACTTTTTGTCCCAGTGAGAATAACCGTTGATGAATTCGGACGGGGATGCGACACGAGACGATGGGCTGACATGGATTGTCGCCCCTGCTGTGGCAGTCCTGCTGGCACTTCTGAGTGCGGCAGTCGTGTTTTGGCAAAATGCGCGACTTGGTGTTCTGTGGGATCTTAGTTATGTCCTTGAAAGTGCTTATCGAATAGCGCTGGGTGATGTTCCGTATCGTGATTTTCCTTTCCCTTTTCCACCGCTGACGTTTTTTATTCAAGCTGGGCTGATCAAACTCACAGGACGCGTATTCTTTCATCATGTGATCTATTGCGCCGTGATGAATGCAATGGCGACTTTGCTCACCTGGCGCATTGTTCTCCGTGTCTCGTACGGAGTGAAATTTGATCGAACTATTGCGCTTTTACTCATATTGCCGCTGCCGGTGCTGGACGTCTATTCCATCCTCCCTCACCCTTTTTACGATCCGGATGCGACGGTTGCGGTGCTTGCCGCGGTTTTACTCTTGTTACATTTCGAACGCGAAACGCGTTCCGCCTTGCGCGGCGTTATAACTGGAGCCGCGGTTGTTGTTCCTCTCTTCATAAAGCAAAACACCGGGCTCGCTTTTCTGTTCAGCACAACTACTGCCATCGTTCTGCTGCTGATAATTGCAGCGGTGCGTCGACAACCATGGAAACAATATGCATCGGTTCTGATTGGTACAGCCCTGACTCTATTCTGCGCGTTGGCGCTCATTCATTTCACCGCCGGTTTGAACAACTACTGGCACTGGACGATCAGGTTTGCCGCGGCGCGCCGCACGCCACAGCGAAGCGCCATGCTGGATATTTACCGCGACTCGCTTTTGAAATGGTGGTTGCTGCTGTTTGTAGCAGGTGTCGTAGTCGCAAGGTTGAATCGAGACTTGAATAAAATTTTCTCAATTATTCCGGCGTTGCTGTGGTCGATTCCATTTCTCTGGAGTGCCGTTTATCTGGTTCGCGACAGCGATGCCTCCGAACGAGCTGAGCGGCTGTTGGCACTGTGGCCGTACGTTCTGGTGGTCTCTTTCTGCGTTGCGTTGATAGCGCTAATACGCGAACAGACCCCGTCCAAAGTTTTGGCCTTCATCTTGATTGCGACTGTAAACGGAGCATTTCTGTCGCAGCAACTTTGGGGATCGACGTATGCATTGTGGCCGCTCTTCATGATTCTGATTGCGGCTACTTTGCTAAATGCAAAGACCTTATTGAAAACCGATTCGCTGCCTCCATTGCTGTTCACCGTGCTTGCATCGGCTTCGCTGTGCGTTTCAGGAGTGTCTTATGTGCGTTCTCACGAGCGACTCGATTACGCCGATCTCGACGACGGCGACCTGCAACATTCATCTTTGCCGGCTCTGAAGGGATTGGCGATGCGTGGTTCTTTTATTCCTGACTTTGAGGAACTAGTTAGTTTCTCGAACAAGGAGATTCCCTTAACTGATGGCATTCTGATGTTGCCCGGTGAAGATCTCTTCTACTATGCCACGGGAAGACGTCCTCGTTTTCCGGTTTTGATGTTTGACCACACGCTCGATCCTTACACTTCTGTCGAGCTTGTGCAGGTTGCTCGAGATCGAAACATCAACTGGTTGATAGTTAAAGATGAACTGCAACTGGAGACAGAGCCGGTCGAAAATCGAGAGGAGCTACTCGATCTGTTAATGAAGGATTTCGAAGAGTACGAAAGCCTAAACAATTATGAAATCTATAGGCGAAAGCAGGAAAATATTGGTGACGACGGACCATAACCTACCATCCTTTGCAGTGCCGCGGCAGAGCGAAGTGGGACGGCTTTCTTTTCTTTCCGCAAAGCAGCAACTCTCCAAAGCGTTGCGGCTTCGTTCTGCCGGCCTACCCCAAATCGTGACTTATTGATCCCCGGGGCTGGTCAAGTTTATTATTCCAAAAATTACGGGTGAGCTTCTTCATGCGCGAATTCGTTACATTCCTTTTTCCACTCTGTTTGCTGCTCGTTTTTTGTGTCCGTCCATACAAGAAATATCCGCTTGTATATCGCCTAGTGGGAGTAGTGATTCTGAATGGCGAATTCGCGGCCGTATCTGCGGAATACAACCAAAAGTTTGGCGATAAGCCTTCCTCACCCGAACAGTCTGCAATGTTGCGGCATGCTATGGCTGTCGCCGATCGCGCCATCGACGCCTACGCTCGCCCAGTAGCGTTAACAACTGACTCTGCGCAGGCGGAAGCGCGAGAAAAGATGCAGACTCAGCTAACCGCGCTCTATAAAAACTTTCATAACAATTCAGCTGATGGTTTGGACCAATTGCTAACGATGGGATGGTCTAAGCCAGTACCGTAACTATTTTTCGGAACTCACGGAAGCGAGGTTAATACTATGGCAGTCTACATGGTCGATCGCGATTTACCTGGTATTGAGATGGAGCAGCTTGCGGCGGCGCAGCGAGCAGCTATCGCTACGAGCAACGAATTCACAGCCGAAGGCAAGCCCGTACGTTACATCCGGACCACCTTCGTTCCCGGTGAATCTCACTGCATGTGTCTGTTTGAATCCGATAACGCCGAGTACGTGCGCGAGGTTAACGAAACTGCGAAGATTCCCTTTACTCGAATCATCGAAGCACTGGATCTAACGCCTTAAAAGTTTCTTTTTGGAAATTTCAAACCTCACGTTTAGTCCGCTGCGAATTTACATTGGCGTCGATCCAGCACTTTGCCCGCGAATAAGTAATCACGCCTGGAGTGCCCGATGAATTCAGATCAATACGACATCGTTACCATCGGCGGTGGGCTTGCTGCGTCGGCAATCGCGAAAGCGATGGCAGATTACGGCAGCCGTGTCCTTGTAATTGAACGCGAAACACAATTCCGAGATCGTGTCCGTGGCGAATTCATGAGTCCGTGGGGCGTGGCCGAAGCACGTAATTTGGGAATCTACGAATTGATTCGTGACAGCTGCGGTATCGATGTTCTAGTCACGGATTTAGGTTTTGGGCCAAGAGATTTGGCAACGACAACTCCACAGCGACTTCCAGCACTGGGTTTTTATCATCCTGAAATGCAGGAAGTGATGCTCAACGCCGCTCGTGATGCAGGTGCGGAGGTGTGTCGTGGAAGTTCAGTGGTCGAAATGAAAAGTGGATCACCAGCCACCGTAATCGTGAAAGAGGGGGACACGACCAGACAGGTTACTGCGAGGTTGGTTGTAGGAGCGGACGGCAGAACGTCCGCGGTACGCAAATGGGCAGGCTTCGAAATGAAGGAAATGCCAAAACCTTATTTCTTTGCGGGACTGCTAATGAGCGGCATGACCACTCCTGAAGCCTATTCATACCTGCTCTTCAAGCCGGCGTCGGAAATGGAGACCGCGATCATGCCGGTTGGTAACGGCAGGTCGCGCACCTACGTTGCGTACCGCGAAGACGCTGGTTATCGTTTGCAAGGGCCGGAAGCGGTTCAGCGTTTCATCGATGAAGCTAAGCGAAGTGCATTAGTATCGCAATATTATGAAGGGGCTCGGCCTATAGGCCCGCTCGCGTCATTCCGTTGTGGAGATTTCTGGGTCGACCATCCGTACAGAAATGGAGTCGTGCTGCTCGGTGATGCCGCAGCGACAAGCGATCAGGCATTCGGCCAGGGGTTGTCCCTGACAGTGCGCGACGCGCGGGTGTTGCGGGATCATTTGCTAAATACCTCCGATTGGGATTCAGCCGGCCATGCCTATGCTTCGGAACACGATCGCTATTACGAAGTGGTTCGTCTCGTCGAACAATGGTTTAGGCAGATGTTCCTGGAACCGGGAGTTGATGCGGACGAGAGGCGAAACCATGCGCTGCCGTTGATTGCTGAGGATCCGACTCGGGCACCTGATCATTTATTCAGTGGGCCGGAACTACCAGCAGACGAATCAGTGAGAAGAAGATTTTTCGGCGAAGAATAGGATTGTAGGTCGAAATTTGTAAGCCACAGGCTTGTACGGTGTTGATTAAGGTCAGCAGCGATAAAACTCCCGTCCCTTCCCTTCAGCGCGTTCCGGGCCGCAGGATTAATCGCCGGCCTTATGAGCGACTGTGGTTAATCCATATGACATGCCCGTGCCCGCTTTATATGCGCAGCACTTACAGACGACGTTCGACCTGTACAATTCTGTTGTCAGCAGCTACCGCACTTTGTTAACCTAATTGACAGGTTGGCGTATTACCCGCCCCAGGGTCAGACCTACCGTTCTTCACCTCATATCACTTCCATATCGGTCCTACAAACAAATGAGCCAAATTGCCGCAAATAAACTGCAAGTCGCTTTCGAACAATTCCGGACCTCGGAACTAATTGGGGTTGCCTTTGCCGACTTCTCCGGCGATATACTTAGCGCCGACCCCACTT
The DNA here is from genome assembly GCA_046262775.1 of Pyrinomonadaceae bacterium. Taxonomy (GTDB): domain Bacteria; phylum Acidobacteriota; class Blastocatellia; order Pyrinomonadales; family Pyrinomonadaceae; genus PSRF01. The sequence goes on along the minus strand of JBHEMC010000029.1, from coordinate 38,413 downwards.
TCCTGAAGATGATCGGCTACTCCACCTGTGAAAACCTCAATCTGGCCAAGCTCACACCGTCCGAAGCACAGATTCAGGACGAAGAGGCGTTCGAAAGAATTCGAGCGTTTGGTTCGTGCGCTCCGTTTCAAAGGGAGTTGATGCGACAGGACGGAAGTCGTGTTGCGGTTTTATTCGGTGCAACAACGTTTGAGGATGAGTTCGTATTTTTTGTTATTGACCTGACGCATGACAAAGAAATTCGCGAAAATCTCGACCACCTCGCGCATCACGACTCGTTGACGGATCTGCCGAACCAGAGTTTGTTCAGAGATCGACTCAAACAGGCGATTGCACTCTCTCGCCGGAACAAGCAGATGCATGCGGTGCTGTTGCTCAATTTGGACCGGTTCAAGACTTTCAACGACTCCCTGGGCTACGTTGTTGGCGATCGCGTGCTGCAGTCGGTCGCGCAGCGTCTGAAAAGCTGCATTCGCGACAGCGATACAGTCGCACGGTTTAGTGGCGACGAGTTTGCGATTCTGCTGACGGAGATAGCCAGCGCTCAGGACGCTGCGACTGCGGCGCACGCAATCAAGGAAGTGCTTGACCAGGCGTTCGTGTTTGACGAACAGGAGCTCTTCGTTTCAACGAGCATAGGAATCAGCGTTTATCCGTCCGACGGTCAGGAGACAGCTACATTGCTGAAGAGCGCGGGCACCGCGCTTGACCGCGCAAAAGAAAAAGGCGGCAACAATTATCAATTCTACGCTTCAGGTACGACAACGAGAGCGCTCAAGCAATTGCTGCTGGAGAACAGTCTCCGGCTTGCATTAGAGCGTGGCGAATTCGTCGTCGAATATCAGCCGTTGGTTAGCGGTAGAAATTTTCAACTTGTCGGTATGGAAGCTTTAGTTCGCTGGCAACACCCAACTTTGGGCCAGCTTCAGCCGAACGAATTTATCAAGTTGGCGGAAGAGAGCGGGTTGATATTGCCTATAGGTGAGTGGGTTTTACGCACGGCGTGCTTCCAAAACAAGTCGTGGCAGGATGCCGGTCTCGAAAAAATGCATTTGAGCGTAAACTTTTCCGCGCGCCAATTTCAGCAGTCAACGTTTATCTCAAACGTCGAACAAGTTCTGAAGGACACAAAATTGGAACCGTCATGTCTGGAATTGGAATTGACGGAAAGCTCTATCATGAAAGAACCTGAAAAAGCGATTGGCAAACTTCAGGAGCTGAGGCGCATGGGAATCAGGATCGCGGTCGATGATTTTGGCACCGGCTATTCGTCGCTTTCTTACCTCAAGCGCTTTCCGATCGATACCTTGAAGATCGATCAATCATTCATTTGTGACGTGTGTCAGGACAAGGACGACGCAGCAATAGTGCGAGCGATTGTTACGTTGGGGCATGCGCTTGGCATCTCAGTTGTTGCGGAAGGTGTTGAAACTCCGGAGCAACTTGAATATCTCATCGCGCTCGAGTGCGATGTTGTGCAGGGGTTTCTCTTCAGCAAATCGCTCTCGACGGAAGATTTCGAGGAGCTCTTGAAAGAGCAGCGACGCGTGGCCGAACAGAGAAGCGGCACATCAAATCGGGATTTCTTCACAAACCGCCTGCCTTCAATCTCAGGACCTCTGCAACCTGCCAGGCGCTAGACCAGCAGCAAGTTTTACTTTCGAACCAGCATTATCCGCGCTAATCTGTTGCGGATTTAAAACAATTCAAAGGAGTAGTTCCGATGAAATGCTTGAGCTGGTTTCTCATATCTATTGTTCTTCTTCCCTTCCTACAACAGTCGAAGCCAGCGTGGCCACCAGCAAAAATCATTGATTTGTCATACCCTTTCGCCGCAGATACTGTGTATTGGCCCACTGCAGAAACGTTTAGACTCGAAACTGACTTTGAAGGTGTAACAGAGAAAGGTTACTACTATTCCGCATATCGTTTTGCCGCCGCAGAACATGGCGGCACTCATCTTGATGCACCGGTGCATTTTGGGAAGGGCCGCAATGCCGTCGACCAAATCCCCCTCGATCAACTAATGGGACCATGATTGGTGGTTGATGTGATGCGGCAGTGTGCAGCCGACCCGGATTATTTGGTGAGGGTGTCGGATTTTCAGAGCTGGGAAAAAATTAATGGACGCATTCCGTCGGGCAGCATCGTGCTGTTGCGCACCGGATTTGGGAAATACTATCCGGATAGAAAGAAATATCTCGGCACTGATGAACGCGGCCCCGCAGCAGTGGCTAAGCTTCACTTTCCAGGCCTGGATCCGCAGGCGGCGCAGTGGATTGCGAAAAACCGATCGATTAAGGCCATCGGGCTAGACACAGCGAGTATCGATCGGGGCCAGTCAACTTTATTCGAGAGTCATCGCGCACTCTTCGAAAATAACATCCCCGCCTTTGAAAACGTCGCGAATCTCGATCGACTTCCGGTTAAAGGCTTTAATGTGATAGCGCTGCCTATGAAGATCAAGGGTGGCAGCGGCGCGCCACTAAGGATCGTCGCGATGCTTCAGTAAATTGATTGGTCGCGATCGAGTTCAGCTTTTCAAGGCGCCGTAGTGGCACTTGTCAGTCCAGAGTTATAAACGTATCTTTAATGTCAGCCGCACACTAGGAGTTTAGAGACATCTGAGGTCGGGTTGCGCGTACTTGCGTTAGCCACTGAGGGCGAGTGCAGTGCGCCTGGGCGAACCTCATGTTCATTAGCTATTGATTGGCTGGAAAAATACAGGGCTTTATGTGCCGGGTAAGGCAACGACGCGCTCGAAGCGCCGCATCACAGCCGCGTTGAGGGCACTTGGCAACCTCGCACCGCTTCCCCACGCGGATCCTGAGGACAAGGTGCCGCTCCCTTGAAACAGCGGACGCGTGATAGTCGTGCCGAACAAGCGCAGCTAAGTAAGTACTTGCTGACTTGCCCGTGCAGGACGAACACGTGACTGCAGCCGAAACCGAGACACCGCAAACGACCGACTTTGCGCTGGCGCAAAGGGCCGCTCAGGGCGACATGGCCGCCTTCGAGGAGCTCTACCAACGCCACAATCGTCGAGTTTATTCGCTCTGCTTGCGAATGACGGGTAATGTTTCGGAGGCTGAAGACCTCGCTCAAGAGGTTTTTATACAGCTCTTTAGAAAAATCGGAAGTTTTCGAGGCGAATCAGCTTTCACGACCTGGCTGCATCGGCTCACCGTGAATCAGGTGCTTATGCACTTCCGCAAACGCGGCGTGCGCATGGAGCAAACAACTGAGGACGGTGAAACGCCGATTCAAATTGTGAAAGGAACTGAAAACCCCAATGCAATGCCGGTTGTAGATCGGATCGCATTGGACAAAGCCATCGCGCAGTTGCCACCAGGCTATCGGACAGTGTTCACGCTACATGATATTGAAGGACATGAACACGAAGAAATTGCCAGAATGCTAGGCTGCTCGGTAGGCACTTCGAAGTCGCAATTACACAAGGCAAGAATGAAATTGCGCGGTCTCTTGAGGCAACAGAAGACGAGTGATTAGCCTCGAAGAGATTAGAAATCTGAACGACTGTAAGAATGAGTCTCAACGCAGTCTCCCCTTTATTGAAGCAAAACCTTGAGCGTGTTGGGTCGCCCAAAAATGGTGACGCAACGAGGTGGTGAGCAATGAACTGCGAAACCTGTGAAGCACTGATCCACGACTGGCTGGATGGAGCAATTAGCCAGTCGGACGAGTCGGCGCTGAACATACATCTGAAAGAGTGTTTGGATTGCGAGAGTGTTCGTAAGGATCTCGCGTCCATTGTTGGGTTCTGTCGCACGCATCGGGGCGAGTATTCTGCGCCGCCTAACGAGAAGGCGCTCTGGCTCCGCATTCGGAATACGATCGAAATTGACGCCGTGAATGGGCCGGTTTCGGGTGTCGCCCGTGCGCACAGATCTTTTTTGTCTCAACTGATGAGTCGTAGCTGGGAGCTATCGTTGCCTCAGCTGACCGCTTTGACAGCAGCGATTGTTCTTGTTGTCTCGCTTGCAACAATGGTAGGCCTTCGTCGTTGGGATGCCGGTCCAACTATTTCGAATAAGGCGGCTGTTGCGACGACGAGCGATCCTAACGACCGCGTTTGGCAGCAACAGCAGTTGATTAACTATTGGAACCAGCGTGTCGAGGTCAATAAAGCCCGGTGGAATTCCAACATGCGGGAAACCTTCGATCGAAATATGAAGGTGATAGACGAAGCGGTGAGTGAATCGCTCAATGAGTTGCAGCGGAACCCGCATGATGAGATTTCGGAGCAGATGTTGAACGATTCACTAAATGACAAACTGACTTTGCTCAAGGAGTTTTCCGATCTGTAATGGCGATCCTGGTTGCTAAACCACATTTCCTGTTTTGAAGAGCCCCAACCGATGATCAATAGGTTATTAACGCGGCGCACCCCATTGCGCGCCTTCACTGTCGGAATGGTTTTGACAGTTTCAATTGGCACCGCCGCGGCGCAGCAACACCTTTCTAAACGTTACCCTGCGGGTAAAAACGTTCGTGTCGAGTTAAAGAACATCTCCGGCACCATTGTCGTGGAATCATGGGATCGAGACGAGATCAAGATCTCCGCAACGATGGAATCGCCGACGGCACATGTAAGTCCGCGGCAGTATGAACAAACTCTCGTTGTCGATGTGATGGGCGATAATCGCGGACGGGGCGATGTTGGCGACGTCAATTTTAGACTTCAGGTGCCCATTAACTCTTCAGTGGATCTAGAAACACGTCGAGGTCAAATCATCGTCAGTAACATTCGCGGTTCCTCAGTGCGCGCGCATGTTTCGTCTGAAGGCGACATCGAACTTTCAAATATAGTCGCGTCGCAGGTGATCGCTCAAAATACGATGGGAAACATATTCTTCGACGGTGAATTCTCGCGCGGTGGGACTTACGAGTTCAAGTCAACCAAAGGCGACATAACAATACGGATTCCCGGTGACTCGGCGTTCCGTTTAGTCGCTTCCTCTCCTACCAAAAAGATCGTGCTGGGCCAGTTCTGGAACGACGGCTTCAAGACTCTAGGCGATGGTCGCAAATACGTCGGGGACGTGGGCGACGGCCGCTCGTCGGTCTCCGTTAGCAACTTCAGTGGCTCTATCACCTTTATGCGCCGCTAAACTGACGAAGTCAGTATGGGTGCTGACTTCGTCAAGTGTTTCGAAAGACTGATCCGATGGACGCTTTTTGTGGCGTCTTTTTTTTGTCTTCTTCGGTCCCAGATAAATTACAATGCGAGTTACGTTATTACGCGCCAAACTGGTTTGGTTAACGAAGTTCGAAAGGACCCTGTTTGAATCGAATTGCTAACCTCTTCATCGCTTTCGCTGTTTTGATTGTTGTTACCGCTTTTGCTTTTCCCCACACGTTCCAGAAAAGTAAGGACGCAAATCTCTCAACAGGGCCTTTGCTCAAACACACGACAACGCGAACCGAATCGAGCAAGTTGGGTTTCGGTGGAAGTGTGACTATCGTTGGGGCGCCGCAGGGATCGATTACTGTGGAAGGCTGGTCACGCAGCGAAGTCGAGGTCGTTGCTGACATCGAGTTGCAGGGGCCAACGGAACAAGATCTGGATCTATTGGCCAAGGTGAATAGTTTTGCGTATGACGAAGACACAAATCACATCAGCATTCTGACCACCGGCACGCACGATCGCGCATACATGCGCCGGGCAGCGAAAAATTTTCCTAAGCGGTTACTTAATCTGCCATGGCGAATTGATTACCGGATCCACGTCCCGTCATCCACTGATGTGGAGATTGACGGTGGACGCGGCGCGGTGACGCTGAGTGGAGTTGAAGGGGCCATTCGTCTCAGCGCAAGTGAGAGCGAAACGTCGTTGAATCTGACTGGCGGCGTTGTCTCCGCAACCGTTACAGCAGGCAAAGTTCGACTGACGATTCCAGTGCGAAGTTGGCGAGGTAGTGGCGCTGATATACGCGTTGCAACCGGCAAGCTCGAAGTTGAGTTGCCGCCCGGGTTCAATGGAGACATCGACGCTGACATTTTGCGCACGGGCAAAATTCTGAATACCTATGGACTTGAAAAGCGGGAGAAGCCCGGAATCGGTGAGCAGGTAATGCGTGCACGTGCCGGCGCCGGTGGAGCGTTCTTCAAGTTTACGATGGGCGACGGAACGATTGAGTTCAAGAAGCAACTCAATAGTCAGTAGTCAATAATCAGTCTCAACGTGCACACCGGACCTGGGACAATGGACAACTGAAAACTGACAACGAATGTGCGCTCCTTGCCACTTTTAACTTACCAACAGTATTCTTTGCCGACTCAACATGAGCATCAAATCTGATAAGTGGATCCGGCGGATGGCGGCGGAGTTCCGGATGATCGAGCCATTCGAGCCAGGACAAGTAAAGGAACTGGACGGACAGCGTATCGTCTCTTACGGGACGTCGAGCTATGGCTACGATATTCGCTGTGCGGACGAGTTTAAGCTCTTTACGAACATCAACAGCACCATCGTCGATCCAAAAGAGTTTGACGAAAAAAATTTCGTCGACGTGAAAGCGGACTCAGTCATTATTCCGCCAAACAGTTTTGCGCTGGCGCGAACAGTTGAGTACTTTCGCATTCCTCGAAACGTACTGACGGTTTGCCTGGGCAAGAGTACGTACGCACGCTGCGGCATTCTAGTTAATGTTACGCCATTCGAACCCGAGTGGGAGGGATTCGTGACGCTCGAGTTTTCAAACACCACTCCGCTTCCGGCGAAGATCTATGCAAACGAAGGTGTTGCGCAGGTGATTTTTTTCGAATCAGATGAAGTATGCGACACGTCGTACAAGGATCGAGGTGGCAAGTACCAGGGTCAGCGTGGCGTCACACTGCCAAAACTATAACTTCTTCGCCGCAATCTCTGCGCCTCTTCGACGCCTGAGTTTATGACTGACGTTGAGTGGCGACAAGGTTCCGAACTTAGTGCAGAGGCTAAGACAGATCAAACGCAAACATGGAAGTGCTTGCTTTCAAGAAATTAGATGAACGTGCAATCTTGCCGACTCGTGGCAGTGAATGTTCTGCCGGTCTGGACTTGTATTGTGTAGATGCTCTCACTATTCGTCCAAATCAACGCGCAGCTGCTTCGACAGGTCTTTCGGTCGCGATTCCGGAGGGTTACTACGGTCGCGTTGCGCCTCGTTCAGGTCTTGCGGTCCGCAACGGACTTGATGTACTCGCGGGAGTCATTGATGCGGACTATCGTGGCGAGATCGTTTGTTTGCTTTACAACTGTGGTGATGAAGCGATCGAGCTAGCGGCAGGCTCCAAGATCTGTCAACTCATCATAGAAAAGATCATCACTCCTGAAGCCGCGTGGGCTGAAGAGCTGGATGTGACTGCGCGTGGTGCTGCCGGTTTTGGATCCACAGGCTGACCGTCAAAAGATGCGCAAGCCACCCCTCTGATTCCCCAGTTGGCCGCATATCGAGCATATCGCTTATCAGCCTTGCAACAACAAGCTCGAGACGGAGTTGAATATCAGCAAATTATCGGTCTGCCACTTTGCCAACCTGGAGAGTCGAAAGCGAAAAGAGGACCCATCTCCGTCGCATTTCGTGCGTAAGCTTTTGTGACACTATTGCCATGACTCTGTACCGTACCGAATACCTCGCTTTTCGTTAGTTCATGCAACCCTGTAAAAAAACGTTTCATCCGTAGTGTTATAGGCGTCCCCAAGCGAACGCCATACACTCTCCTAATCCAACGTTCCCCGGAACACCGATTGCGATAGTTCGCTGCAGAACTAAAACCACAGGGAAGGACTTTGGAGGAATAAGCGATGAGGACCATTAGTAAGACAATTTCGCTAGCTTTGCTGGCAATGCTCCTGACGGTCGGGTCAGCCGCAACGAGCATGGCACAGTACGGCTACAGTAGTACCTACATCAGAAATCTCGTTAATCGGATTCAAACGCAAACTGCCACTCTTCGCAGTGACGTCCGACAGATCAGCGGTGATAATTACGGAACGGATAGTCTCACCACCTTGATTGCTGATTTCGCAACCGCGACAAATCAGTTGAATCGTCGTCTAAACAATGGACGCGCCACATCAGCGGATGCTCAGGTCGTGCTTGATCGGGCCGCATTGATTGACAGCGCGTTTGTAAATAACCGAGTTGGGATCACTGCTGAGCGCGACTGGCAATCGCTGCGAACAAATCTCAGCAGCCTTGCTCGCGCTTACAATTTGAACTGGCAGGGCGGCGCTACGACTGGTTCTGCAGGAAACGACGACTATAACCTCAGTGACCTGCAGATGCGGCAGTTGGTACAACGCATCGATAGCCGCACCACGGCATTCAGTCGAAACCTGCGTCAAGATCTGAGTGGACGAAACTATAACGATGAAAATGCGACTGGAGACATTCGCAGTGAACTCACAGCGTTTGAGACGTCTGTGGCCCAACTTCGAAATCGAATAAATAGTCGGCGAGCAACTTCGTCAGAAGCGCACACCGTGCTGGACCGTGCAGCGACGCTCAATACCTTCGTTGCGGACCGGCAGTTGTCGTATCAAACCGAAAACAATTGGACCGCACTACGACAGGATCTGGAACGATTAGCGAGTGCGTACAACATCGCATGGAACTGGTCGACAGTTCCCGCAGGCCCGGTTTACGGCAGCGCGCAATTAACGGGGACCTATCGGCTCGCTGCTAGTCAGGCAGACGATGCGCGGCGTGCAGCTGAATCAGCGACAAGATCTTTGCCGTCTGATCAACGACAACGCGCGTACGACGCGTTAATGCGTCGACTCGATCCACCAGACATGTTGGCGATTGATCAGCGAGGTACCTCAATAACGATTGCCTCAACGAGAGCTCCGCAGATTAATTTCGTCGCGGACGGCCGGGAACAATCTGAAACAACTCAAAATGGCCGCACTGTACGAGTACGTGCGACCCTGGTTGGCGACCAATTGAGCATCGTTCGCACCGGCGAACGGGCGCAGGATTTCACGGTGACGTTTGATCCGCAGGGTAATCGCATGTTGGTCACTCGTTCGATTTATACCGATCAACTCACGCAGCCGGTTGTAGTGCGCAGTTACTATGACCGAACGTCTGAAGTTGCGCAGTTGAACTTGTATGAGACCAACCCGGAATACACGAACAGAGGGACAGCCAGTGGTGATTTCGTGATACCTAACGGAACCCAAGTCGTTGCCACGCTCAACAACAATGTTTCAACACAGACTGCTCGCGACAACGATCGCTTTAGTATGACCGTGCGTTCACCGAGCCAGTATGAGGGCGCAACCATTGAAGGTTACGTGACTAATGTCGATCGGGCGGGTCGAGTCACAGGTCGCGCCGCTATGACGTTGAATTTTGACACGATCAAACTGCGCGATGGGCGGACGTACAGGTTTGCCGGAATTCTCGACAGTGTGCGTGGTCCGAATGGGGATATCGTGCGCGTCGATAACGAAGGTGCGGTACGTGAGGAAGACAGCCAAACGAACCGTACCGTTACGCGAACGGCGATTGGTACTGCGGTTGGTGCAATCATCGGCGCCATCGCGGGTGGCGGTAAAGGTGCTGCTATAGGTGCAGTAATCGGTGCCGGCGCCGGAGCGGGATCGGTCTATGTTCAAGGTCGGAACGACCTCGACTTAGACGCAGGCACAGAGGTAACTGTGCGGGCGACCGGGCCTCGATAACTAACAAAAGTAAAAAGCGGACGGTATAAAGGCCGTCCGCTTTTTTTTAAAGTCCGAGAAATTTTCAGTTTGTTCACCCACATCGGAATAAAGCGGGAGCTACGTTGGTTCGATTCTCGCGGATATATCAGAACTAAAAAAAAATTCGGTGTTTAGTTCAGTTGCAGAGACGCGGGTTGTGGTAGCCGTTCAATTGTGAGCGTTAGAGTCTGGGTAATCTCAACTGGACCATTGTCTGGAGTTTGGAAGAAGAGAAAGCCTTCACGACGCGGATCGGCTGAGGACAGCGGCGTTTTCACATCCAAAGCGTACAAGTCAAATTCTTTTTCAAATTCCTTCCGAGAGTTCGGGTTGTAAGCAAAGACCGCATTGGCTTTCAAAATCCGCGCTACCGCTTGCTTTGTAGAAAGCAACTTCCACTCGCGACCGTCCGCCGCACGCAACTTAAATCGTGCTGCCTTCATTTCAATGGGGAGGCCACTCTGAAATTTCAGTTCAACGCGCAGTGGGAGTACACCGCTTACTGGCAGATTGGCTTCAAACAACTCCTGCGCTTGTTCATCAGTCAGAAGCGGTGCCACCCGGATCGTCACCCCACCGGCGTCCGCTGATTTTAAGTTTGCGGTGAGTGGTGGGAGTTCACTAACAGGTTTGACTTTGAAAAGTGACGCGCCACAGCCCACTGTCAGCAACGCGATCACAGATGGTGTTAGCAGAAGAAGCCGTCGGACCACGCGTTCAATTTATCATACCGTGAAGCGAATCCACAGATTTGGCCCGACCGCGCGGGATTACGACACGTTTTCAAGATCGGAGGGGAGTGGAACCGGATCAGAATTCGTCGGAGTCCATTGTTAGTCTCGCCGCCGTGTTCGTCGGAGATCTGGGTAATCCGTAGATCTGTCTGGGGTCGTGAAGTGCGACGCGCGATAAATCTGATGTACTATCTGCCGAATCATGATTCGGTCATTTCGCGGTATCAACCCACAGATCCATCCCACCGCCTTCGTCGAGGAAAGTGCACACATAATTGGAGACGTACATCTCGGCGAAGAATCGTCGGTATGGTTTAACTGCGTAGCCCGCGGTGACGTGCATTACATCCGGATTGGATCTCGGACAAACATTCAGGACAACTCAGTGATTCATGTTCGTAATGGATCACATCCGACGATCCTGGAAGACGAGGTGACCGTGGGCCATAGCGTCACATTGCACGGCTGTTATGTGGAACGCGGATCGTTGGTTGGAATCGGCGCAATTTTACTGGATGATGTTCGCGTCGGCTCAAATTCGTTGATTGCCGCAGGTTCACTTGTGTCACCTGGCACAATTGTACCGCCCAGATCTTTGATGATGGGTGCTCCGGCACGAGTAAAACGCCCATTGACTGATGAAGAAGTTAGTGATCTCGATGTTTACTGGCAGAATTACGTGGAATACACACGGGCGTACAGGGCCGAACTGAAGAAGCCAGACGTGTGAATTAAGCAGCAGAAAGAAGAACTTTATCCGCGGAAATCGAGGCTCGACAAATTAAAAGGTTATCGGACATTTCATGGCAGATGAAAATGAGAACCTACATCAAAATAACTTCGCTTTTCGTTGTGTTCCTCGCGGCAGCTCTTTTTGCTTCGGCACAAACAAACGATCGGACTCCGACAACTGTTCCTGACCCCGGCCCTGCTACAGTCGAGGCCGTCCCTGACACGAACATTGCCAGTCGCTACCGCCTGAAACGTGGCGATAATGAGTTTGGGTTCTGGGGAGGAGTGTCTTTCAAAGCGACGACTATATTTTCCGGACTCCATGAAGATGAAGCTGCAGATCGTAAATTTTTCCTTGCTGCATTTCGTTATGGACGAACACTCGCGGCTAACGACAGCGTTGCTTTGCAATACACACTTGACGTGATACCCGTCGCTGTCGCAACCGGAGTAATAGTTTCCCGGACGAACCTAGGCGGCCCGGATGTCTTCAGACGCGAAACAGCCTACGGCGCAGGCGTTACTCCGGCCGCGTTACAGCTGGATTTCAGGAACGGTTCAAAGGTACATCCGTTCATACACGTGAATGGCGGATTCCTTGTCTTCAACAAGCCGATGCCAATCGAAGATTCGGGAGATCTCGCACTTGTGGGCGAAGCCGGTACGGGTGTGCGTGTGTTTACTATTGATGGCCGCGCGGTGACACTTGGCGTTCGCTTTCATCACATCTCTAACGGGAATCGGTCTGGAGCAAATCGTGGTCTGAATCAGTTTATCTTCTACGCCGGTTTTTCAATTTTCAAGTAATGGCCTCAACAAAAACACAACCGGCGCGCGGTATGCGCGATTTTATGCCCGCTGACGTTCGCAGACGCGAATACGTGATTGGCGTGATTAGGGACGTGTATGAGCGATACGGTTTCGAGCCTCTGGAAACGCCTGCCGTTGAGAACATCGAAACATTGATGGGTAAGTACGGTGAAGAAGGCAATCAACTCATTTTCAAGATTCTCAAACGAGGCGTGCATGAGGCGACAGGCGAAGCCGACCTTGCGCTTAGATACGATTTGACCGTACCGCTCGCTCGTGTAGTTGCTGAGTATCGCGATCGGTTGCCGAACTATTTCAAGCGTTACCAGATCCAACCTGTCTGGCGTGCAGATCGCCCGGCGCGCGGCCGCTTCCGAGAGTTTTACCAGTGTGACGTTGATGTGCTTGGCTCGACATCGATGGTCGTGGAGACGGAAATCTGTGCGGCTGCCGCAGAGGTACTGACAAAGCTCGGTTTCAATGACTTTATCGTGCGTCTCAATCACCGTAAAGCATTGACTGGAATTCTTGCAGTTGCGGGGCTCGCATTGGAACATCACGACGCTGCACTTGTCACCCTGGACAAGCTGGACAAGATTGGGCGCGAAGGAGTTGATAAAGAGTTCGCAGCGCGAGGGATTCCGGAAGGAGCACGGTTCCGGCTGTTGGATTTTTTTACCACGCTCTCTTCGCTGGAGCACGCGGCCGACCTTGCAGCTGGCGAAGATCTAGAGATCAGGCAAACCGCCCTCAATAAAGCGATCCTGGGTCGAATTGTAGAGTTCGTTGGAGATAATGAACTCGGCGCTGCCGGTGTGGAAGAATTGCGGGCTATTATCGAGTTCGGCGACGCGATGTGCATAACTAGACACCTTTGCATCGATCCTACGCTGGCGCGCGGGCTTTCCTATTACACAGGATCGATCATGGAGATTAATGTCAAAGATCTGCCGGGAAGTTTGGGCGGCGGTGGCCGCTACGACAACCTGGTCGGCATGTTTTCAGGGCAAGACATTCCGGCGTGTGGGTTTTCCCTGGGTCTGGAAAGAATTCTGATTGTAATGAATGAGCGGGAGATGTTTCCGTCCACAATCGTTACGAGATCGGCGGATGTGCTAATCGCCGCACTCGATGAGGAGTTTCTTCCCGAGGCACTCGTAATTGCAGGCGAATTGCGCGCCGGCGATCTGCGTGTGTTCTTTTACCCAGATGCATCACGAAAACCGCAAAAGCCTTTGTCGTACGCTGACGCGCAACAGATTCCCGTCGTCGTACTTATTGGCGAGAATGAACACGGTACGGGAACTGTGACTGTGAGAAATCTCTTGACTCGCACGCAGGATCGGATTGTGAGGCAAGACGCCGCTGGTTTTGTGCGACAGACGATCGCTGGAATGTGACTGTCTATTTAAAAATTTCCCTGTGACGCCGGTAGGCCGGATCTTTTACTCCTGCAATTTTGTAAATTGGGATAGGCAGCTGAACAACCCAGAAGGAAGGAGGCTTGCAATGGAAAACAATAAGTTTGTTTCTCACTACCTCGAGGATGCAATTTCTTCATTCCGCTCCTACAAAAAGCTCGCAGAGAAAGCAATAGAACAGGTCACAGAGCATGAGTTGTTCATCACCCTCGATGAAGAGTCGAACAGCATTGCTGTGCTCATCAAACATCTTGCCGGTAACATGATTTCGCGTTGGACAGACTTTCTTAACTCTGATGGCGAGAAGCCTGATCGCAATCGGGATCTTGAATTCGTCATCACTACTGACACAGCAAAGGACGATCTGACTTCTTATTGGGAACGCGGCTGGCGCTGTGTGTTCGACGCTGTGGAGCCTTTAACGCCGGAAGATTTTACTCGCAGGGTTTTGATTCGGGGTCAGGAGCACACGATCGTTCAGGCGATCGATCGCCAGCTCACCCATTACGCGTATCACATCGGACAAATCGTTTTTCTGGCCAAGCATTTCCGATCCGCCAATTGGAAATCCTTGAGTATCGCACGCAACCGTTCCAGCGACTTCAATGCTTTTCTCTCTGGAAACAGACGTGTCCCATGAAAGAAGGAACAATCCGAGATCGCGAAGCAGTTTGAACGTTTGAAGAAAAACGCTAACGCTAGAAATTACGGAAAGGAGTGCCCATGTTTTCGGGTCTGCCAACTGCTGTTTCCTGCGTTTCGAAGCGAAGGCGAGGGATTAATGGAGCTCAATACTCGTAAGAGCCGTTTTATGTCGGATGGCACGTAGCGGGCTACGAACCCGGTCTTTATCCTGACAAAAGGAAAGCCGAAGGGTGAAGAACAAGTTAGCTATTGGGGAGTTGCGGGTGCGGCAACAAGTCTGCACGCATTTGCGCGCGGGTGCAACGAATCACGAAAACGTGCAGGATGTTGGTAGTGGCATCAAGCTCGCCGCCATGAAAGGTCCATTTGGAAACATTTTCGCATTCTCAAAAAATCATCAGTACGGTGAGCAACCATGAAAGCCCGCATTCATCATGTTAACGTGACTGTTCCGAAGGACAAGGAAGCTGCCGCCAAATACTTTTATGGTGTAGTGATGCGACTGCACGAAGTGCCTGGAACTGAGAAGTCGCGCAGTCGCGGCGGCGCGTGGTATCAATTAGGTCAGCTGCAGTTACATCTTTCGATTCAGGAGAGCTACGACGCGAGCGCCAGCAAACGTCATGTCTGTTATACGGTTGAAAATTTGACGCAGGCCGAACAAGCGTTTCGTGCTGCCGGTGTCGAAATAATTTCCGATGACCAACCCGTCATCGGCTGGTCCAGATTTTATGTGCGGGATCCGGGTGGCAACCGGCTTGAGATCGCGCAAGCAATTGAGAGCTGAACTTGGAATGTTAGACCACTTGGGACAATTAGAACGTACGCACTACTGCGGAGAACTTCGCTCCAGTGACATTGGAAAGACTGTCACACTCATGGGCTGGGTCGCGAAGCGCAGGGACTTCGGTGAATTAACCTTTATCGACCTCCGCGATCGGGATGGTATCACTCAGATCGTTTTGAACTCAGACCGTTCGCCCGAAGCACATGCAAAAGCCAAAGAGTTGCGAGGCGAGTATGTAATAGCAGTCACTGGCAAAGTTGTTGCTCGCGACGCGAACACTCGCAACACAAAGCTAGCAACAGGTGACGTCGAGGTCCAGGCAAGCAAACTGTATATACTGAATGATGCACGCACACCGCCGTTTCAACTGGATGCTTCGCCTGATGCCCTAGCCAGCGAAGACTTGCGTTTGAAGTATCGGTATCTCGATTTGCGCCGTTCGCAGCTTCAGTCGAACCTGCGGTTGCGACATCGGGTGTTAACTGAAATACGCGCTTACATGACCGCGGAGGGGTTTACTGAGATCGAAACTCCGATTCTGATCAAGTCGACTCCCGAGGGTGCGCGTGATTACATTGTTCCGGCGAGAGTGCAACCCGGGAAGTTTTTTGCACTGCCCCAATCGCCGCAGCTGTTCAAACAGCTGTGCATGATTGCCGGGTTGGACAAATATTTTCAGATCGCCCATTGCTTTCGTGATGAGGATCTCCGCGCCGATCGACAACCCGAATTTACCCAGTTAGACGTAGAGATGAGCTTTGCGACTCCGGACAAGATTTATCAACTGATTGAAGGACTGTTTGCACGTGTATTCAGAGTGATCAACGTCGACTTGCCGCTCCCATTTCCGCGCTTTACCTTTGCCGAAGTGATGAGACGTTTCGGATCTGATAAACCGGACCTCCGTATCTCGGGCATTGAGCTGCAGGATCTGGCAGATGCGGTCCGCGAGGCCGATTTTGTTCCGTTCTCTTCAGCATTGACTAGCGGCGGAGAAGTGAAGGGAATCGTAGTACCGAATGGCGCCGGGCTTTCGCGAAAGGTGCTTGATGAGTTGCAGGAATTTGCGAAACGTTACGGAGCGACCGCTTTGGCCTGGATAAAAGTTGGTGATGAGATCACTTCGTCACTCTTGAAAGCTCTTGGGCCTGATATGGTTGGACGGATGACGGATTTGGCGCAGGCAAGAAAAGGCAATGCTGTGTTGATTGTATCGGGCAAGCCGAAGGTCGTGGCTGCAGCGCTCGGCGCGCTTCGGAACGAGATAGCAAAGCGAGAGCGATTGATTCCTGTCAGCGTGTACTCGCCTTTATGGGTTACAGACTTCCCAATGTTTGAATATCATGAGGAGGATGGTCGGTACTACTCGATGCATCATCCCTTTACTTCACCGGTTGATGAAGACCTGGTTTTGCTCGAGCGCGCAGTGGAGACGGGAGAAACTGACCTGCTTGCAAACATTCGCACTAAAGCCTACGACCCCGTCATCAATGGAGTGGAGATGGCGAGTGGGTCCATCCGAATACATCGGCGCGATGTGCAACGGTTGGTTTTCAAGGCTCTTGGCTTGAGCACTGAAGAAGCACGACAACGCTTTGGATTCTTTCTTGACGCGCTGGAATACGGCACACCGCCGCACGGTGGCATTGCACCAGGAATCGATCGGTTAATGATGGTGCTCGCCGGAACTGACAACATGCGTGATGTAATAGCATTTCCAAAGACTGCGTCGGCTGCCGATTTGATGATTGATGCACCGGGTGAAGTTGATCCGAAACAGCTGGAAGAACTGCACCTGCGGATTGTTGAAGATTGAGCGCGACAAGCCATTTTGAGGCAAACCGTCCTGACATAACAGCGGGCGAGCGCGTCCGCGTCCGCATTCCGTCGAACAGTTTACGCATGATTCAGCTTCGACTGGAGCATTTTGAATCCATCGTCGTCTATGCCCAACAGTCTGCTCCGGCGGAATGTTGCGGACTAGTCAGCGGAGACTCGGCTGGAAAATCCGTAAGTATCTATCCGTTACAAAACGTCGCGCCAAACGCCGAATTGGCGTACGAAGCAGCGCCCGAACAACTGTTTCAGGCACAACGCTTGATGCGTGAGCGTGGCCAAACTCTACTTGCCATTTACCATTCACACCCGCGTGCGGCAAATCCTCAACCGTCTGACACGGATGTGCGGCTTGCGTACTACCCTTCAGCCATTTATCTGATTGTGGGACTGGGCGCCGACGAACCTGTCGTAAAGGCTTTCCAGATTTCAGAGCGAGAACAGGCGTGGCAATCGGTTGAGTATGCTCTGACGGGCGAGTAAGATTGGAACCAGGCTTGGAATCAATCGTAAAAGTTTCTGATGATGGAAGCTAAGAAGAGCAAATACGATACGAATCCACTGGACTCGGATGTGGCACGGAAGACTGAGGAAGTTTGGGGAGACTCAGCTGGAGCGCCGCCGACCGAACGAATTAAGGGTCAAACCCGAGAAGTTGGCAAGGCCGCGAACGACGCACCCCGCAGCAATGTTTATTCGGAGGCGCCGACGCGACGAATTGAGAACCCACCTCTTGAAGCTCCATATCCGTCGGTATTCATTCCGCCGATCTACGCTCCGCCCGTTCAACATCCAACTACACCGCCTTATCAGAATAGCTATCCTCAGCGTCCAACATCACGAACGGTTTCCGGCCTGGGCTTACCGGAAAACTGGTCTGTCATGTTGGTGTATGCTCCTTTCTTTGTCGGTCTTGTAGTCTCCCTCATCGAGCTGTTTCTTTGTCCCCGCAAGGAAGTCAAAGTAAGGTTCCACGCCGGACAGGCGCTGGCCCTCCATATTGGGATCATCATCATTCAAACAATCTTTACAGTCATCAGTACCTTTACCGGAAGCTCTCTTGGGGGATTCCTTTTCAGGCTGGCCACATTTGTCTTTCTCATCGTTTCGATGGTGCGAGTGTGGCGTGGGGAGCCGCACCGCATTGCCCCTCTCAGCGAGCCCGCGCAATGGTTTAATGAGCACATTGAACCTCGAAATGCGGGTTAGACGTCGTCGCTGGCATTTTCATTGCATTAACATCGTCGAGGTCAGGCCAACCGCCATTTCCGGCGAGGTCTCGAAGTGAAATCGTTCTGAAACGTGTATTGATGTTGCGTTTTGGTGCAGTGGCTGGGCATTTGGCGACAATTACAACGCAACGCATTTGAAGCGTTCATCTTAGCTCGTACACGAGGGCGATAACATTGCGGGGGGCAATATTGATGGAGGAAACGATGATTAAGAAGCGGGAGAGAAAGCAAAAAACGATAGCGGTGTGGGTCACGCTTGTGGCTCTATGCGTGATGCCG
The DNA here is from genome assembly GCA_046262775.1 of Pyrinomonadaceae bacterium. Lineage (GTDB taxonomy): Bacteria > Acidobacteriota > Blastocatellia > Pyrinomonadales > Pyrinomonadaceae > PSRF01. The sequence continues at coordinate 20,219 of JBHEMC010000029.1, read as the reverse complement.
TTATCTGTAACAGCGCAAACTCAAATCCAATATCACAGCAACAAATTTAGTGTTCAGGACGACGTTCGTGCCGGCCGCCAGGCGGCCCAGGAAGCCGAGCAGCAGTTTCCGTTGCTGAACGACTCCGATGCAAGGAATTACGTCGAACGTGTGGGCCAGAGATTAGTGGCGGCAATTCCTGCGCAATTTCAACATCCCGAATTTCAATACTACTTCAAGGTAGTGAATGCCCGCGACATCAATGCGTTCGCGCTGCCGGGCGGGCCAATGTATGTCAATCGCGGAATGATTGAAGCCGCACGCAACGAAGGAGAGATGGCAGGGGTCATGGCCCACGAGCTTAGCCACGTCGCATTGCGGCACGGTACGGCCCAGGCCACGAAAGCACAGAAGTATGGCTTGTTGGCAGGCATTGCCGGTATCGCGGGCGCCATTCTTGGTGGACCGCAAGTCGGACAATTGGCGCAGGCGCCTTTCGCCGTCTACTTCCTGAAGTTTAGTCGCGAGTACGAAACCGAAGCCGACGTGTTAGGTGCGCAGATTATGGCGGGTGCAGGTTACGATCCGCACGACCTTGCCAACATGTTCCGCACAATCGAGAGACAAGGTGGCGGCGGTGGCGGATTCTTGAGTGACCACCCGAGCCCGTCAGATCGGTACGCGAGGATAAATCGTGAAGCCGACTATCTGCGTGTAACAAACCCGATTCGAGATTCGCGTGAGTTTGCCCGTGTGCAGGAGCACCTGCGGACGTACCCAACGGCGCCGACGATGGCAGAAATTGCGCGGACCGGACAGCGTTATCCTGTTGGTGAGAACACAGGTAACTACCCAAATAATGCGCCTCGCGGAAGGGTCGATAATCCCTCCACTCGATACCAGAGATACTCCATTTTCAGCAATGCCGTGCAGGTTAATGTCCCTAACAACTGGCGTGAGATTAACGAAGGAAACAGCACCTGGTTTTCTCCGGAAGGTGGCTACGGGCAGTATAATGGTCAACCGGTGTTTACACATGGAGTAAACTTCGGAGTTGCGCAAACGAGTAATAGAAACCTTACTCAGTCGACCGAGGAATTCCTCAACAGTCTTACGCAGAGTAATCAGAATATAAGAGCGAATAGCGGCTATCAACGCACCACCGTGTCTGGACGCACCGCGCTTGTAACTGATCTGACCAACGTGAATGAGGTCACCGGTCAGGCGGAAAACATTCGTGTGGTCACTACACAATTGCGTAACGGCCAACTTTTCTACATGATTTCCGTGGCGCCGCGGAATGATGCGCGAAGCTTTAATAACGCATTCCAGGCTGTGTTTAATTCAGTAAGGATTAACGAGTAAGCCTGAAGTACTCCGTTGTCCGTGGTCCGTTTGTTGAAAACAACTGACGACGGACAACTGACTACGGACGGTTCTTTGCTTCCAGCCAGAGTGCTTCCATCTCGTCGAGCGAAGTAGCGTCGAATGTTTGACCACGTTCATGTATGCTCTGCTCGATATGTTTGAAGCGCTGCCGGAATTTACGATTTGTCAGTTTGAGCGCCGCTTCCGGTTCCACCTGCATGTGTCGGGCTACATTGGTAGCAGCGAACAATAGATCTCCGATCTCTTCTCTCACGCGAGTGTGTGATGCATCATCTTTGCGCTTGTCGTGCTCTGTGATCGCTTGCTGCAGCTCATCGATCTCCTCCTGAACTTTCGCGAAAATGTCAGCAACATTCTGCCAGTCAAAACCGACGCGTGCGGCTTTTGTAGAAAGCTGATGTGCTTCCATCAAAGCAGGTGCTTTCATGGATACTCCATCCAGCAGCGATGGATGATCAAGTTCTTTTGTGCCGGCCCCACGTCGCTCCTCGGCCTTCATAGCCTCCCAATTTCGTAGCACCGTTGCGGCATCGTCAGCGGTCACATCGCCAAACACGTGGGGATGTCGGCGCACCATTTTCGTATGAATTGCTTCAATTACATCCTCGATCGTAAACTCGTTGCGCTCTTTAGCAACTTGTGCATAAAACACTATCTGAAAAAGCAGGTCTCCAAGCTCGTCCTTAAGTTCAGACGGATTGCCGTTGCGAGCCTCTTCTACTGCGTCAAACGTTTCATAGGCCTCCTCGAGAAGCATCGGTGCAAGCGTTGCGTAGGTTTGTTCGCGGTCCCAGGGGCAGCCGGTTTCTGACCGCAGCTTATTCATCAGAGTCACAAGGTCTTTAAAGGTTTTAGCCATAGCAGTAGTCTAAAAGCGGCGGCGCGAAAGTACAAAAGCAGGAATATTTACAGATTTGATCGATCACCAAGTACCACGATCCGTAACGCGCTCTTTAGTCGAGGCTATCCCTTCTTGACCATTTAGAGAGCAGTCAAAAGGGCTCAGCTGAAGGTTTATCGAACGTAAAAGGAAATTTCATCAATGGGCGGGCGAAATTCGCCGCGTGAAGGAGGATTGCCCTTATCAGGCGCAGAGCCAAAAGAGGTTACGGCGAGCCAGATTGTTGCCTCACCGCAGGCCGCAAGCCGGACCCATAAATGTGCTGATGGTTGCGGCCTAAGCCGCGCTGTGTAATCTGTGGATGAATTTGTTAACATTCACTAAATACATAATTTCTAGTAAATGGGGCGAGAACGAGAAACTAGGATCGAACGCTCGTCTGACAACTTTGGGAATGAGACATGAGTGAGGAACAAACAACATTCAAAGTAACAGATCGGCGACTATTCAACGCCGATGGAACTCCCCGCGATCTGCAACCCGAGGAAAAACTGGAGGCAAATAAGGAAACCGCAACGTTAGAGGCCGCTTTACCAGCACAGGCGCAAACTACAGTCTCGTCGGAACCTCGACGAGAGGAGGTCCCCCCAGCATCTTACGAGGAAGACGTAAATGATCCCGCCAGCTTCGTCAACTTTTTGATGTCGATAGCATCGAACGCAGCTTCATCGCTTGGCATGATGGAGCATCCTACTAATCAGCGCCAAGTGGATCTTGAGCTTGGGAAACACTGGATCGAGGTGTTGGGAATGTTGGAAAAGAAGACTCGTGGCAACCTCACCACACAGGAGCACCAGATGTTCGAGAGTCTATTGGCCGAGCTGCGCATGCAATATGTTTCGTTAACTAGCGCCACGCCTAAAAAGCAAACACTTACGGGCAGCGATATCACAGGTGGAAGGTAAAGAGAACGCCAACTGTTTGTGGTCCACGCGTGCGTCGTGTCACGCGTCTACCTAGATGAAACTGACATTCCTTGGCACCGGCACCTCAACAGGAGTTCCCTCGATTGGGTGCGAGTGCGAGACCTGCGCGTCCGACGATCCGCGAGATAAACGCCTGCGTGTTTCGATAATTGTCGAACACGGCGGACAAACTGTGCTCGTCGACACGTCGTCAGATTTCCGTCAGCAGGGACTTCGCTATGGACTCAAGTGGCTTGATGCAATCCTGATTACGCACTGCCACGCCGACCACATATTCGGTCTCGACGATATCCGGCCATTGAACTTTCGGTTCGGGGCGCTCGGCGTTTACGCAAACGAAAGGGCCTGGATAGACATCCGTCGAATCTTCAAATACATCTTTGAGCCTTCACATTTTGGTGGTGGTCTACCACAAGTACTCGCACATACTGTTTTTTCGGGCGCAACTTTTTGTCTGGGAAAGGATTTAACCATAACGCCGTTAGAAGTTATTCATGGACGTCTGCCGGTGATGGCTTACCGCTTTAACGACTTTGCTTATGCAACGGATTTGAGTGAGATACCGCCTGAGAGCATGGCAACTCTAAAGGAACTTGATGTGCTGGTTCTGGATTGTTTGCGATTCACAAAACACCCCACGCATTTGTGGGTAGATAAAGCACTGGATTACGTCGCACAGTTGAAACCGCGCCGGACTTACCTGACGCATATTGCGCACGACGTGAAGCACGCGCGTGACTCGTCGCGATTGCCGCCAGGTGTGCAGTTTGCCTACGACGGACTCGTGATCGAATGACACCGGATTCGCGAGCCGCTGGAGTTGGACCAACCATCAAACAATCATTATCGATAAAACAATCTTCTGATGCGTCTATTTCACGGCACTGATAATGCAGAAATTCAACGACCTACCGTGTTGACGCTTGGCGTGTTTGATGGCCTGCATCTTGGTCACCAACTGATTATGCAAACGGTCGTCAATCGGGCGCGCGCTATTGGTGCTGTCCCCACAGTTATCACTTTCGATCCACACCCGCGGGCGGTGCTGCATCCGGAATCCGCTCCGCCGCTACTGCAGACCTTCGACCAGAAAATCGAAGGATTCGGAGTCCTCGGTATAGAACAAACAATCGTGGTTCGGTTTAGTGAGGAGTTTTCCAGAGTGGAAGCCGAGGATTTCCTGCGCGATGTTGTGGTGGAAAGATTGCAAGCACGGGAAGTTTACCTGGGTAAGGGTTTTGCCTTTGGACACGAACGAAAGGGCAACATAGCCTTGCTTGAAAACATGAGCAAGCAACTAGGTTTCGTGGCCGGTGAAGTACCGGAAGTTTGCCTACGCGGCACACGTGTTAGTTCCAGCCGCATTCGCGAGCTGTTGACACAAGGGAAAGTCAACCTCGCTCGGCGCCTGTTGGGCCGGCCCTACGGAGTTGAAGGTCTTGTCGAAAGGGGATCGGAACGTGGGCATCAGTTAGGGTTTCCCACGGCCAACCTGCGTCCACACAACCGCGTCATACCGAAGCAAGGCGTTTATGTGACCGGAGCGCTGCTTGCAGGGAAATGGCGCCGCAGCGTGACGAACATTGGTGTCAGACCGACTTTTGGTCTTGATGTGGAACCTTCGGTTGAGACATTCGTAATGAATTGGGCTGGAAACATGTACGGTGACGTTGTGCGGGTACGGTTTTTACATCGCTTGAGATCGGAGCAGAAATTCGCTTCCATCGACGCTTTGAAAGAGCAGATCGCGAAAGACGTCGATCGGGCCAATGATTACTTCAATCGCTTAGGCGCACGACATGTTCTCTCAGTGATTTAGGTCTTTCGTCCTCGGCGCCTCTGCGAGCTCTGCGTCTTGTCCCAACCCACAATTTCGGGAAGGGCCGATGTAAACCGGGGACACTGAGAAGAAATCTGATCGAAATGACTAACGATATACTAATAAAGACGCCGACAACCGAGACATTGCAGCCGTCGAGTAAGACGGCCGTGGTAAAACATGAGCTGCCGGCATTGACTAACGAGTCAGTGGATCAAATCTTAGCTGGGCGTGGTTTCCGAGGTTGGCTCCGAGCTTTAAATGTTGCCCGCATACTCGGTCTGTTTTCGCTCTATCTCTTCCTCGATACCTATGACATTCGCGCCGCTTTCAATCGCCGTGCAACCGCATGGTCACGCGAGCAAGCGCGTGGGCTGGGACGGACGGCACAATTGAAGATGTGGACGGTGCGAACGTTGTACGTCGCGCTCGATCGAGGTATCCGAATACTTCGACTAATTGTGTTTCGCGGCCGCGAAGGTTCAGCAGCTAAAGATGCACGGCTTATTAAGCAGGCCGTGTGGCTGCGCGAGAGCTTGATTCATCTTGGGCCAACGTTCATCAAAATCGGACAAGCACTCGGAACCCGTGCCGATCTTTTACCTCTCGCGTACGTAAAGGAACTGGCGACGCTACAGGACCAGGTGCCCGCTTATCCCACCGCAGACGCTTTCGCACGTATTGAGGAGGAGCTGGGCAAACCCATTTCTGACTGTTTTCGTGAGATAGATAGTGAACCAATTGCGTCCGCGTCGTTGGGCCAGGTTTACAGGGCGCGATTGCACTCAGGTGAAGAAGTAGCAGTCAAGGTACAACGACCTAACCTTCACGCGATCATTAGCTTCGACATAGCGATACTTCATCGGTTGGTAAAACTAACGAACCGGTTTCTGCCCAGCGCAAACGAGAATGCTGATTGGGAAGGAATGCTGCATGAGTTTCACGCCACTATCTTTGACGAGACTGATTACATTAAGGAAGGTCGAAATGCCGATCGGTTCCGCTATAACTTCCGCACTTGGCGTGCGGTTCGCGTTCCAAAGATTTACTGGTCACACACGAGCCGTCGCGTATTGACGCTGGAGTTTATTCGCGGAACCAAGGTGGTGGACATTGAGGCATTGCGCGCGCGCCGTATTTCTGCCGTGAAAGTTAACCGTCTGCTGGTTCGAACCTACCTCAAGCAGTTACTCGAGGACGGTTTTTTCCATGCCGATCCGCACCCCGGAAATCTTCTGGTCATGGACAGCGGACACCTGGCATTCTTTGATTTCGGAATGGTTGGTCGCATTACACCAAAACTTCAATCTCAGATGATTGATGCGTTCTTTCATGTAGTGGGACGCGATGTTCATGGTTTGGGTCAGGACATTATCAACCTGAACTTTTTGAAGCCTGGCGTGAATCCAGAGACAATTCGCCCAGTCGTAGAAAGTCTCTTCTCCCATTATCTCAACCTCCGACTTGGAGAAGTGAACTTCAAAGAGCTGACTTACGACCTGGCTGAAGTTATTTATGAATATCCTTTTCGCCTTCCCGCAAACTTTACGTACATCATGCGGGCGCTGATGACTCTCGAAGGAATCGGTATTGTCACTGATCCGGGTTTCAGCTTCTTCGAAACGGCCAAGCCTTACGCGAAGGAGTTCATGTTGCGAAGAGAAGGGCGAATGTTCAGGCAGTTGCTGCTGGCTAAACTCACGGGACGTGAAAATGATGACCGTCGGATTGCGTGGTCCAGAGTATGGAAGCTAACCAAGATGGCCGCGCAGATGTATCTCGACCGGTAAATCGTCGCGTGGCCGGATTTGCAAAAAGCGTCCACGATGACGATTGATAATGTCCCGCACTTCTGTTGCTGAGCACGACGATATTGCAGCCCTGTGTGCGTGGATGACGACTAAATCAAAAAGGCTTGGTTCATCTGAAAAATTTGCGACGTTTTCGTCAGGCGTGAAATGAAGCGATCGCAGCCGCCCCACCCCCTACCCCAAGTTGGTATAAACATTCGCACCAAGGGATGTAAACAGAGCAGTTAGAAACACTGCTCTGCGAGATGTTTGGCTCGTTCCCGCAAGTTGGCGATTCGAGTGCTGATAAGGAAAAGGTTTGGTTCCTATTTTGAGAATTGTCCACGAATTGCGCCGCTCGGAAAGTCTGCGTTGTGGACGTTCACATAATAATTTTCCCGGTTCTTGATAATGTCGGCGATCTTTTCCTTGTCGAAGGTAAGGCAGGCTTTTGAGGATCCAGCAACGGGAGCCGTCAGAGGCAGCAGTACAGGTCCGGCGACACCTTCCGCGCCCGAGTGAATATGCGCGGCAGTCGCTGTCGCAATATTCGTCACACTCAATTCATAACAGATCTGGTTTTGCCCGGCATTTAGTGTCGCCTTGAAGGTGCCGGTACCGTCTGGATCGCCTGGCCCCGGCACCTCGGCTGGCCCAGTGAGTTGAGCAGTTATCGGTCGGCCGCCTTGTTTGTTTTCTTGTGAAGCGACTACAAAACTTACAGCAGCGACGAAAAGAACAAGGACGATCAGTGCACCTGGTTGTTTCATGGTTCCGCTCGATATTAACGTAAAGATTGGAAACGGTTGTTTGCGGCAGACATCATTGCGCGTAGTGCACAAGAACGCTTTGAGAATTTCTGTCATTTCTGTGCCGGTGCCAATGCGGGGGCGGCACCGCGCAACTGGTCCTGGTTATCAAGCGCGGGAAAAAAAGCGGTACGGAGGTAACAACGTCCTTTGCAGACATTGAGCGCTCTGCGGTTGCAAAGTTTGGTCTTAAAAACGTGAGGTGGCACCGAGTACCACCCCTACGTTCTAAAGCCCGTTCAAATCACCTTCTCGCCATTGCCAGCGACGTTGAGACGTTCTCGAAAGAGATTCAGCAATAACAACGTGCCGATGTTGCTTCCTCCATCAGCGCCGCCACCAGTGGCCATCACGTCGGGCGTGATGCGGACACCTTTTTCGCCGATAACTTTCAATGTCTCAACAAGCGCGACACCCTGTGCGCCTAACGCATTGACTTGCTCGTGATAAGCAACACCCTGTGCTTCGCCCATCAGGCGCACCTTCTCGGCTTCTGCTTTACCCGTCTGCAAAATGTAATGCGCCTCACCTTCGCCTTCCGCTTTCCTTTGTTCAGCTCGCTTGCCGGCAATGTCAACTCCAACTGTGGCCGCCATCAAGTCTCTTTGATTGTCTGCCTGCGATTTCGTTCGCTCCAGTTGAATACGCTTGTCCTCTGCTTCACGCTGTGCGTTGTACATATTCTGTCGCTGCTCAGCCAGAATCTTCTCGGTCTGGGTCTTCATTAATTCTTCGGGAAGATGGATATGGCAGATAAGCACATTCACAACGTCCACGTGATACTTCAACAAATGGGCCCGCACACGAGCCTCGGCACGTTCCTGTTCTTCATGGCGGTTTTGTAAGTAAGCCATCGCTGATGATTCAGACGCCTGATTGCGGAAGATCGAATCAATCAGCGGATGCATTACATTCTGTATTAACCGTTCGATGCCTCCAATCTTCGCAACCATGAATGGAGCATCTTCCGGTTTCACGCGAAAGACCACCCTCACTTCGAGCTGCATTGTAAAGCCATCTTTCGAGATGACTTCAAAAGGATTGAAAGTGTTTACCACTTCACCTGAGGTCCACTCGACGGTTTGGTTCGTGGTGGGAATAATGATCGGAGTAATGGCCAGTGTATTCACATAATAACGGCCGGGCCCAACAACCGTTTCCTGTATCCCGCGGTAACCTTCAGGAACGACGTATGCTTCATGCGCACCTTCATCGAGACGACGATCCGCCGGATCTCCGTGAAGCAATTCAGATTTAATTTCCAAAGCGGTGCGCTGATCGTCGATCTGGTCCAGACGGGCCGCTGTTTGTTCGGCCTGCTCTCTCTCCTCGCGCTCCATTCGCTGGCGCACCTTTGCAGCCATCTGACGACGAATATCGTCTGATGGATCTTTGCCGGTGTTTGAGACGATCACCGCCACCTCTCCGGGCTTCACCTCTTTAGCGGTCTCAGCAATCACTTTGAAAAGCAGCGGATTGATGTAGTAGGTGCCGGGCAGCAAGATGTCTTTCTGTGGACCGCGTTGTCCGTGACTATCGATAAACTCATGACCGTCCTGAAAGTTGTCATGTCCGGGAATTGATTCAGCCACATAGTCGCCGGGATTCAGAGGTGCACCATCAAGAGCTTCCACCAGCCCAATGCTGTTTTCATTGATTACCGTGGCATCGTAGAGCCTCACAGTAAAAAGGCCCGGTTTGACATCCGATCCGCCTTCGAAAGCTGCCGATTGTGTCAGGATGCGATAGGTTCCAGGCGTGAGAATGTCGACTTGTGGACCTCTTTGTCCTCGAGCCGCTATGAACAATTCTGCATTTTGGAAACTGAGATGGCCATCTATCGCTTTGCCAAGGAGACGTCCAGGATCGAGCGACTCACCATCAGCCGCAATAATTACGCCGACCTTTCCTTGCGGAATCACCGTGGTTTTCCCAACGGACACCCTGAACAAGTATGGGTGAATGGGCCAGAGGCCGGGCGGCAATGTGCGTAACTGGATACCTTTAACGCCGCCTTGCTTTATGAACGCGATTGGATCCTGGAAGTTGTTATGCGCATTCTGCGCTCGATCAGGCGCGAAGATGCGACCAGGAGCCATCGGTTCGCCGTCAACTGCTTCAATGATTCCGATTTCATCAGCACCGATTTCGATCAACGGCACTTTTCTGACAACGCGTTCGAACGGAAATTTGATTAGGTGGAGTCCGGGCTTTAGCACATCAGCCTGAATCCCAACTTCACCTTCGGTTGCGACGACGCGTCCGGGAGGCATTTTTGCGCCGAGATAACGTCGCTCTTTAATCGCGATTTCGCGAGCACCGACGTTGACGAAAATACGATTGACGATGATCAGAAACGCGATTAGCAGAATGAGCGCGAGGAAGAGTATTGGGAGCAACGATACAAAATCGACATTTGTCATAGTAGTTCTCTTTCGAATCAACTGAAGCAGTTGATGGTCAAGGGTCAGGTTTCAAGTTGGCGTCGTGCGGATGCGAGGGCGCGCTTCAAGATGAAGCCTGCGCCTGAACTTCTGGCGCGCGACGAGAGTACCCAGAATTCGCCGGTAAATAAAGCCTGCAGCTCGAGTGCTGAAACATCGAGAAGTTTGTTGCTTTGATATGCATGTAACGCCGTTTCCAATGCGTTCTGATATGTAGCTGCGTCATCCGACATGGCCGCAAGGTGCAGCACCTTGGCTACCGTTGCACGATCGAGGTTGTTTTTTGAGGATGCGGTAAAAGCCTCAGCTAACTCCCGGGGCACAGTCAACTCGTGTCGAGTCACATAAGAAACAAGTGACAGCAGGTTTGCAGGCGATTCCGATTTGCTCAAAAGCATCGTTAGAAGATACTGATATAGTCGCGGGTCTTGGCTCTTATGCGCTTCGAGTAATACTGATTGATCGCCGCCAGCTGCTCGCTCGCTCAACGTTGTTGACGTTTCGTTTTCAGCAGGTGGTAACTCTGTAAGCGTGTTTTCAAACAGGCCGTGAGCACTGTTTGGCGGTGCTTGAATTTGCGGTACGTGTTTTGGCGGTTTCTGCCAGAAATAAACAGCAACAGCGATTACCGCAACCAGGAATAAGGAAGAAATGAGAAAGGTGACCATCGCGGTCGGAGGTTGCAGCGGTTATGATTGATGAATCTGTAACCCCGTATTTGTTATTACGCAGACTAAGGAAAAAAGTTCAAGCGGGCCTGCTCTGCAGGTTGCAAAACAGTCAAGCAAAGCACGACGCTGGGCGTCTATGAAAACGCCTGCATTCCTCGATGAGCTGGGACCCAATCCACCAATTACTTCTCTAGAGCTTACTTCATCAAAAACGCGCTAATTGCGACGGCTGATGGAATTGAAGAGCAATGGATAGGTTGCAAGGGATTGGCCGCGATATTGAGGTCGGAAGCCGAAGAGAATGATGCGTCCTTTGCCCATTGAAACCGCTACGAGTGCAGCTTTTCCTTTTATTCGATTTCCACCCAATAACCAACCGGAGAGTAGTGGATCCGTGTTGCGTGGATACCAGCCAACCACATGCACTGCATTCGCTGGAACTGAATACTTTGGGGCATTATCGTTGATGATTTCGAATACGGGAGAATCTTCGGCCCATGCTATTGATTCCCGCGACATGCCTTCCGCCAAAGGATTCGCGGTATCGAGTTCGAGCCGGAGGATAGATCCCGGTACATAAAAATCCGTACGCGGCAATCCGGCGACAACATCACGCAATGGTAGTTTGAATTGTTCTATTGCGAAGTCTGAGGCTCGATTCAAACACACGAGTGTGCCACCTGATTCCACGAATTCACGCAACGCTCTCACCCCATCTTGTCCCAGGCCACTTGTTAATTCTGGTGGCATTGTTCCGGCTCGATAACCGTTAAGAATTGCCCGCGGCGCCTGATCGGGAATGATGATGGCATCATACTTATCTTTAATACCACCTAACTGTATTGCCTTATCCTCGATCGAATCGTACTTGAAGTGTTGCTGTTCCATGATCCAACGCGTCCATCCTTCGTCCATGGCAGGGACATGCGATCTGTAGAGCGCAACCCTCTCATCAATCTCGCCAAACCCGGTACAGCTATTCATTCCCGTTTTTTTCTGGAGTTTATACGCAAACGGCTGAGTGACGAATCGAACGTCAACTCCCATCAGTAGCGAAAGAGTGTGAGCAGTGACGTCATAGGGCGCAATGGGATGGCCCGTAGCGTCTCGCAGGTCCGGGTAGTGTTGATTCTCCACCAGGGCCTTTGCGAATAATCCGTATGGCTGATTCAGACGGATTACTGCGGTGTTCTTGCCGTAACGTGTTCCACCAACCCTGAACGGTAAAGCCGTTTCGATTTCCACGTCACCTCGATCGAAAGTCTCCAGCAAATCAGGCTGATGTTTAGCGTCGGGAATTACGATTGCGTAAAGTTCACCTGCTTTCCTTGCTCTAACGGCTTCTTTTCCTATCTCATAAAATCTTTTGAGCCAGTGTTCTCGATTGTCAGACGCATGCTTCACCAGGAGAAATGCGGCCGTTGTCATGTAATGGGTAATGTCTTTCAGATGCCATTCGCCACCGCCCCATAATGGCCCAAAGTTCGCCGATTCTTTTTTTGGATCGTAACCTTCGCGGGAACTCAAGTCCTCAAACTTCACATGGATCGGCGTAGCGATCTTGCACGACGCTGTCTCCGAAAGAATTCTGACGCCACCATGATAGTGCGAATATGCGCGCGACGGTGTCCACGCGTCGTAAGTGGAATTCGTTGTTATTCCTTTAAATCCCTGTGCACGCATCGAGGCGGCCATATAGTTCCCCAGCTCGGTGTAACCGTCGACGATCTGCTTCGGAACATTGGGTTCCACGGGTTGCATGTAAGGAGGTAGAAACAGGCGCGAGCCTGCAGCGCCTTGTTGATGAATATCATGGACAATCTGTGGATGCCAAACATTGTGAATCTTCTCGACGGTGATCTGCGTTTCCACCTGCGTGAAGGCATACCAGTCTCGGTTGTCGTCGTGGCCGGTGTATTTGTGATAAAGCTCGGGTGGATCGGTGCCTTCGTAAGTAGTGCCAAGTGTTTTGTCGTACCAGTTCTTAACAATGTCGACACCGTCAGGATTCAACGAGGGAACGAGTAAAATAATTGTATTGTGCAGGATATTCTGAATATCTGCTTCATTCGATGAAGCAAGCCGATATGCTATCAACATGCTCGACAGATATGAGCCGACTTCAGTCGAGTGGATGCCGCAGGTGATCAGGACGATTGTTTTGCCTCTTCGAATCAGCTCAGATGCTCTTCGATCACGTCCGGCGGCTGGTCCAAGTTTACGCGGATCGGCAAGTTGGTCCTGGATGGCTCTAAAGGCATCGAGGTGCCTGAGATTTTCGGGGGCACTGATAGTGGCCATCACGAACGGTTTGCCCATCGTTGTTTGACCCAGCGTTTCAAATTTCACGCGATCGCTCTCATTCGCGAGCCGGTTGAAATACTGAATCACCTGATCCCAGCTCGCTAATTTTCGATCGTCACCCGGTGTAAAACCGAGAACATCCGCCGGCGAAGAAACAGTCGGTTGATGTGTCGCGTATGTGTGGGTCAGTGTGGCGACGGCAATAATCAGTGCAGTTGTGACTACGGAAACAGTCGTTTTCCTCATGGTTCGGCGAGACATAAGGGTCAGAATCATTCAACTCTCGTTTTTAGAAGTGTGTGCAGTCTGAATGGCGCTAGCAGTTTAATCATTTGCGAGTTGCATAGGAATTGGGATGTCATGACGATTATAGTCGCCGACCTGCTTGCCGCACATCCAGGCTACGTGCTTAACCGCCGGCGACGTTCTAGTGCCACTTTGATGCTGCGAGAGTACAACGAAAGGCCGCAGGGCGACAGAACCTTCTAAGGTAAGCGCCAAGGTTTGAGGGTTGCACAAAGATCGAGCAGCTGACATTGCCTGGCAATTTATCGCTGGGATAACGTGTCAACTCTGTAAAACGGACGTCTGAGTCTAGGGCGGCAGTTTGCTTGACGTCTGAACGTATTCCCACCAGTCCCGCTAAAGCGGACTCGCCCAGCACTGAAGGCACGTACTATCATCCGTCCGCTGTCGCGGACTTTTTTGCCAATCCAACCTGCTGAGTTGAGTTTCGAGATGTTACGCAGTCGGCTGCGCTCGCTGCCTTCAGTGATTACTGTGCGCCGCTCTTTCAATGGGTCGGTGTCGATCGAATGAGCTCCCCGCAGCTGTGCATTCGTGACGACCGTTCTAACACATTTTCGCGAATTCGCTTGCTTGCTCAACGCGTGCTGGGCCGTGTAAAGTAACGGCGATCAAATCCCCGCGCTCTTCCCGTAATAAAAAGTTGTGGAGGTCAAAACTGGATGTCGAGTGAAAGCATCCCCGCAAACGAGTACCCAGACCGAATTGGATTCAAACCCGACAACCCGTATCTTGCGAGCTTTCGGTCTTACATACCAGCTGGTGTACGACTGCGCGAGCTGACAATACTGCCGTTAATTATCGGTACGCTTCTGGGGATGGTCTTCGGGGCCTCATCGCTATATCTGGTCCTCAAAGTCGGTTTAACGGTCAGCGCGTCTATCCCCGTTGCAGTGATTTCGATAACGGTGTTTCGTCTCTTTTCGAAATTCGGAATGCGAGACGCAACAATCCTCGAAAATAATATTGTGCAGACGGCCGGCTCCGCCGGGGAGTCGATCGCTTTTGGTGTCGGCGTGACAATGCCCGCCATCATGATCCTGGGAATGGATCTCGAATTTACGAGGGTCATGTTGGTTGCGATGCTTGGTGGTCTGCTCGGCATCCTCATGATGATTCCGCTGCGACGCGCCCTGATTGTGGCTCAGCACGGATATCTGAAATATCCAGAGGGCACGGCCTGCGCGGAGGTATTGAAAGCCGGAGCGTCAGATGAGTCGCGACAGGCTGCGGCCAAAGGTTCGATTGAACATGCAGGTGCGATCGAAGAGGGAACGCAAACGGGAGCAAAGACTATATTTGCGGGACTCGGTATTGGATTTATCTATCAAGTGCTTATGACCGGGTTTAAGGCGTGGAAAGACGTCCCCGAAAAAGTGTTTGGTGCACCTTTCAAAGCGGGATCCGTGTCGGCCGAAATTTCGCCGGCCTTGTTGGGTGTCGGTTACATAATTGGTCCGCGCATAGCTTCGATCATGTGCGCCGGCGGTGTGCTCGCGTATCTTGTCCTTATTCCCGCCATTAAGTTTTTCGGCGAAGGCATGACAACCGTATTGCCTCCCGGAACGGTGCCGATTAGTCAAATGGATCCGAGCGCGATTCGTGGCGCCTACGTTTTGTACATAGGCGCAGGCGCCGTAGCAGCGGGCGGAATCATCAGCCTGTTTAGATCGTTGCCAACCATTTGGCACGGCTTGAAGGGTGGTCTTGCGGATTTACGGGGAGGACAGGGCGCCTCTAACAACGCGCCCCGTACGGACCAGGATCTTTCGATGAAGTTTGTGGTCGGGGGAATTATAGCGTTGGTCGGCATGATCATGGCTTTTCCTCAACTTGGTCTTCAGGTCAACATTCTCGTCGCATTTTTGGGCGCAGTCCTCATCGTGGCATTCGGATTTCTGTTCGTCACCGTCTCTTCCCGGCTAACTGGCGAAATCGGATCATCTTCCAATCCAATCTCGGGCATGACGGTAGCCACGCTGTTGCTCACATGTCTGATCTTTCTGCTACTCGGTTGGACTGGACCGACCTATTACGTCACTGCACTTTCAATTGGCGGCATTGTATGTATTGCGTCGTCCAACGGCGGCACCACGTCGCAGGATTTGAAGACTGGATTTCTTGTAGGATCCACGCCCAAGTATCAGCAAATTGCAATTCTCATTGGCGCCTTTGCCTCTGCTCTTATACTTGGTCCAATTCTTCTGCTGCTTAACGACTCAGCCACTGTTTATGTACCGCGCTTGAGTTTCGAACCGGCTACAAAAGCGGCGATGCTCGACCCAACTAAGGTGAGTTCACTGCCGATCTTTTCAGATCCTGTCAAGCCATCTTCCGGAGGTGAATATCGCATCCTGAAAAACGATGCGGGCGCGACAGCCGTGCAGGGCCTCGATCCGGGTCAATATCTTGTCGATGCTTCGGGTAAGGTTGTTTACAAATTTGAGGAAAACTTTCCAGCCAATCTCAGAGTTGATCCTTCGCAAGCCGGTCCCCGCGAACCGTTGAAAGGGCCTCAGGCGAATCAGGACCAAAATAGCTATCGCGCCTGGCATAAAACCGATGCCACTGGGGGACCTGCCGGTCGGTACTTAATCGATGATCAAGGTGTCGCAGTTTACTTGAGTGATCCCGGCATTAACGGGATTCATAAATTGAGACCTGATGGCTCTGCTGTCACGAAGTATGATGCGCCCAAAGCAACCCTGATGTCCTATATCATCAAGGGAATTCTCAACAGACAATTACCATGGGGTCTCGTGCTCCTCGGTGTGATGATAGCCATCGTATTGGAGATGAGCGGAATTCCTTCACTCGCATTTGCCGTCGGAGTCTACCTGCCGCTCTCCTCCTCGAGTCCGATATTTATTGGTGGCATGATTCGTTCGTTGGTGGATCGCTACTTGCGAAATAAACTCAGACATAAAAATTTGGCCGAAGATCAAATCATTGCCGAAACGGATAAAAGTCCCGGTGTACTGATGGCTTCGGGTTATATTGCCGGCGGTGCTCTGGCGGCAATTGTCATTGCCATTCTGCAGGGGGTTCCGAACAAGGGTCTGGCCGCGTTCAACAAGAGTGTGGAAGATTGGGCCACAACCCACAATCGATTCTTTGCAGGCGATAATGCCAACCTGCTGTCTATAATTCCGTTCCTTGTGCTGATGCTTTTGTTGTATCTGGTCGGACGCGAAGTGATACTCCGGACCCGTTCGAATATCGCTGAAAAATGACGGTATCAACGGGTTCTTATTAATAACTATGAGGCGCGCTGCTAATCCGGAGCGCGCCTTATCACGAACGGTGCACGCCAATTTATGTTGCTAAGAAAAATTACCCTTCTTCTCCTGGCTTCTTCTGTTCTCGTCTTATCGGGTCCAGTGCTCGCTCAAACTGCTCGTACACCAAGTGAAACTGTTCGTGAGTTTTACAAGGCCATGCGCGAAAGAAGGTTTCGCGATGCATTTGCGATGTCGATCTATAAACCGGCGATCGAGGGCCTCAATCAGCAGGAGTTTGAGGATCTAAAACCAGATTTCGAAAAGATGGCGGTCGCCGTCAGTGAAAAGCTTCCGGCCAGTGTCGATGTTACCGGCGAACAGGTCAGCGGCGATTCAGCCACTGTCTTTGTGAAGGTCATCGACAGCGAGGGTAAGCAACAGATTGAACCAGCATCGTTAATGAAGTTGGATGCCGTGTGGATTCTCGGTGATAAGGACAACCAGGCGTTAGTCAAGAAAGCAGGAAAGCAGTTTTTCTTTAATGCGCGTATCGAAGCTCATCATGGCGATGTGCAGGAAATGTTAACTCGCATTGCGCTTGCTCAAGTGGTCTACAATCAACAGCACAATAACCAATACGGCAACCTTGCCGAACTTATTGCCGCCGGGCTTGTACCAAAGGACCTCGAAGGACCGGAATCTACTGGATACATTTTCCATGTAACACGCACGGTCGATGGCAAAACCTGGTATGCATCCTCCGAGCCGGTCGAGTATGGTCGCACTGGCCGGTTGTCGTTCTTCCTTGACTCGTCCGGAGTGCGTAGCGGAGATGTCGGCGGAAAACCTCTGGTCGTCAAAAATTAAACATACCACGCACTCTATTTAGCCGCTTGCTGAAAAAACCTATCCTAAGTCTATGTTTAGGTCATCTATGCCGTGGCCACTCATGTTCGTGCTGCAAAGGGTGCGGAAATTTCTCAAAGAAGTCACGCTCCTGCCAACGCTTACTCTTGAAGCGCAACACCCTTTCCCTGGCGGTGGCCGGACGCGTCATTCACTAACCGGCGAATTTATCTATTGCGCCATCGCATCGCTGTTCTTTAGAATGCAGAGTGCGGCTACCCCCGTTCGCTTGCCCAGCATTGCCTTCCTCAACGCTACGACAAACCTCTTATTGGTTAACGAATGTCGGAGTTACCTCGTCGGCTTGTCGCTCAGTTGCGTCGGTTCCTTGGAAATCGGCGCAGGGCGAGACGTGCTCGCGTGAGACTAACCTTCCAGCTCGGCCTTGAGGTGGCAGGTATAAGTTCGAACGGGTTCCGGCGGCTACCCTCGCTGCACGGCCATACACTTGATATCAGCGCCACGGGGCTGGCGCTGGTTGTTCCGTCAATCCGCATCGGGGAACACTATCTTGCGGGCCATGACCACCGTCTCCGAGTAAAACTGGAACTCCCGAGTGGCCAAGTTGAGATGCTCTTAGTACCGGTGCGTTATGAGAGTCTTGAAGGGGACCAGGCGGAGCACGGTTATTTGATTGGTGCTCGAATAACAGAAATTAGCGACGAGGATCGTAAGCACTTTCAGGATTATGTAACGAAGTTAGTTGGGAAGCAGTCTGTCGTGTAGCTTTAACGTCAGTGAAGAAGCATAACGCGACGCCACTTTGATTATGACGAGAGACTTTTTCAGCTAAGGCGCTATTGTTGGTGCGTTCTTCCGGTGAATTCGACATCTAAGCTGCGAATCTTAACCACCCAAACGCAACCGGAACGTGAAAATTAGGCTGTCTTGTGAACGTCGGTCGCCAGGCAAGATATCTCGAACTCTCTTCTGGTCCAACACAGCGGAAAAAATTAACGCGCCATGCATCACCGGCTGTAGGTTTGGGAATTGAACCAGACCATGGGATGCTCATCGATACGATCAATTTTTGATCTTCCATCTGAGCTGACACTGACATTCCTGATGAGAACTCCCAGTCTGTTTGCTTCCCATTAACTCCCATCTGGATTGCCAGGTCCAACCACTCTCCGGTCGGCGCCACCTCGAATTCGAAGTATCGGTTAGGGTTTGTGCAATCGGGTGCGAGATATAGTTCGCAAACATCTCGGTCCCACAATCCAAGTGTTTTCGCGGTTGTTGTCGGGTTAGCCGAAACAATGAGTGCTTCATGTTGATTACACAGGAAGCGCGCGAGCAGTGCCTCTTCAGACCAGCATAATCGTACTTCAGCGTGACGTTCGACTGGCGCAACTTTGCCTGACCAGTAGCGAGTGATGTGCTGTGGTTCGCTTGAAGTCCAGAAGTCGTTATAAACATCCTGCACGCCAAGAGCGGACACGTGTTTAGCGATGACTACGTCTTCAGTATTCATGGTCAGTTGAGACAAAACGATGAGCGGGAATCTGGAATGCAACTGCAACTGCTGCTCGCGAGCTCTGAGAAAATCAAAGCAAGCCTTTTACCCATCCGCCGTCAACCTGAAGCGTGACTCCGGTGATGTAGGCGGCGCGCTCGGAAGCGAGGAATGCGACTGCAGCCGCTATCTCGCTCGCGTCCGCCAATCTCTTCATCGGTGCCTGCGACGCCCACAGCATAATCATTTCTTCACTAGTCTTTCCTAGCGCTCGTCCGCGAGCTTCTGCCAGTTCATCCTGACGCTCCGTCAAAGTATAACCGGGAGCGACATTGTTGACCGTAATGTTGTCTGCTGCGACTTCGTTTGAAACAGACTTGGCCCAACCGGTGAGACCAGCTCTTACAGTGTTCGACAACAGCAGACCGTCGATAGGCTGCTTAACGGAAATGGACGTTATGTTGATGATGCGACCCCACTTCTGTTCAGTCATAAACGGCAAAGCAAGCTTCGCCAGTCGGATAGCAGACAATCCATTCAGTTCAAAAGCGCGGCGAAACATTTCAATATCACTGTCAACGAAAGTGGTGGACGGCGGGCCGCCCGCATTGGTCACCAGGATATCGATCGTCGCCGCCTGCTCCGTGACAGTAGCCATGAAGCGCTCGGAGGCTGCAGCGTCAGTCACGTCTGCCGCCAGGCCTACGACAACCGCTCCCGTCTCATTCTGGATTTTGCGTGCAGCTTCTGTAGCGCGCGTTTGATTGCGCGAACAAAGAAAAACGCGTGCTCCTTCTCGAGCGAGTTCGAGAGCGCAGGCGAAACCGATACCGCGACTTGCTGCTGCGACCACCGCCACTCTGTTGTGAATCCCAAGGTCCATTAGTCACCTCCTTCAGCTGTGACGGTCGATTGCAGAAAACGCTCAAGACACATATCGATCAATATCGTGGCTGAGTCGTGCTGTAATACGGTAACCGAAGTCTTAGCAAAGTTCGCTGCGAGCATGCCTGACGCATCAGCTACGCCTCCCGTACCTGTCAAACACCCCATGACCTTGCCTTCATCGTGCGCAATCGTGAATTCATTTAGGGATCCCATTGCACCAGCAATGAAGATGACAATATCGCACGAACGTACGAGCACCACGTTGCGGCCTTTCAAACCGAAACCGGTGAAGACAACGGTGTCGCAGGCATCGAGACGGAGATCCATTGTTCCGCTGTAATTCCCGTCCATCACCCATTCCGATTTCGCGGCGAGCTCCGCAACCTTGACCCGCCATTCTTCCTCGGGAG
>JBHEMC010000028.1:0-45979 GCA_046262775.1 Pyrinomonadaceae bacterium | reverse complement strand
GTGAGAGCGTAAAGCTGGAAGCAAGTGAAGAGTCGGCAATGCGTCCGCCGAGATAGACGGCTATCAGCAGTCCGATTACGCCAAGGATGCTGGCTTCACCAATTTTGCCTTTCCGAAAACGATACATGTAAAGCCCCATCAGCAAGGCGAGTGGAATCGTGAAGCCAACCGTGAATGTGCCCCATGGCGACTCGGCCAGAGCATTAACCACTACGAGACCCAAACCGGCGAGTGCGATGACGACGATAAACAGAATCGCAACTCCAGCAACGAGGCCGGACAGAGGACTGATTTCCGTACGAGCCATTTCAGCCAACGATTTTCCCTTGCGGCGGATGCTGCCTGCGAGAATCATGAAATCGTGAACAGCGCCTCCGAGACAAACACCTATGACAAGCCACAGCAAGCCGGGTAAAAAACCAAACTGCGCCGCAAGGACAGGCCCTATCAATGGACCAGCTCCCGAGATGGCTGCGAAATGATGTCCGAAGAGGACCCATTTGTTCGTCGGATAATAGTTGTGACCGTCGTACATGGTTTGCGACGGCACCGGACGGCTGTCATCGAGAGCGAGAACTTTAGCCGCGATGAATGCCGAGTAGTAGCGATAGGCGATCGCTATTACACAAAGTGACCCAACTATGATTGGCAGAGCGTTCATGGATTCTGATTACTCTAACAACTCGATCAACGTTGTCCGCGTCTTCCGCTTTTATTCTTGCCGACGTTTTCGCTGACCGAACATTACGATTTGCGCTTCGCGCACATGGAAAATCATTTTTGCCTCGACCGAAGCCGCGAAATTATATGCGAGCAACCCTACGAAAGCCTCTACTGTGTCTTCTTTCCTGCGCCGATACCTGCACCTGCGATTCCCAGAATAACTCCCAGCGTGATAGCTGCTACTGCTATGCCCGTTCGAAGTTCGCCGGCGGTAAGCTGGGCCGTGAGTTCGCTAATGCTCGCGTGATGCGGAATCGTCAGTATACCGATCGCAATCAAGAGCGAACCCATACCCAACAAAAATAACCAGCCGGGTGTTGTTCGTGGTCGATCAACTTTGCGTCCCAGCTCGCTCTTCGCGTATCCATAAGAAAGATAAACTGACAAGCCGATCATTAACCACGCAACGAACCTCCACCAGGACGTGGGCGGCAAGTAATACATCAGGAATACACACGATACCGCGCCCATCATCGGCAGTAGCCATGCACCAAATGGCACTTTGAATGGTCGGTGCCGAGCAGGTTCTTTGTAGCGAAGAATTGTGATGCCAATGCAAACAAGCACAAAGGCGAACAAGGTTCCGATGTTGGTCAAATCAACCATCTCGTCGATGCTCATGACTGCCGAGAAACCGCCGACGACTACCCCGGTGAGGATCGTAGTTACGTGCGGCGTCTTAAATCGTGGGTGTACCTTTGCAAAAACAGGTGGCAGCAATCCGTCGCGCGCCATGGAGAAGAAAATTCGCGGTTGGCCCAATTGAAATACAAGCAGCACCGCCGTATGCGCGACTACCGAACCGAAGGCGACGATGCCGGTGGCCCAACGTGCACCAGGTGCGACATGCTCGAGTGCCATCGTTAACGGCTCGGCTTGTTCTGTCGCCAGGCGTCGGACGAGCTCGTGATACGGAATGAGGCCTGTAAACACGGCGGCCACCACAACATAAAACACCGTGCAGATGATCAGTGACGCAATAATGCCAATCGGCAAATCCTTAGCGGGGTTCTTTGTTTCTTCGGCCACAGTTGAGACTGCGTCAAATCCGATATAGGCAAAGAAGACGACTGCGGCCCCGGCAAGTGTGCCGCCCCATCCCCCCGGCTGAAACGGATGCCAGTTCTTTTCCATTCCTGCCGGGGAAACGAAATAGAGCGACACGACGATGAAGAACAGAAGCACGAGGATTTTGATAACGACCATGACGGCATTGAATTCTGCCGACTCTTTAATGCCCCATACGAGAACGATAGTAATGAGGGCGACGATACCGAACGCGAGCAGATTGAAAACTATCGGAACCCCGAAAATGTGTGGGGCACTTTCGATCAAGCCCGGTATTTTTCGCGCCGTGCGAAAGTCGGTCGATAACCATTGTGGAATGTTGATGCCAATGCTTTCCATCATCGATCGAAAGTAGTTGGCCCAACTGATGGCAACAGCCACGTTGCCTATCGCGTATTCAAGAATTAGGTCCCAACCGATGATCCATGCCACCAGTTCACCAAGGGTCGCATATGAATACGTGTAGGCTGATCCGGAGATGGGGACCATCGCAGCCATTTCGGCGTAACACAACGCCGTGAAAGCGCAAACGATGGCGGTGATGCAGAAGGAAAGCATCAACGACGGTCCGGCGCCTGGTCTTGAGGCATCGCCTGCCGCCGCTGTTCCTACAGTCGCAAAAATTCCAGCGCCGATGATGGCGCCGATACCCAGAAGCGTTACATTCAGGGGACCGAGAGTTCGTTTGAGTGAGTGGGCTTCGTCACCCAGAGCCGACAGAATGTCGTCAAGATTTTTGGTGCGAAAGATTCCTCGAAGCAAGGCGTCGCCTCCAAAGAAAAGTTTTGCGATCGTTAGATTACGTGCCAGAGCCCGCCGGAGATGGAATGCCTGCGGAGTTTCGCATGGACAAGGAAGAAAGGTAAAGCTTTGAATTGGTCCCGGGTTCTCGGTTTTTTGATACTTTGATTGATATCTCGTTCATGCCACGTCTTTCGGCTGGCGATTGGTATCGGCAGTTTTTGGTTAGCGCGCCGTCCATCGAATGTTTATGAGGCCAACGCGCTAAAAGATCAGCTTAAAAATGCCAGAGTGCCACACGGGGCTTGAACAAGTTAATCCAATTGATTTAGTTTCTTTCAATCGATGGGAAACCCAACCCGAACGGAACGATAGAAAACTGAAGTTCATGTATCCCTTCCGGAACATCCTTTTCCCGACTGACCTTTCGCCACACGCGAGGTCCGCGCTGAAATATGCCGCGGCATTTGCGCGTCAAGTAGATGGCCGCGTAGTGCTATTCAGCGTGCAAAGCGCGAAGGTACCACCAAACCTGCTCACGCTGCCTGATCACATTTTTGAGAATCATGAAAATAGTTGGCTCGTGCAGATTCGCGAAGAAATGAAGGAGCTGCTGGCAGATCCGTTATTTCATGGCGTCGAAGTTGAACCGGTTATTGTGGAAGGGGAGCCAGCGGCGGAAATTGCGCGCGCTGTCAGCGATTATGAAATCGATCTCGTCACGGTCGTGACTCACGGTCGCAAAGGATTATCGCGTGCCCTCGGCGGTTCGACTGCCGAGGAGATTATTGCAGAAGCTGCCTGTCCGGTCCTCGCCGTTCGTCCACCGCAAAGAGACTTCGTTCAACATCGTGGCACGCGATCAGAAATACATCTAAACCGTGTGCTACTGGCAACGAACTTCCGGCCCTCTTCAGTCAATGCAACGCAACTCGCTTCTCAGTTCGTCGACGACTTCAACTGTGAGTTACATGCTGTGTATGTCATAGGAGACTACTTCGAACAAATCTCGATGATGTTTCCTGAGGGGGGACTTGCAGCGTTATCGCGTTTGCGAACTTACGTCGAAGAACGCATGTCGCAGATTTCGCGTCGCATGCCCAACATTCCCGTGAAGACACATATCTCGGAAGGGCGGCCTTACGAGGAAATCGTTCGTTATGCGGCCCAGACTGACGCGGATTTGATCGTTATGGGGACAACGGTGCATCCGAAGTTGTTCGGAGGAACATTGGTGCTCGGATCTGAAATTGAGCGAGTTGTACGAAATGCGCCGTGTCCGGTGTTGTGTGTCCCGGCAGCTAGAGCGGTGACACCGCTGCCGGCGATGGTGAGGCATCCGTTGCCACAAACCTGAAAACAATAAAAGAGCGTTACCTGGTGATCGCTGTCCAGCCGGTAACGCTCAAAGTAACTCCTTCTACTATCTACTGTTTCTTCTCGACCGGCAAACCTTCCTTCTCCCATTCGGGAAAGCCACCAAGCAATGCTGCCGCGTTTTCGATTCCTTTTGTTTTTAAGCTGACCACCGCACCGGCGGACGTATGTTCGCTTGGTCAAGAACAGTATGTGACTATTGTCTTGTTTTTCGGCAGCTCATCTACGTGATTCAGAATTTCACCCGCGGGAATTAGCCGGGCGCCAGGTATGTGTCCCTGGTCGTACGACGCCTGGTTCCGCACGTCGATTACCGCAACTTTTCCTTCTTTCAGCAGCGTCTGAAGCTCAGCGATAGTTACGCGCCTGGCTCCATCTGCATAGGTTGTAGGCGCCTGTTGGTCGCCGGTTTTCTTTTCCGCTTTTTGCGCTAGTTCCTTGGCTTTGTTCTCCGCTGAATTACAGCCAAAAACCACCGCAGCAAAAATAATGACGCCTGAACATATTAACCTTCGATGCATTAACGACCTCCCGAGTGTATTACTCACGATCCGTAATTTGCGGCGGCAACCGCGAATTTGTCAATGGCTGCGGCCCCATGATACGAGTCGAAGCCTCTCGCTTGGACTTTCACGTTGGCAGCTATCAATCGAGTCTGCGCTCGCTTCAAGGGAACAACGCGAGAGTGAAAGGAAAAAATCAAGGCTGTTTGTAGCCGCTTAACGTTACTTATGCCGGGACAAGACATGACCTGCAAAAGCAGAGAACGCAGAAAAGGTGGTATAGTTCCGGTCTCGTTCTCCAGTTGATTGTCGTTTCCATGCAACAGCCCGATCAAATAGCCTGGGCCAAAGTCATCGACCACACGCGGTGCATTGGTTGTCATGCATGTACGACCGCCTGCAAATCTGAAAACCTGGTTCCGTTGTCAGTTACCAGAACCTATGTTAAGCACGTCGACATCGGCGTCTTTCCTCAGGTACGTCGTGCACATCAGGTCACACGTTGTAACCAGTGTACACACGCACCGTGTGTCACGGCATGTCCTACCTCGGCGATGTTCAAACGCAACGACGGCATTGTCGATTTTGATAAGTCGATTTGCATCGGTTGCAAAGCGTGCATGGCCGCTTGTCCGTACGATGCCATCTTTATCAATCCGGAAGACCACTCCGCAGAGAAGTGTAACTTCTGCGCTCATCGCATCGACGTTGGATTGGAACCCGCTTGTGTGGTGGTTTGTCCTACGCAAGCGATTCTGGTCGGAGACCAAAACGACGAGAACTCTTACGTTGCGCAGATAATTAATCGCGAAGCTGTGAATGTGAGGCGGCCCGAGAAAGAGACACTGCCAAAACTGTTCTACAAAGGTGCGCATCAGGCGACGCTCGATCCCCTGGCAGCTCGACGACCTGATGGAGGCCTTTTTATGTGGAGCGAGCAACTCGAGAGTTCGGAACACGTTGTCTCGGGGAACCCCAGCTTCAACAACTCATCGGCAGCCGCATTACTCTCTTATGATGTAGCCCATACCATACCGTGGGACTGGCGCGTTAGTCTCTATACGTGGACAAAAGGGATTGCTGCGGGCACATATCTCGTTGCCGCATTGCTGGTCCTGTTTGGCTATCTATCTCTCGCAAGTCCGATATGGTTATGGGCGACTCCCGTCATTTCAGGCGTGTTCCTTGCGACGACCGGTGGACTATTGATCTGGGACCTCGAACACCCTGAGCGCTTCTATCTGATATTCACGAAACCACAATGGCGCAGTTGGTTGGTTAAGGGCGCGTTTGTGATTGCCGGATACACTCTGGTGCTCGCATTACATTTCGTTGCGACATGGGTCGGTTCACGGTCGATGCAAATGTGGTTAATGATCCCGGGGATACCGTTGGCCGTATTGTCGGCCGTATACACGGCATACCTGTTCGCTCAGGCCAAAGCACGCGATATGTGGCAGAACCCTTTGTTGCCGACACACCTGTTCGTTCAGGCACTGCTATTGGGTGCGACGCTCGTGTTGCTTACGGCAGTAATCGCCGGCAGCACTCAATCAGCGAGATTTGTCGACGCTCTCGCTGTGCCGGCTTCACAGTGGCTGCTGGCAGGTTCCACTCTTCTTCACTTGCTGATGATTTGGGGTGAAGTGACTTTGACTCATCCGACAGCACATGCGCGACTTGCTGTGTGGGAAATGGTGCGGGGACGATTTCGAAACGATTTCTGGTTTGGAACCGGCCTCTCATTTTTAGGTGGTTTGTTCCCCGTGCTTGCGATTCTAGGCGTGATAAGCATGACGACTGGCGTTGCGGGCGCACCGTTGGCTTTAATCGGCTTGATGCTTTATGAAAACGCGTACGTTCAAGCTGGACAGTCTGTGCCGTTGGCCTAACACAAGTCCACGGATTACAGCGGCAATAATTCGCATTCAGAAATTAGAATAGCTGTAATCTGTGGATCTCTTCGCTTGTCATGACCAAAGAATTCAATCGACAAAACGAAACCTTCTATCCTGGAGCGAGTCGGAATCACCTCGCCGCGTATCCCCCAAAAGAGCGTTGGGACGATTGGACCGAGCTTGATTCTCAGGCGTGGCCCAAACGTAAAGAACGTCACTACTCGCTCGTTCCTACTACCTGTTTTAACTGCGAATCGGCGTGCGGATTGCTGGCGTATATCGACAAAGTCACAGGTCAAGTGCAGAAGTTTGAAGGCAATCCCGAACACCCAGGTTCTCGCGGACGCAACTGCGCAAAAGGTCCGGCGACGATTAACCAGGTAACAGATCCCGATCGGATTCTTTTTCCACTGAAACGAGGCGGCGAGCGTGGCGAGGGAAATTGGAAGCGCACCACCTGGAACGAAGCACTGGACGATATTGCTGCGCGCATCCGCAAAGCTATCGTTGAAAACCGCCGGCATGAGGTCATGTATCACGTTGGCCGTCCAGGTGAGGATGGATTCACTGAAAGGATTCTGGCGGCATGGGGAATCGACGGTCACAATTCCCACACCAACATTTGTTCTTCAGGAAGCCGTGAAGGTTATCAACTGTGGATGGGTCTCGACCGACCCAGTCCGGATCATGCAAACGCGAAAGTAATTCTACTGATTAGTGCACATCTCGAATCCGGCCATTATTTCAACCCACATGCGCAACGAGTCATAGACGGAAAAGCAAAAGGCGCGAAGTTGATTGTGTTCGATACCCGTCTCTCGCACACTGCAACTCACGCTGATTATTGGGTAGCGCCATATCCCGGTTCCGAACCTGCAATTCTTCTCGCGATTGCTAACTATCTGATTCAACACCAAATTTATGATCGGGAGTTCGTGCGCGACTGGTGGAATTGGAAACAATTTTTGATCGAGCGGTACCCGCAAAGGGAAGCGAACTTCGCAAATTTTGAAGAAGTTTTACGTGAGCTGTACGCCGACCACACCTTCGAATTTGCGGCCCGCGAGTCTGGCGTCGAACCTCGGGTAATTGAAGAAATTGCGCAACTTGTTTCTACGGCCGGCACTCGCTTTTCGAGTCATAACTGGCGTAGCGCTGCCTCAGGGGTCACTGGAGGCTGGTCCGTGGCTCGTTGTCTTTTTATGTTGAATGCGCTTTTAGGTGCAGTTGCTACGGAAGGTGGCGTTTATCCGAACGCGTGGAATAAGTTTGTTCCTAAACCAATCTATACGCCACCCCATCCAAAAATGTGGAACGACGTAACGTGGCCTCGTGAGTACCCACTCGCGATGAATGAGATGTCTTTTCTATTGCCACATTTCTTGAAGGACGGCCGGGCAAAGTTAGACGTCTATTTTACACGCGTTTACAACCCGGTTTGGACCAATCCTGACGGCTTCTCATGGATTGAAGTGTTGAAAGATCCAGATCTTGTCGGGTGTTACATTGCCCTCACACCAACGTGGAATGAAACTGCTTACTTCGCAGACTACGTGTTGCCCATGGGCGTTGGATCAGAACGTCATGACATTCACTCATACGAAACGCACGACTCGCAGTGGCTCGGTTTCCGTCAGCCCGTAATCAAGGTTGCTCGTGAACGCGAAGGGGAGGTGGTCCATGATACACGTGAAGTTAACCCGGGTCAGGTATGGGAGGAGAATGAATTCTGGCTCGAGTTGACCTGGCGTATCGATCCAGACGGAAGCCTGGGTATCCGACAGTACGCGGAGTCGAAGAAGAACCCCGGTACACGTTTATCCGTCGACGAGTATTACGAATGGATTTTTGAAAACTCTGTTCCCGGTCTGCCGGAAAAAGCGGCGCTGGAACACCTGACGCCTCTCCAGTTCATGCGACGTTATGGTGCGTTTGAAGTCAAACAGAAGATTGGGAAGATCTATGACCAAATAGTTGCCGCTGAGGAACTCGACGATATTAACGAAGATCAACTCGGTCGCGTTTTCACGCGTACGCCGAAACCTGTTGGAGCTAACATTGTGCCGCTCCCAAGCCCTGACGGCGACTCGGAAGGTCGCAGACTCGTTGGCGTTAAGGTCGACGGCACAATAAAACGTGGCTTTCCCACGCCCAGCGGGCGACTTGAATTTTATTCGCACACGTTAGCAAGCTGGGGCTGGTCTGATTTCGCGATTCCAACCTACATCAAGAGCCATGTGCATCCAGATAATCTTGCAATAGAT
The DNA here is from genome assembly GCA_046262775.1 of Pyrinomonadaceae bacterium. GTDB lineage: Bacteria > Acidobacteriota > Blastocatellia > Pyrinomonadales > Pyrinomonadaceae > PSRF01. The sequence continues at coordinate 37,405 of JBHEMC010000028.1, read as the reverse complement.
CAGACAATTCTGATTTCGACTTTTCGTTTACCGGTTCAGATTCATACTCGCAGTGCAAATTCGAAGTGGCTCGATGAGATCGCCCACACAAATCCGCTTTGGATTCATCCCAAACACGCCGACAAGTTAGGAGTACGCACAGGAGATCTGCTGCGCGTACAAACCGAGATCGGATATTACGTTGTTCCGGCATGGGTAACCGAAGGCATTCGACCGGGCATCGTTGCGTGTAGCCACCACATGGGCCGATGGAAACTGACTGACGAAGGGCAACGACAGTTGATGGCAACCGTGAAGTTGGATCAAAACGGCACTGAATGGAAAATAAAACGCGAGCGCGGGGTCGAGCCCTTCAAGTCTGGGGATGCAGACACATTACGCATCTGGTGGAAAGATGCGGGCGTGCACCAAAATATGACTTTTCCAGTCCATCCGGATCCGATTTCTGGAATGCACTGCTGGCACCAGGCTGTTAGAGTGCACGTGGCGAATCCGGAGGACAATCCGGGTGATGTGTTTGTCGACACGGCGAAGTCGCGCGAGGTTTACAGGAAATGGTTGGCAATGACCCGCCCGGCTGATCAATATTCACCTGATGGGACGCGTCGGCCATATTGGATGCTGCGTCCTTTGAAGCCAGCAAGAGAGTTTTATAAGTTGCCGCAGGACGTCCGATAAACCTTCACTTTTATTGTGGTCGAATGACTTTCATGATTAGCCGCGGGTGAACACCGTTTCTTTAAGCTCAACTTGGTAATGCTTGTATTGTAATTGGTAAGAGGTTTGTTATGTATTTCAAACAATTTTATCTGGCGTGTTTGGCCCACGCGTCGTATTTGATCGGATCTAACGGGGAAGCTGCCGTTGTCGATCCTCAACGAGATGTCGATGAATACATCAACCAAGCCAGCGCCAATGGACTGCAACTCAAATACGTTATCGAAACGCATCTGCACGCTGACTTCGTAAGCGGACATCGCGAGCTGGCTGCACGTACGGGCGCGACAATCGTTTTTGGATCGCAGGCGGCCGCTGCCATTCCGCACAAAGCCGTGCGCGACGGAGATGAGATTGCGCTCGGAAGACTCAAACTAAAGTTTCTTGAAACACCCGGTCATACACCTGAAGGCATTTGCATCCTCGTCACAGATCCAGACCAGAACGAGCCCTTAAAATTGTTGACTGGGGATACGTTGTTTGTCGGTGATGTGGGCCGTCCTGATCTGGCTGGCGGTAAAGGCTATACACCGCAAATGATGGCAGCAATGATGTACGACAGTTTGCATGAAAAAATTATGAAGCTGCCGGACGAGGTTGAGGTATATCCGGCGCACGGCGCCGGATCCATGTGTGGTCGTAATATGTCGAAAGACAGGTCGTCGACTATTGGCGAACAACGAAAGTTCAATTACGCATTGAAGCCGATGTCTCGAGAGGAATTCGTCGCTATGCTGACGACTGACCTGCCCGAAGCTCCTGCATATTTTCCGAAGGACGCCGAGATCAATCGTGCAGGAGCTCCCGGTTTGGGTGAATTAATCCCACCGCAACCGCTATCTCCGGAACACTTGGACCAGCACCGCGAAGTAGATGGCATATTCCTCGACATACGTAGCGCTGCAGAATTTGGCGCCGGTCATATACCGGGGGCCATCAATATAGGACTGGGAGGACAGTTTGCCATGTGGGCTGGCTGCCTAATTCCTTTGACGGCGCCGATAATTGTGATTGCTGACACGGAAGCTCAAGTTGCTGAAGCTGTAACCAGATTGGCGCGTGTTGGCATTGAAAACGTCAAAGGCTTTTTGGCGGGAGGCATGGATAACTGGAGACGTGCAGGCTTGCCGGAAGAGGGTGTGCCTCAGATCAGTGTGCAACAACTAAAGGAACGGCTCGAACAGAACGATCTGCAGATCCTTGATGTGCGGCGGATCGGTGAGTTCGACAATGGCCACGTACCAGGCGCTCAGAATGCGCCCCTGGCGACGTTGGAAAAGAGGATTTCGGCGATAAATCTTGATCCAGGGAAGACGACTGCAGTCATCTGCGCGGGCGGTTATCGGTCAAGTGCGGGCACGAGTTTGTTGCAGAAGCAAGGCTTTACTAGTCTTCTGAACGTTACCGGCGGCACCACTGCGTGGATCAATGCGAAATTTCCAGTAGAAATATCTACTGTTAAGTAACGACTAGCAGTTCGGATGCCACGCCTTAGTGCAGCGCAAGCACATCGAGCACCTACCCAGTTGGTAACGTAAACAGCCATCGCACGGCTCCTCGCCTTGAATTCGTGAACATGTGCAACTCCTCATTGACAGCACAAAACGGTATCGACCATCCTTTCGCTCGATGTCAAACACCGAACTGAAGACGAAACAAACCACTCACGACCTCGACGCTCCTAGTCCTTCCTGTCACGTCTGCGGTCGCTTAAACAACAACGCCATCCCAATTAACGAACTGCACTCGTCACTGCAAGACATTCTGCGCGCGAATGCTACATCTGCTGACCTTGTGGCCGTCTGTCAACATTGTCTGGAGCTTTTCAATCGCGCGCAGGAACAACTGAACTCGCACGCCGCCATTTTTGCTCAAACAGATCACGTGTTACCTACGCCGCTTCGAATGGGCGCCGACGTCCGCTTTACCGGACGAGGCGTTACGATGGCCTTTCTAGATTCAGGATTCTACGCGCACAAAGATTTGACTCAGCCGATGAATCGAATCCTCGCGTACAAGAACATTTTTTCGCCGGTCGAGGATATGGCGGAGTTGGAGTCGACAGACGTCGCCAGTTGGCACGGGATGATGACTTCGGTTGTTGCGGCTGGGAATGGCTATCTTTCCGACGGGTTTTATCGGGGCATTGCGTCTGAAGCCAACGTAGTGCTCGTCAAAATTGGCAAGACGGGTCGCATCTCCGAAGACAACATTGAACAGGGCCTTCGCTGGGTTTTAGCGAATAGAGACAAATATGAGATTCGACTCGTTAATATCTCCGCGGGGGGCGACTTCCCACAGTCATACTTACACAACCGTCTTTGTCGCCTCGTTGAAGAGGCAGTTGCACAAGGCCTCGTGATTGTTTGCGCCGTAGGGAATGCTGGACTTGCTCCCGGGCATCCAGTATTGCCGCCGGCGAACTCACCCGCGGCAATCTCTGTGGGCGGTCTCGATGATCAAAACTCACTGGATCGAGCCCGGCGTGGTATGTACCGCTCCTCTTATGGACCAACCATCGATGGATTGCAGAAGCCAGAAGTGATTGCGCCCGGCATTTGGGTCGCAGCACCGATCTTGCCGCACACGCCAACCGCTGCTGAAGCATATTTGTATGCCGAACTCGACTCTGTGAGTAACGATGAGTTACGAAACATCATCGAACTTCACGCGGGCGTCGACAAGGACCTCGATGAAGCACGGAACCTCCCGGCGCCGCTGTTACGACAGTTGATCACGATCAAGTTGCATGAAGGCAATGTAATCAACCAGCACTACAAGTTTGTTGACGGGACGTCGTTCGCGTCACCGATAGTTGCATCTATAGTTGCGTGTATGTTGCAAGCAAACCCAAGTCTGTCGCCGCAGCAGGTGAAAAGAATTCTAGTGGAGTCAGCGGAGCGGGTTCCGGGCGTGGAAATAGATCGTCAGGGCTGGGGAGTTGTTGTAGCAGGCAGGGCAGTTGAGCTGTCGTTAAGAGTTGAATAGGTGAGTCGTTACCTCACGATTTTCGGTACGCGACCCAGGTGAAGCGCGACCCCAAGCACTGTCGTCGCTTCGCTTTGGCGGCGCAGTCGAAAACTCATCTTTTGATCAGCTTAATGTTTTGGTAATCTCTAGACCAACAGGATGCGGCTGCAGACAACGATGTCAACCTCAGTTCTAATTGCTGAAGATTACGATGACAATCGGGAACTTCTCCGACTTCTATTGACTACAGCGGGTTATGAAGTTCGGGAAGCAAAGGATGGCCGTGAGTGTCTGCGCCTGGCGCGGGAAGATCCACCGAATTTAATCATGATCGACCTCTCAATGCCAATACTTGATGGCTGGGAAGTTTTCAGTGCGTTGAGGGGCGACAACCTCACGGACAAAATCCCATGTGTGGCGGTTACTGCATACACCGATCCAGACCGGCAGCGCGCGCTGGATGCAGGATTTGATGGGTTCCTTCCGAAACCATTTCGCACCGAAGAACTGCTTCAAACCGTCGCCAGACTCGTCTCCCGGAAAGACCCCGCCCTCACGTAAGTTTGAGAAAGCTTTGCCAATCGACAAACAAACTTATCGGACTAAGGCGACTTGTAAATTGTTCCGCCCTTCATCACAAACCTGACGCGACGCAAAGCCGAGATGTCCTTTGTCGGATCGCCTTCCACGGCGATCACATCAGCAAGCAGTCCGGGTTTGATGGCGCCAATCTTGTCAGCCATGTGTAGCACTCGCGCGTCGATTGAAGTCGCGGATCGTAACGCGTCCAGCACCGGCATTCCAAAGTCAACCATTGCTTCAATCTCGCGTGCATTGTCACCATGCGCAAAAACGCCAACATCGCTGCCGCTCGCAATTGTGACTCCAGCTGCAAGAGCAGCTTTGAAGACGGTACGTTTGTGCTCAGTGTTTGCGCCCGCAATCGAGAGCGTTGGACAAAGTGCGACTCCACGTTCTTTCATCAGTTTAAAGATTTCCGGAGTGCCTCCATCACCATGTTCAATCGTTTCGACACCTGCGAGGATCGCCCGACGCATTCCTTCAGTTGTAGTTGCGTGGGCAGCGACTGGAACGTTTGCACTACGCGCGGTTTCGACAGCGAGTCTAAGCTCTTCGAGTGAGAATGTTGGAGCAGCACCTTGCGTGCCCCAGCGGTAATCTGCGTACACCTTCACCCAATCGGCTCCGTGGCCAATCTGATCCCTGACGACTCGGATCAAATCGTCGACCCCGTTTGCTTCTTCTGCGCCTTGCGGCACGCGCCATTCAGAGGCATAACCCTTGGGGCCATAGCTGCCGGTCGCCACTATTGCGCGTGTGACGACCAGCATTCTTGGTCCCGGAATGATGCCCTGTTGGACGGCCTGCTTCAGTCCGACATCAGCGTAACCTGCGCCTTCAGTTCCGAGATCTCGAATCGTCGTGAAACCGGCGAGCAGAGTGTTGCGAAGGTGGTTTGTCGCTCGCGCTACTCGCAAAGTGAGTGACTCATGGGCCACTTGATCGTTCCACGGCGTTTCGCTGTACGGATGAAGCAGCATGTGAGAATGTGCTTCGATCAATCCGGGAAGTAAGGTCAGTCCAGGTAGGTCGATGATTTTCGCAGCAGGCGGAGCAGCGATAATCGATGCTGGTCCGACCGCGTCGATTCTTTCGCCGCGTACCAATACGATCCAACCATCGTGCAGTTCAGGATTCTCGCCATCAAACACGTGCGCCGGTCGAAGCAGGTAAACGGTGTCGGTTTGGGTCGAAGGTTTTGTTTGAACCTGTGTCTGAGTCATGAAGGATGTCGCCAGACAGAAAACAAACAGGAGAACTGAGCGCATGTTAGTAGCCTTTCGATGGCAACTATTTTTCAGAAATAACCAGGTGCCAAATTCCTCCAGCCACTGGTTCAATACTACTGCGCGAGAAACCGGCGTTCGCAAACATCTTCTCCAGTTCGGCGAAGATGTATGCGTCCCCTGACGGTGTTCCACTCAACATCACGAGGCTGAAACCAGCAGCATCAGGTGGTGAGATTCGATCATCGTTCGGCACAAATTCGAGAGTCGCAGCGCGCCCTCCGTCTGCAAGCGCCCGGTAAACCTTGCGCAAGAGAGTTTCGTTTGTGGGTACGTCGAAGTGATGCAGAAAATTTGTAAGCAGAACCACATCGTAGCCGGTGCTGAAATCGACATCGAATGCGCTCCCCTCGATTGTGCTGTAGCGACTGGCTACGCCCGCCTTTTCAGCATTCTCCCTGGCGACGTCTAATACTTGAGGCCAATCGACTGCAACAACTTCGGCGTGTGGGTTATTCTTTGCCAAGGCGATTCCGTAAAGACCATGGCCGGCCGCGATATCGAGGATTTTAAGTTTTTTGTCAGCTGTCGGGTCAACCATTTTTGCGACCTGCTCGGCAGGCATTGCCATCATCTGGGCCATACCGCGGGCAAACTTCACCCAGATCGGATTTTCTGCAGACACAGTGCCTTCCCCTGAACTCGCAGTTCCACCCTTGCGAACAGCTTCAGTCAAGCTTTTGAAACCGTCAGTCAGCATCGGCGATAGCAAAAAATCGGTCGCATTGCCGAGATAGGCAGGAGAACGTTTGTCCAGAAAGACCTCCGAGTCTGCCGTGAGTTTGTACCGGTTATTGTGCTTTTCAAGAAAACCCATGATGGTCAGAAAGTCGCAAAGAATGCGGGTCCCTCGTTCGGAAGCATTGATGCGGTCAGCGATTTCTGCGGTGGTTGATTTCCCCTCACCGATTGCCGTGAAGACTTCGAGTTCGATTGCAGCCTTCAGGGCTTCACTTTTTTGATGTGCGTTGATCGTTTGCAAGAAAAGTTGTGGTGACGGTTGCGGAGCCATAGATGTAGACATGATTATTCCCCTTTTTATATGAATTTTAGATTGCTACCCGAATTGAGCCGACATTGTAACTGAAGGTCGTGTCGATCTCTTAACAGCGCGCGAACCCCGGGCTGAAATTCGCGAGCGCTTCGGCGGACACACTCGCCTTATCTGATTGGATCTCGGAGCACGGTGTCTGCAACATCCGCGGCGAGCTGTGCGGCTTGTGGATGGGTGCGCCGTAATCCCGCAATCTGTAATAACGCCTCGCCCGTGCGCGACAACATCCGAAACAGATCGCCTTCTTCCGCACGCGTCTCTTGAACGACTGACCGCCACTCCGCGCCGTTCGCCCAATGCACCGTCGCACCAGCGGCCGAGAAGTTCAACTCGGGCGCCGGTTCTATCCCGTTGTGCCACTCTTCCTCAGACACTCTAAAACCAAGGTCTTCAAAACGACTTAACGCAGTTACGATGTCATCGCCTAATTCCAATTCGCCGTAATCTCGATCTTCGTCAGCAGTTAAAGCCGCGACAATACCAGCCAATTGTGACGGAGTTAATGAATTGAATAACCCAGCCTCGAGCGCCTCACCAACTATGAGCGGTCGATCGATATGTAGGTCGGCAAGCCATCGACCACGTTTTGTCACCTTCTCCTTTCCGTAATCGAGATATCCGAACACTGATAGAACCCGTGCCCGCTTTTCGAATGGCTCCCACACTTCGTCGCGCAACGACTCAATGCGTCGCGCAGCCCGATGGAGATCCTCTGCAGGCTCGCGCAACTCCCACAACAGCTCCGTACACCGAGTCCGAGTTTCATCCGAAATGTCGACTGGCAACACACCTTCAAGCCGATCGTCAATTATATTCAGAGCGTCGGAGTTTTCATTTTGAGCATTGCGTAGACGAGGCTCGTGAATAACCATTTCCTTGCCGCGCGCATGAATCTCATCAAATGCTCGCTCGATTTCGTCTGCAGTCAAGCGGTAGATCGGGGCGTACACACGGCCAATCCTTTCCAACGCAAGACTTGCATTACGGCCATCCTCGCGGATTCCCCGAAGGTTCCCGTCAATTTTTTCAGTGATCATGACCAACCGACGGCCGCTCCGCCCAACACCCACCACACGACCCGGCTTTGCAGCTTCATCGAGCCACCGATAAAAAACTTCCGCGCGCGTTTGGGGCAGCATTTCCTGTAAGCGCGTGCGAGCGCTTAGTAGACGTTCGAAGCCGACTACCGTATCGAGCCCAACAGGACAGCCGGCATCCACAAGACGTGAGCGCAACGAATCTTGAAGTTGATTCTGGCGGTCTTCAAGCTGCACGATCTGTCTAGCTGCTTCGCGATGAGCAAAACTTCGTTCGACGATCTCCCGAACACTACTGAAGCTTCCATATGCATCCAGCAGATTCAGGAGAGTGGTATAGGTTGCGCGAAATTGACTGACCAGAGGATCAGGGGACGCTTTCAGGAGTTGAGCAATGCGCTCCGGGTCCTGATGTAAGCCTGGAGCAGCAACGATAAACCCAACATTGTCGCGGCCTCGGCGTCCGGCACGACCGGTCATCTGTTGTAGCTCCGACGCCGAGAGTTGACGCCATCCATTGCCGGTGCGTGCGTCTGCACCAGTTAAGACAACAGTCCGCGCTGGGAAATCTACTCCCGCCGCGACCGTAGCGGTCGCGAAGATGGCATCAAGCAAGCCCGCGCTCATCATTTTTTCGATAACGAGTTTCCAGGCCGGGATGTGACCCGCGTGATGTGAGGCGACACCGCCCCGAAGCATCGTGTCCCAATGACGATGTCTGCGAATCTCGCGATGTTGTTCCACAAACGACCTCATAAATTTGCGACGCGCTTCGCTGCGGGATTCATTCGGATCCGTACGCAGCAGCGCAGCTTCAGAAGCAGCCTGGTCGCAGCGACGGCGCGTCGGCAGGAAAACTATCGCCGGCAAAAGGTTATAAGCCTCGAGTGCGGTCAAGAGGGTTGCCGGCGGCATTTCAGGCATACTCAGTTTCAAGTCTCAAGCTCCCTTCAGCCACAACACATTACGCAGATTCGTACGACTCAGGCAGTGATGCACTAGTTTGTCTGATCTGCTCTGTCTATGTGTTGATCCGTGGCTGATTACCATCGTCGCCTCGATCGCGAACGTTCCCGTTCCTCTCGTGCGTGAACGCCCAAACTCAAAATCTCAGGATTCAGTCGACCGTCTTTTGTTGTTAGCGGCAGCAATCGTTTGTCCGGCAGCAGAAGCGCAGACCGCAATGGCACTGGACGTTCTCCAGGTCCACCAATCACACCACACCGAACGCCTCTGACTTCTTCGATCCAGGCGGCAAATTCCTCGGCGTTTCCAATTGTTGCGGACAGAAGAAGTAACCGAATACGAGGAGGGGTCAGAATAATTGCTTCTTCCCAAACATGTCCGCGATCTTCATCACCCAGGTAATGCGCTTCATCGAGTACGACCAGATCCGCCCGCACGTCGTTACCACCTCGCAACGAATCGAACAGTTGATTTCGATAGATTTCTGTTGTGCCAACGATAAGTGGCGCTTCAGAATGTTCTTTTCGATCACCCGTGAGAATGCCAACACGTTCAGAACCAAACTCGTCGCTGAACTCCTGGAATTTTGAATTCGTCAACGCCTTCAGAGGAGTCGTATACCAGGCCCGCCGATTCGCTTCCAGCAATCGACGAATTTCTTCGCGCGCAATCCAGGTTTTTCCGCTTCCGGTGGGTGCGGTGACAAGGACGTCCTCAAATTCCAAAGCGGCGAGTGCTTCGAGCTGAAAAGGATCCGGTTTGAAAGGACCTGGCCGGGGCGTACCAATCCCTTCCAACAATTTTCTGACTTCGGCCGTTTGAATGAGGCCGCGCGCGGTTGGAGGAAGAGAACGATTCTTAACAGCCTGTGTTCTATCAGAGTGGGAATGTCGTGATTTTGTTCGTTTTCCTTTCTGATCCCCAGGTTTTTCCTTTTTGGCCGGCGGTCTAGGTCTCATAGGCGTTATTCTAACTTTGGGACGACGGCCCGCGAAGTGCTAACGTAGGGCCGTTGTTTTCGTCGGCTCACAACGTATCGCGCGAGGGGAACGTCTAAGGGACTGAACTAATCGTGTTTTGAAGCGTTTTATTCCTGGGATGGCTGACCTGTTTGCAAATTTTGAGGTAAATAAGGAAGCTCGCTGGCCGATTCTGCTGAGACTAACCGGAGCATCGCTAATTTTTCACACAACACTGCTGGCACTGGTTTTGTACGTTCCTGCATTCCGCGACGCTTTCAACATCGCAGCGCTGCTTGCCAATACGCGCTTCGTCGACAAGCCGTACTCTGCGACCACGATTAGAGACGACGTCACGCTCGTCCAGTTATCGTCGGAGAAATTTCATTACCCTGAGGGCTACTTTGCTCTCGAAAACGCGCCGCCGCCCGAAACGGTGGAAACTTTCAAAACTTTTGATCCCTTGGCGCCAAGGATTATCTCTCGGGCGCAGTTTGAAAAATCCGAGCCGCTGAGTTCTCCTTCTCCTTTAGCGGGCCCGAGTCCGTCGCCTTTACCGGTACCCAGCATCAGCGGGTCGCCGGCAATAGCTCAGAATGAAAAGAACCTTAATTCAAACGCTGCCGCGTTGAATCCTGACGATTCGCAGAAAGCGTTGGAGAACACGGCTGCAGAAAATAATCTTGAGTTGCCGGAAGAGAACCAGATCAATAAAAAGGCATTAAAGGATTTCGCAGTCTACGCAAACGACCTGAAGAACCAGGGTAAGCTTGATCTCACTAAACCGTTTGAGATTGTCATTGAGGCGGAAATGGATGCAAATGGCAAGCTCGTCAATCCGAGATTCACCAAAAAATCCGGCGATCCGAACCTTGTGGATCTGTTTGGTCGAATGATTGCAGCACTGAACGATAGTGGCTTTCTTGTCTACTGGAAACCTATAAACAAGGACAACCCGAATGCGAAGATAGTTTTCACGGTCAAGCAGGGTGAAAGCGAAGTACTGGCGTCAGTTGAATCAGAAACTTCATCGTCCAACAGCGCTCGTGTTCTTGCCAAAGCGCTGAATGCAGCGTTGGTGTTCGGAGCAGGATCGCGTGCTGGAAAAGACGAAGCGATTCTCATGAAAAATACGAATGTCATGCCGGATGGCAAGAAAATCGTCGTGAATTTCTCAATGCCGCGACAAAGTGTCGTAGATTTGATTAAGAAACAACTCGCTGCCTCGTGAACGCAGCTAAAAGCGCTGCTTGCCGCGTCAGAGCTCACTCAACTAAAATTCGAAATTACTGAAGAAGAGCAGCAACGTTTAGCGGCTGGCGGTCTGGAGCAAATTATTAGTTATGGGTTTCGATCAATTTCTTACTAAGATTTTCGGTAGCAGCAATCAGCGATTTCTTAAGTCGATCCAACCGTTGGTCGACAAGATCAACTCACTCGAACCTGAAGTCAAACAACTTTCTGACGATCAGTTGCGTGCGCGCACCGCAGATTTTAAAGAGCTGTTGCAGCGTGCAGTGGTCAACGCTGGGAGCACGGAAGAACGCAAGCGTCTCGAACGCGAGGCGCTTGACGAAATTCTTCCAGAAGCGTTTGCCATTGTTCGCGAAGCAAGTGTCCGTACCACAGGAATGCGCCACTTCGATGTCCAGATGATTGGCGGCATTGTTCTGCACCAGGGAAAGATCGCTGAAATGCGCACGGGAGAAGGCAAAACGTTGGTTGCTACCTTGCCGTCTTACCTGAACGCCCTAACGGGTCGCGGCGGTGTACATGTAATTACAGTTAACGATTACCTGGCGTCGCGCGACGCGGAGTGGATGGGCCAGATTCACCGGTTTCTCGGCCTCGAAGTCGGGTGTATTCAAAACGACATGGACGACTTCGAACGTCAGTCAGCCTACTCAGCCGATATAACCTACGGAACGAACAACGAATTTGGCTTTGACTATCTGCGCGACAACATGAAGTTTGACCTTGCGACCTGCGTCCAACGTGGACACTACTTTGCAATCGTCGACGAAGTTGACTCGATTTTGATCGACGAGGCACGTACCCCACTAATCATTTCCGGACCCTCTGACGAAGCGACTGACAAGTACAAGAATGCAGATGCCATCATTCCTCACTTGAAGAAAGGTGAGGAGATCGACGGGGCAAAGACGGGTGATTACGTAGTCGATGAAAAGGCACACACGGCTGTGCTTACCGAAGAAGGTGTTGATAAAGCCGAACGTTTGCTCGGGGTCGGAAATCTTTACGATCCGTCGAACATGGAGTTGTTGCATTGCGTGGAGCAAGCGCTGAAGGCCCACACATTGTACAAACGCGATCACCAGTACGTCCTTCAGGATGGTGAAGTGATCATTGTTGACGATTTCACGGGACGTCTCATGAAAGGGCGCCGGTGGTCCGACGGATTGCACCAGGCCGTTGAAGCGAAAGAAGGCGTCGAGATCGAGAAGGAGAATCAAACCCTCGCCACGATTACGCTGCAGAATTATTTTCGTCTCTACGAAAAGCTTTCGGGCATGACCGGAACCGCTGAAACTGAAGCAGCCGAGTTCCAATCGACGTACAAGCTCGACGTGATCGTAATACCGACCCACATGCCAATGGTCCGTACTGATTTCTCCGATGTGATCTATCGGACGCTACCTGAGAAGTGGGATGCCGTCGTAGATGAAATCAAGGAGTGTTACCAGAAGGGTCAGCCGACTCTGGTCGGAACCGTGTCAGTAGAGAACTCTGAGTTGATAGCACGGCGATTGTTGAGAGATTCGATCCCGCACAACGTCCTGAACGCCAAGTATCACGAACGCGAAGCCGAGATTGTTGCGCAGGCTGGACGCAAAGGGGCCGTTACCATCGCCACGAACATGGCGGGTCGCGGTACTGACATTCTGCTGGGCGGAAATCCGGATTTTATGGCGCGGGAATTTCTCCAGAAGGAAGAGATCGATCCTGACGAGGCTACCGAACAGCAATGGGGAACAGCCTTCGCTCGCGCAAGGCGCATCGTCGAGCACGAACACCAAGAAGTAGTGCAGCTCGGTGGTTTACATATTGTCGGCACTGAACGACACGAGTCGAGGCGAATTGATAATCAGTTGCGTGGACGTGCCGGGCGCCAGGGTGATCCAGGATCATCTCGATTCTTCCTGTCGTTGGAAGACGATCTGATGCGTATTTTCGCGGGCGACAAGGTCAAAGCCCTAATGCAACGCCTGGGCATGGAGAAGGGCGTTGCTATCGAATCGAAGATGGTGTCAAAGCGTATTGCGGCCGCGCAAAAGTCTGTTGAAGGTCGTAACTTCGAAGCGCGCAAACACCTACTCGAATACGACGATGTAATGAATCGTCAACGCGAAACGATCTACGGTCTGCGACGCCAGTTGATGGAGCAGCCGGATCAACGCGAGTACTTGATGGGTGATCCACCAGCCGCAGGCGTCGCTTACGACCTGCTTTCGGACATTACAAAGCAGTACCTGAATCCGGATGTGTCTTTTGACGACTGGGATGTCGACAACTACAAGATTCAAATCAAGACCATCTACGATCTCGACATAGATGGCGAACGAGTGGATCTGCAGAACTCAACCTCGCAGGAGATCGTAGATGCGATCTGGGAAAGACTGAAGGTCAACTATTCAGGGAAGGAAGAACATATTGGATCTGAGGCGATGCGCACCTACGAGCGCATCATCATGCTCAACATCATCGACGCGCAATGGAAGGACCACCTGCTATCGCTGGATCATTTGAAACAGGGGATCGGCCTGGTCGGGTACGGGCAAAAGGATCCGCTTGTGGAATACAAGAAACAAAGTTTCGATATGTTTCAGGAGATGCTCGATCGAATTGATACTACAACGATCCGATCGTTGTTCAACTTGCAGGTTGTTACTGAGCAACCACCCGAAACCTTGCGTCAGCGACGAATGGCGCGGCGTCCGGCTTCACTGACGTTTACTGGACCGAATCAGGGTGCAGCGCCTGCCGGTGAAGAAGCAGGTAGAGTTAAAACAGTGACTCGAGACCAACCTAAAATAGGCCGCAACGAACCGTGCCCCTGCGGCTCAGGCAAGAAGTACAAGAAGTGTCACGGCGTGGCCGCTTGAGCCGAGTCGGCGGCGTTGCCACCGGATGTGCGGCGAGAGCTTTGCCCCACCGGAACCTTTCTATTCACTTTCGGGCTCTGTTGCTGGTGCGGCCTCTGGCCCGAAGGGTCCAATACAGGTGTATTCTCTGAATATCCGCGATCCTATTTATGGTCTTGAATTGATAATGCGCCTAACTGACAAGGAGCCGCATCCGGGTCTCCTGATTGTGCATATCCGTTGCAATGCCTGAGCGCGAGCACAGGAATTGACACCCCATGGCGTGGGTGCATGGATTTGTCCAACTACCAGCGTCACTTAGCTAACAAGTACGCAAATGAAAACCAATTGATGAATCTCATAGCAATATTAGTTCTTCTCTTCATACCGTTTGTTCCTGCTTACGGTCAGCAGATGGCTGATCCTGAATTCAATGCGTCGGTTCAGAATCCCACGTATTCAAAAAATGGACCTCGAATACTCTTCGATGAGGCGCACAACAACTTTCATACAACGACGGAACGCTATAAACCATTCGTCGATCTGATCACGAACGATGGCTATCGAGTAGTTCGCAACCGTCAGGCATTCAGCAAGACAACTCTCGATTCTTTCAAGGTGTTGGTTATTGCGAACGCATTGGGTGCGGAAGAGATGGATGATGAAGGAGCAGACCATCCTGCATTCACCGAAGATGAATGCGAGGCGGTACGTGCCTGGGTCAAGAACGGCGCCTCACTTTTGTTGATTGCTGATCATGCACCGTTCGGAGCTGCGGCAGAGAATCTTGCCAAACGGTTTGGCGTAGAGATGAGCAAGGGCTTCACGTTTGACGAAAAGAATTCAGTCCACGACTTTCCGTCGTTTGTCATTTACTCGCGTGAGAACAAGCAGCTCGGTGAGCATCCGATAACAGAAGGACGCACCTCTTCTGAACGTGTCAATCGCGTGATTGCGTTTACGGGACAATCATTGAAGGGGCCTGCGGATGCCGCAGTCATTCTGAAGTTATCCGAATCAGCAAAAGATCGTCCGCAACCGGATTCGCAAACGGAGGCGCCGGCAGCAGGCCGCGGGCAGGCACTCGCGTTCAAATTCGGTAGTGGTCGAGTGATTGTGCTTGGAGAAGCAGCAATGCTGTCGGCGCAGATTGCAGGTCCGCAGAAATTCAAGTTCGGGATGAATTATGAGGGCACAGATAATCGTCAATTTACCCTCAACCTGATGCACTGGTTATCAGGGGCGCTGCGAGAACGGTGACCACATCAATGTGGGATGCGAAGCGACAGTTTATCTGGTTGGTCGGTGGCATATTGATAGGCACCTTCGTTGCTTATTCTGACTCGCATCTCGAAGACGGCACGTTCGTACCTCGCTTCTTTGTCTTCATGGAAAGCATGGTGCTGCTAATTATTGGCGCTCTCTACTACTTCTACTCCCGCCGCAAAGATTAATTTGCTAAAGACGGATTGATTGTCGACTTGTTGGAGAGCGGGGCGTTGTGTCCTAAAAGTTAGTTCGGTTGTTGCATGGATTTGGAGCGGACAAAAATCCCTTCGTTACCCAACACCAGCAGACTTCGTGCCTGACCGAAAGGAGCATTAGAAGGAACGTACGACAATAGATATCGATTCTTTCTCAGCTCGTCGCAGATGGCCTTCGCCGCTTCCGCAGGCTGATCAATCGAGAAAATTTGTCCGCCTGTGCCTTCTGCTAACTTATCGATCACCACTTTCGGTTTGGGTACATCTCGCCGGATTGCCCCACGCGTTCTATCAACGGCTTGTATCGCATAAACCGAAATGTTTTCCGATTGCAATTGTGCGAGCGTTTGTTCGAACGTTGCCTTACTGCCCCGATCGAGTCCGTCGCTGATCACTACAATAATCCGCTTCTGGTTTTGTAACGGTTGCAGCGCTTCATTGACAACAGCTCGAATCGCATCGAAGAGATGTGGCTGCCCCTTTTTCCTAAACAACTTCATCGAAGCTTCGACTGACTTCGCGTCGTCAGTCCAGTCAGCGACAATCTCCGCTTGCTCGTCGTAGCCAACAATCAGCAATTTGTCGCCTTCGTAAATTTCATAGACAAACTCCTGCGCAGCCTGCTCCAACTTTTCAACGTCGGCGCGTATGGACAACGAATTGTCGACAAGCAACACGATTCGCGCCGGTGATGGATCAGGAGTGAGGTTCTGGATCGGTTGTTCAGTTCCGTTGTCGAACACAGCCAAATCTTTACTGGTGATCGCGCCAGCTCGAGTATCCGTGCGCTTTGCAGTCACATTGATGGTGACGCCTTCAACGCTGGTGGCACCTGGTCGATGACCTGATTGCGCGGCTGCAGAACTCGAGAGCACGCCCGCAAGCAACAACAAGACTAGTAGTCTTTGGAATTGGAAAATCCGATTCGCAGCAGATCTTAACGCGAACATCAGATGTACCGGGGCCTCAGTCGCCAGGCGGCTTGGGAGGAGAAGTCTTTTCAGATGTTTTCTTGGCTGGGGAGCTCTCTTTTGTCGTGCCCTTCTCGCCGCCGCTCGCCGGCTCCGATTCAGCGCGCTCACTTTTAGTTGCCTTGCTGGCATAGTCAGTGACATACCATCCGGAGCCTTTGAATTGAATTGCGGGAGCGGAGATCATCTTATCGAGACGCCCGCCACACTTTCTACACTTGGTGACTGGCTTATCACTCAGCTTTTGGAAGACTTCGAGGTGGGCCTTGCACTTTCTGCACTCGTATTCATATATCGGCATAGCTTGCGGTTACTCCGTCGCGATTTGCGGCTGACACTGGATTATACGGACGGGTATCAGGTGGTGCAATCTGGCGAAAATAAGCCCAACATTTTGTCGAGGGATGCGACAGGACTAGACTCTTCGCAATATTAACTCGATCTGTTTGAATCGGCGGTTGGAGGTGGCTCCGTTTTTGCAACTTCTCGTGAGCTTCGCTTATGATTCGGCGCAACAGTCACGTTTCGTCAGTCCGACATGTCTAACAGCGCACAATCTCTTTCACTCGAACGGAAGATCAAAATGCAGGAGGCTCGCGAGGGGATCATTGATCGCCTCGCGATCACGCTTCCCGACACCATCAATCTGGATCGCTTCCTGAACGTCATCGTTTCAGAACTAGGCCGCATGATGAACGTTGATCGCTGCGACGTGATTCAAGTAACGTCTGCAAGTGAACTCCGTATTAGTCACGAGTGGCGTGCTGCAGCCGATGTACCTTCAAGTTTGGGGACAGTCATTCCACTCGATCTCAAACAACTCTCAGAACGTGTCGACGTAAAGAGCCCAATTCGCCTTGACGACACGTCCGCTGCCGGCCTCGACCAAAAGGTCACGTTTCTCGCCGCGAGTCTTCGCACGCGGTCACTTCTGGTTGTGCCGGTAGTTCTTGGCGATGATTTATTGGGGTTGGTTGGATTACATACCACGCGTACAACTCGCGAGTGGCTGGACGACGAAGTCTCCTTCCTGCAATCCATCGCCCGGCAGATTGCAGTCGGCTACCAGTACACTCGGCTCTACACAGACAAAGAACGCGAAGCAGAGACAAAGCGTGCGCTGTTGTCAATTGCCAATGCGCTCAATGCGCGATCCGATTTCCGGGAGGTGTCGTCGCTTGTGCTCGAAAGAGCGATAGCGTTGGTGGGCGCCGATTATTCAGCCCTGGGAGTGCTCGACCCCGATGCTGGACGTCTGAGTTTGGCCGCATTCAAAGCCGCACCTCATGCGTCGATCGATTCCGTACAGGGATTAATTGATGCTCATGGAAAATCGTTGGACATGACGTCGTTTCCCGCGATGATCGAGGTGTTGGCCCAGGGGCGAACTTTACGTTTGCTCGAAACAGATCTCCCGTTTCCGTTTCGTTTGATGTTCAACTCGATTCTGGGCGGACGAGCGGCGCTGGTAGCGCCCGTGCGTGTTGGTGGCCAAACCTTTGGCTTACTCGGACTGGTGTGGAGCGGCGCACGCGAGGGCTTTCAGGATCATGAAGTTGCATTGGTTGAAGGCATCGCCGATCAAATCGGCACCGCGCTGGAGCGCGATCAGTTGTCGGCTGAGATCATGCATCTCCGTAGCGCGCTCCACGAGCGATACGGTGAAGACCGCATAATCGGTCAAACTCCATTGATTCGCCGCGCAATCGAACTTGCGTTGAGCGTCGCGGATACACAAACGACAGTGCTGATTGAAGGTGAATCGGGTACTGGCAAAGAGCTGCTCGCAAACTTGATCCACTACAACTCTGGTCGCGAAGATCAGCCCTACGTGAAACTAAACTGCGGTGCAATCCCTGAAACACTGCTCGAGTCGGAGTTGTTTGGACACGAGAAGGGCGCGTTTACTGATGCTCGTGCACTGCGTCGGGGCAGATTTGAAGAAGCCAACGATGGAACTCTGTTTCTGGACGAAGTCGGTGAGATGAGTTTATCAGCCCAGGTGAGATTGCTCCGCGTTTTACAGGATGGCGAGTTTACACGCGTCGGAGGGAGCGAGGTCATTAAGACTGACGTTCGCGTCATTGCGGCTTCAAATGTAGATCTAAAACGCGCAGTTGAGTTGGGAACATTCAGGCAAGATCTTTTTTACCGACTTTCCGTGTTCCCAATTAAGTTGCCACCGTTGCGCGATCGGCCCGAAGACATTCACCCGTTGGTGATTCACTTTCTGGAACATTACAAACGCAAGACCGGCAGGTTCATTTCAGGAATCTCAAAGCATGCATTGCAGGCATTGATTACTTACGAATGGCCTGGGAATGTGCGCGAGCTGGAGAACGCGATAGAACGCGCGGTAATTATTGCTTCGGGGCGGCAGATTGAATTGGAAGATCTACCTGAAGCAATCAGTAAGATCGCGCTTGAGGCTCGCGACCGGATCAAAGTGGAACGTGCAAAGGCTGCAAGCGAAGGTCGCACAACGACGTTTGAAGTCACTGTACCGTCGTCGATGGAGGAGATTGAGCGCCAGGCGATTGAAGCGACTCTTGATTACACCAAGGGCGACAAGTCACATGCAGCACGCGCGCTGGGAATTGGACGCAAGACTCTTTATCGAAAGTTAGACCAGTACAACGGCGGTAGCGGAAAGTAAGACGGACTTATCTGAAGACTGGAGATTTGTGGATTGTCATTTGTCTCCCGTTTCGCGGCGCTAAAGGCCAAATATGTCCCGGGCGTCGAAACGCGATGGCGCCCGCGTCCCGGTATTTCGCCCTTCCAGGGTTCCCTTTTAACAAATGCTCTTCGCTCCAGGGGCGACGCACTTCGCTTTGCTTAGTGCTTGCCCCTGGCTGGTATATTTGGCGCCTTTGGTGCGGCGCATTTACTTGGCGCCTTTGGCGCCCGGGGTTCCCTCCTGGTCCACTCAACACTCAAGCGGGTTGCTGACACCTACGTTTGATTGCCTCTCCTCTTCGCCTTTTGCTATAGTCCAACGTGGCATTTTCCCTCGTATAACTTACGAAACCAGTGAGGCAATAGGGCTTCGCTTTCCAAGAAAGGACCCACGAAGATGGGAGACGATTATCGAAGAGATAGCGGCGACATTTCAACGCGCTTAACATACCTACTTATTGGCGGCGGTATTGGAGCTATCATTGCTCTGCTGTTTGCCCCCAAATCAGGCCAGGAGCTCCGCGGCGATATTGCAGATGCAACTCGTAAGGGAATCGATCGTTCCCGCGAAGCAGCGCAACAGTTGGGTGACCGCGCCGGTGAATACTATGAAGCTACGCGCGAACGCGCCTCAGAGCTTTACACCCAGGCTGCCGATAAGGTCGGTGAAGTCGCCCAGACAGCACGCGACGCTGCCGCTCGTCGAACAGGAACAGTAGCAGCAGCAATCGACGCTGGAAAGAAAGCTTATCAGGAAGAAAAACGGAAGACAGAGATGTCAGGCCGCATTGAGGCTTCTCCAAATTACGGCGAAAAAGCGAACTAGAGAAATTGCCGATCCCAATCGATAATTTTCATTGGCACGGAATCGTTGGTTCAATCGTAATCGGTGATTAGAAAATGACGATGTTTGTTCCGGCGTTACAGATGAGCACTCACGATCCACTTTTCTGGATCATGGTTGTCATAGCCGCTTCGTTCATCGTTATTACTATTGCGATGATCGCGATTGCCGTATTTGTGAGTCGCGCAGTTAACTCCGTGGGTCGTTTGGAAGAAAAGCTCGAACCACTTGTCGAGCGGGTTACCCTGATTAGCGAGCAGGGCAAACAAATCGCGGTGGAGGGCAAACTTATAGCCGAACAGTTTGGTGCAGTTTCTGTTCACCTCGCAACGGCGACCATGCACTTTTCTGAATCACTCGCTATTATTCGGGGTGAAATGGCTGAATTGAAGGCGCTGGTCAGCGATACTGCGGTTGAGGCGCGCGATAAAGTCGAGCTCGTTAGTCGAACGATCGACCGCACTCACAAGCAAGTGGCTCTGACCACTGACTTCATCCAATCCAAAGTGATAGAACCCGCGCGCGAGCTGGCGGCGATTATGGCGGGCTTCCGGCGCGGCCTTGAGGTTCTGGTTGCGCCCGTGCCGAAGCCAATTAATCAAACTTATGGTGAGGATGAGATGTTCATCGGCTAACAATCAGCAGAGCTTTTGCTAAACCCGGACCATCGAATCGCAGCTACGATGGTCCGGGTTTTTAACTTTAGTCCCGCGCGATGAGATGCCTCGTCATTTTGGACCACGGTCCCTCAATTGGCCAACAGGGTCATTGTGCCGGAATTGGTTCCACGAGAGGTGAGCCAGTTCTGCATTTCGAAACTCCTCTGCTAGTATTCATTTGAATCACATATGTCCACTGAAACCCCACTCGAATTAAAGAAAACCATTAATCTGCCGAAGACTGGCTTCTCGCAGAAAGCGAACCTGACGCAGAGTGAACCTGCGCGCCTGAAAAAATGGGCGGAAAGCGACCTCTATCAAATGATCCGCGAGTCGCGTCGCGGCGCGGAGAAATTTATTCTTCATGACGGTCCGCCGTACGCCAATGCCGATATCCACCTCGGTACTGCGATGAACAAAATTCTGAAGGATTTTGTTGTGAAGTCGCGCTCGATGATGGGTTTCGACGCGCCGTATGTGCCAGGCTACGATTGCCATGGCCTGCCGATCGAACTCTACGTGGATCGAAAGCTTGGGGCGAAAAAAGCAAACATGTCCCCAGTCTCGATCCGCCGGGCATGTCGCGAACACGCGGCGCAAGCTCTGAAAAACCAGACACGGGATTTCAAACGGCTCGGAATTCTCGGCGATTGGGACAATCCGTATCTCACTATGTCCAACCACTACGAAGCGGAAACCGCGCGTATGTTTGCTCGGTTCGTCGAGCGTGGTTATGTCTACAAAGGCGCGCGCCCTGTGTACTGGTGTATTCATGACTTAACAGCTCTGGCTGAGGCTGAGGTGGAATACCATCAGCACACCAGTCCATCTGTTTACGTCAAGTTCCCGCTGCGCAGTGACCCTGCCAGGATTGATTCCGCATTGGCTGGTCGTAAGGTCTTCGTTTTGATCTGGACCACCACGCCCTGGACGTTACCCGCCAACCTTGGTATCGCAGTGCACCCCGATTTTGAGTATGCAGCGTTCGAACATGGTGACGAGGTCTACATTGTTGCGAGTGAACTGCTCGAATCTGTTGCTCGGAAGTGTGCTCTCGGTGAAGCCGACGCGTTGCCGAAAGTGCTGGCTCGCTTTCCTGGATCAAAACTGGATCGGCTTGAGTGTGGTCACGCATGGCTGGATCGACCTTCGCTGCTGATGGTCGGAGAGCACGTCACGCTTGGCGGCGAGGCCGATGCCGAAACAGAATTGGATGTCAGCGAAGCACGTGAAAAACAGGCCGGCAGCAAAGCGGGAACTGGTTGCGTTCATACAGCGCCCGGACATGGTCATGACGACTTCATCATCGGCAAACGATATGGTCTCGAGATCTATTGCCCTGTCGACAGTTCAGGCCGCTTTACGTCTGAAGTTGAAAACTTTGCAGGCATGCGAGTGTTCGACGCAAATGAAAAGATCGTCGACTTCATGCGTCAAACAGGCGTACTGCTATTCAGCGAACAGTACGACCACCGTTATCCGCATTGCTGGCGTTGTAAAAATCCGGTCATCTTTCGCGCCACCCCGCAATGGTTTATTGCGATGGACGAAGCGCATGGCAAAGTAGTTGAGAAAGACGACGACGGTCGTGACCGCAGTAACTACACCGAAAACTATTCTGATAATCCTCGTACATCTTTACGTGCAGCGGCGTTGAGTGAGATTGAACGCGTCGAGTGGTTTCCCGCGTGGGGCGTCGATCGCATGCGCAACATGCTGAAAGGCCGCCCGGATTGGTGTGTCTCACGACAGCGAGTATGGGGAGTCTCCATTCCTGTCTTCTACTGCGCGAGCTGTACTGAAGCTGTTGCCGATCCCGCAGTAATTCATCACGTCGCGGATATCTTTGAAAAAGAGTCAGGCGACGCGTGGTACACGCGGGAGGCAAAGGAGCTACTACCGTCTGGTTACGTTTGCAAGGCCTGCGGTAGTGACGAGTGGACCAAGGAGACGGATATTCTCGATGTGTGGTTTGACAGCGGCGTGTCGTCTATTGCCGTTCTTGAGAATCGAGACGATTTGCGTTGGCCGGCAGATGTCTATCTCGAAGGCGGTGATCAATTTCGCGGGTGGTTTAATTCGTCTCTAATGATCGCTCTCGGTGCGCACGATCGCGCGCCTTACAAGCAAGTGATCACGCATGGCTGGACGCTCGATGCACAGGGACGCGCGATGCACAAGTCGGCGGGTAACGCGGTAGAACCGGATGTCGTAATCAAAGAATCAGGTGCGGAGATCATTCGTCTCTGGTGTGCATCATCAAATTACTTTGACGACATGCGTGCCTCGCAAGAGATCATCCAGCGAGTGACAGATGGTTATCGGAAGTTGCGAAACACCGCACGATTTGTGCTCGGCAACTTACACGGTTTCGATCCTGCTCACGACACCGTTTCAGACGAAGAACTCGAAGCGATAGATCGCTGGGCTCTCGCTGAACTCGACGTGGTGATCGCCCGCGTTAACAACGCCTACTCCGCTTACGATTTTCACGCGGTCTATCAGGCGCTGTACCACTTCGCCACGGTAACTCTTTCCGCACGCTATTTCGACATCATTAAGGATCGCCTGTACACGTTTGCTCCTAAGAATCGCGCGCGCCGATCGGCCCAGACGGTGCTGATGGCTATTGGCGATGCCCTCGTCCGAATGTTGGCGCCTGTTCTCGTCTTTACAGCAGACGAGATATGGGAGAATTTGCCTGCGCGTAAGGAAGCTTCAGTGCACCTGTCGAACTTCCCGGAATCGGCGAACCACGCTCAAACGGATTTGTTGACGGACTGGACGGAGATTTTCTCGATACGTGATGAAGTATTGCGCGCATTGGAGCATGCGCGTGTAAATAAACAGATTGGCAGCTCGTTGGAAGCGAAGCTTTCGTTAACGACTTCGGGAAAGACTTTGGAATTGTTGCAACGTTACGAACGCGATTTGCGGTACATCTTTATCGTTTCTCAGGTGGATTTAACCCAAGGCGGGACGGCGACTGTGGACATAAAGGTATCGGCAGCACAAGGTGAAAAGTGCGAACGCTGCTGGAACTATTCAGTTCGTGTAGGGGAATCGCAGAAGTATCCGACCATTTGCGAAAGGTGTGTCGCAGCCCTGGACGAAAGCGAATCCGAGGGCAACGGATCCTGAGACTTAACGGCCTGCAGGCTTCGTAATGCATCAAGTGTAGCTCTGTTGCACCACTGCACTATTTTCTATGAGTCTTGATAATGCGGCCCAGCCAGTGTCGAGTATTCGTTCGCGAGTTGCGTGGCGCTCGGGTTACCTGCTCGCCGCTTTCGGCATCTATATGGTTGACCAGGTCACGAAGTCCTGGGCAGTTAGAGTGCTCAGATATGGCGAGGATCGCGTGATTATTCGGGGTTTTCTGGATCTTATCTATACAGAGAACAAAGGAATTGCATTTGGTCAGTTACAGCAGGGAGGCGAGTTTGGCCGCTGGATCTTTGTCGTTCTTGCGGTTGCGGCAGGTATCGCGGTGCTTTACTACTTTGTACGCACCAAACGAAATGACGATCGAGTTTTAGGCGCTTGTGCATTGTTGCTCGCCGGCATCGCCGGCAACCTGACAGATCGAGTCCGACTCGGTTATGTGATCGATTTCATTGTCTTGCATGCGCGTAGTTATCACTGGCCAACATTCAACGTCGCGGATGCAAGCATCACACTGGGTGCTCTGCTTCTTGCACTGGATCTGTTATTTGATCATCGTCAGTCACTTGTCCTTAGTTCGTAATCAATCGCGGGTGCGGTAAAGCTCAACGGACAACAAACAACCGATTACTAACAGAATACTATGTACCCAGAACTTTTTCGCATTGGCAATTTCCCCATCAACACTTACGGCGTGTTTCTCGCACTGGCTTTCTTGTGCGCCATCATGATCGCCGTCCGGCTCAGCGCGCGCGACGGCCTGAAGCGTGAGCGAATTTACGATCTGAGCCTGTGGATGCTTTTAGCATCGCTGGTTGGCTCGAAAGTGCTGATGCTGTTTACCGAACCCGAATATCGCGATCATCCGCTACAACTGATCTCACTTGATTTTCTTCGCTCTGGAGGCGTGTTCTACGGCGGCCTTGTTGGGGCCGTCCTGACTGGGTACTTCCTGATGCGGCGCTATGAGTTACCCTGGTGGAAGACTGCAGATGCCTGCGCCCCCGGAGTCGCCATCGGCAACTTTCTGGGACGACAAGGCTGTTTTGCAGCTGGCTGTTGCTGGGGCAAACCAACAACTCTTCCGTGGGGTGTGAAGTTTACTGAACTCGGTCACGAGATTACCGGCGTCCCCACAGACACGTATTTGCACCCGACTCAACTCTACGAGTCGTTTGCGATGTTCATTGCCTTTCTATTTCTGCTTTGGTTGCACAAAAGGAAACGCTTTAGCGGGCAAGTAATACTCGCCTATGCAATCATCTATTCGACAGTACGCTTCGCGGTTGAGTTTGTGCGTGACGATCCAAGAGGCGACATTCTCGGATTGACCAGTATGACTGGACTGTCGACGTCGCAGATGATCAGCCTGATCATTGGAGCAGTAGCAGTTGTTCTTCTCATAGTTCGCTGGAAAAAAGCGCAACAAACCGCAACAGATGATCGCCGCGTGCCCACAAGAGAGCGCGCTTTGGCAAAGAGTTAGGCTTCTTCCATTCTCAGCATCTCAGCGGTCCCTGCAACAATTCTCTTGCTTCCGGATCATCGATAACGCAGGGGATGCAGCGACACCCGGCACAACAGTAACGAATTCCGCATATGAAAAACCTGTCGACAGCCATTCTTTTCGTCTGTGTTATAGCTTCCGTTCGTTCCTCAGTTGGGCAGACGAGTTCGCTGGCCCTATACAACGAAACACACCTGCGCAATCTGAAACAGCTGACGTTTGGAGGGGAAAATGCCGAGGCTTACTTTTCAGCCGACGGCAGGCAGTTGATCTTCCAATCAACTCGCGACGGTGGTGATTGCGATCAGATTTACACAATGAACGTCGATGGTTCTAACGTGAAACTGATCTCTACGGGTTCAGGTCGAACTACCTGCTCATACATCTTTCCGAACGGCCGACGTGTGTTGTATTCATCAACGCATCTTGGTGCGAAGGAGTGCCCCCCACGTCCCGATTTTTCTCAGGGATACGTGTGGGCAATCTATCCAACGTTCGACATCTTTACGGCGCGGCCTGACGGGTCCGACTTAAAGCAGCTCACTAATACAAATGGCTACGATGCAGAAACGACGATCACACTCGACGGAAAGCACCTCGTGTTTACCTCGATGCGCGATGGCGATCTCGACATTTACACCATGGATTTCGACGGACACAACGTTCGTCGTTTGACGAACGAACTTGGCTATGATGGTGGTCCGTTCTGGTCCTACGACGGAAAACAGATTGTTTTTCGTGCCTACCACCCACAAGCTGAAAAGGACAAAACTGACTATCTCAATCTCTTGAAACAGAATCTAATTCATCCAACCACTTTGGACATTTGGGTGATGAATGCCGATGGGTCAAACAAACGACAGGTGACGCATAACGGTAAGGCTAACTTTGGTCCATACTTTTTCCCTGATGGTAAGCGCATCATTTTCGCTTCGAACATGAAGGATCCCCACGGACGGAATTTCGATCTTTACAAGATTAATGTAAATGGCACTGGTCTGGAGCGGATAACTTTTAACGACACCTTTGATGGTTTTCCAATGTTCTCGCGTGACGGGAAGAAGTTGGTCTTTGCCTCGAACCGCAACGCCACGAAACAGGGTGACACGAATATATTTATCGCCGATTGGGTTGAGTGAGGCCGAGGCAGCGCTGTGGAAGGATTCTGTATCCTCGAGAACACAAGTACTTAAGTTGCCGCACACATTGAAGGCTTTAGCCAATGCGAATTAAAAAACTTCTAGCAATTCTTATTACGGCGTCGGTGATTGCAGCAACTGTCGTTGCGCAACAACAATTTTCGCAACTCGCTCCCGACCCTGCAAAGCTGATGCAACACGTTTCCTATCTCGCTTCAGATGCACTCAACGGACGGCGCACAGGGACACCCGGCGCGAACGACGCCGCGCACTACATCGCAGGCGAGTTCTCGCGAATAGGACTGCGCCCAGCAACGCAAAAGGGAGGCGCTTCACGCCGATTGAGCATTGCCATGTCTCAATATTTGCAGACGTTTCCCTACGTTGCGGGTGTTGAGTTGGGCGCCGGCAACGTTTTGACGTTCGCAAACCAGCCCCTTCGCGTTGGTGAAGACTGGATGCCACTTGGCTTTTCGGCGAATGGAAATCTGGAGACTACTCCGGTGATGTTTGTTGGCTATGGCATTACCGCATCCAGCCTCAACCACGACGATTACTCAGGGCAAAAAGCTGCGGGGAAAATCGCGCTCGCACTTGCAGGCACACCCGATGGCGATAACCCGCACGGCGACTTTGCTCAATTTGAAGGCGTGCGTTGGAAGGCTATTGCCGCCCGGAACGCTGGTGCAAAGGCCCTCATTATCGTCGCCAGCGAGTCGAACCTAAAAGACGATCGTATGGCAGAATTAAGTTATGACAACGGCGCTGGGGATGCCGGATTGCCGGTCGTTGTGGTTTCACAGCGCGTCGTTGGTGGAGGAGAAGGAATCGTGCGCTTGCAGGCGTGGGCGAAGCAGGCAGGTAATGGGTCTGAAAACGAGTTAGCGAGCATGACGATTGATCTCGTTCGTCGCGAAGTACCCGCGTACAACGTCATCGGCATACTTGACGGGTCCGATCCAACTCTGAAAAACGAAACGATCATTTTGGGTGCCCACTACGATCACCTCGGCCGCGGCGGCGAGGGGAGTCTCGCACCTCACCAAGGCGAAATACATCATGGCGCAGATGATAATGCCTCGGGCGTTGCCGGGGTGATTGAACTGGCCCGGCTGCTCGCTGCACAACGTCCAAGGCCCAGGCGTACAGTTGTATTTATTGCTTTCAGTGGTGAAGAAGAAGGACTACTTGGTTCGAACTACTATGTCAATCATCCATTAACTCCCCTCACAAACACTGTTGCGATGATGAACATGGACATGATTGGACGTATGAGAGACCGCAAACTGATTGTTGGTGGCGTTGGTACGGCAAAGGAGTGGCGCGAAATGATTGCCTCGGAAAATTTTTTCCAGACGACACACGTCACAGCTACAACAGATGGTCAACTCGGAACCTCGGGTGGTCTGCCAATGGTTGTATCGGCTAATGGACGACCCATTGTAACAACGAATTCCAGTAAGGCCTTCAATCTGACCCTGCAGGACGATGGTTATGGTCCAAGCGACCATGCTTCGTTCTATTCGAAACAGATTCCGGTGTTGTTTTTTTGGACCGGCAATCATCCTGACTATCACAAGCCGTCAGACGCTTTTGACAAGCTCAACTATGCGGACGAAGCGCGGATTCTCGGCATGGTTGCAAGGATGGTTCGCGACCTCGACCGCAGCGAAAAACGACTGACTTATACAGTTGCAAAGAGCGACAGCGCACAGACGACCGGTTTTCGCGTGTATCTCGGCACGATTCCAAATTACGCTGACACTAGCGCCGGTCTACTGCTGGATGGTGTTCGCGAGGATTCTCCTGCCGCGAAAGCGGAATTGAAAGCCGGCGATAGGATCGTGAAGATATCCGGACGCGACATACATAATGTTTACGACTACACATATGCGTTAGGCGAGATGAAGGCGGGGCAAGAGTATGAAGTCGAAGTAGTGCGTGGGACGGAGAGGCTTTCTCTGAAGATAATTCCCGCGGCCAGGAAGTGATTTGCGAATCTACTTGGGTTGAGAGGTGTAGAGAAAAGGATAGGGGCGGCCACCGGGTGCCGCCCCTACGATTTACCAGCGTAGTTCGCGTTCGGAACGATCGTTTTCGCGATCGCGTCCGCCGCCGTAACCACCGCGGCCGCCCCGGCCACCACCGTAGCCGCCGCGTCCGCCCCCTCCGCCTCGATCAGTTCTCGGCTTGGCTTCGTTGACAGTTAAATTGCGACCGCCAAAATCCTTGCCGTTAAAAGCCTCGATTGCTGCGGATGCTTCTTCCGCAGTAGCCATTTCCACAAAAGCAAAGCCGCGTGAGCGTCCCGTTTCCCGGTCCTCGATCACCGAAGCTGATTCCACTGTTCCTACTGCCGAGAATGCCTCGCGCAGTTCCTCGCTCGTGGTGCGAAACGAGAGATTACCAACGTAAAGTTTTGTAGCCATTCTTAACTATCCTTAATGTTCAGGGAAGCTCGGGCTTGCTGGAATTCGCTGATCCAGTTCGGGGGGAAACGACCGATACTTTCGGCGAGCTGCGACGCACCCGGTGCTCTTAAGTTCTCGAGAGCGGCTTCTAAATAGTTGACAACTGCCTCACTCTCTCCTCAGCCGAACCTCGTCGCTTATCGATCACGGACAGGCGCAGTCACCATTGATGCGCGAGAGCAGGTATCTGGTAAGCAAAAGTATGCCGGAGCTGTGAGAAACGCGTCAAGCATACTCTACTGTCAGGCTATGTTCAGTGTGGCCATTGATTGCTGGTCTCGCGCTTTATAGCTTAGTATTTTGCAGCTTCTACGTTCTCAAGTTGACCATTCAGAAAGGCACGCAATCAATGGGACGAACCATACGTATCACAGTCGCCCACGGCGACGGGATTGGGCCAGAAATTATGGCCGCCACCCTGCACATCCTGAAGGCGTCAGGAGCTCCGTTGGAGATCGAGACCATCGACATTGGTGAAAAAGTCTACCTGTCTGGTAATTCATCAGGTATCGAGCCGAGTTCGTGGGAGTCGCTGCGACGAACGAAGGTCTTTCTGAAAGCGCCGATTACCACGCCTCAGGGAGGCGGGTACAAGAGTCTGAACGTTACTGTCCGGAAAGTTCTTGGTTTATACGCCAATGTGCGGCCCTGCGTTTCCTATCATCCATTCATTGAAACGAAACACCCGAATATGGACGTTGTGATTGTCCGCGAGAACGAAGAGGATCTGTACGCCGGTATCGAATATCGTCAGACGAACCAGGTTACACAGTGTTTGAAACTGATTTCCCGACCGGGATCGGAAAAGATTGTTCGCTATGCCTTTGAGTACGCGCGTAAAAATAACCGCAAGAAGGTTACGTGCTTTACAAAAGACAACATCATGAAAGTGACGGACGGACTTTTCCATAAAGTCTTCACTGAAATTGCCGGCGAATACCCGGATATTGAAAACGAGCACTGGATTGTTGACATTGGCGCGGCGAAACTTGCCGACACACCGAACGCTTTCGACGTCATCGTAATGCCGAATCTTTATGGCGACATTCTTTCCGATGTTGCGGCACAGATAGCGGGTTCAGTTGGGCTGGCAGGGTCGGCAAACATCGGCGAGCACGTCTCTATGTTTGAAGCAATTCACGGTTCAGCTCCGCGACGAGCCGGACAGAACCTTGCGAACCCTTCGGGACTCTTGCTCGGCGCAGTGATGATGCTGGTTCATATTGGCGAGATCGATGCAGCGGAGCGAGTACACAATGGATGGTTGCGAACGATTGAAGACGGAATCCACACCTACGACATCTATGATGAGAGTGTGAGCAAACAAAAGGTGGGAACGAAAGAGTTTGCACAGGCTGTCGTGGACAGGTTGGGCCAAACGCCGCAAATTCTAAAAGCCGTGGAATACAACAGAGCTGCTGATGCTCCTCCCACAAAATCTGCTGCTGCGGAAATAACGACGCAGAAGGACCTTGTTGGAGTTGATGTGTTTCTCGATTGGACCAAGGGATCGGCTGATGATCTGGGTGATGCGCTCAGCACGTTGAGTGGAAACGGTGTCAAGTTAACTATGATTAGTAATCGGGGTGTTAAGGTATGGCCCGGGGGGCATTCCGAAACGTTCTGCTCAGATAACTGGCGTTGTCGTTTTTTGTCGTCAGGCAATGGTGCGCTTGTTTCGCATACTGCGGTGATATCGCTCTTGCGGCGCTTTGCAGAGGCAGGCTACGACTTCATCAAGACAGAGAATCTCTATAATTTTGATGGCGAGCGTGGGTATTCATTGGACCAGGGAGAGTGAAACAGAGCCCCCAGCTTCACAGCGCTGGCTTCAATGCTGTATGCGTTCGCGAGCCCTGAGTTGCAAACTTTAGCTTGACCCCCGGCCTACATGCTTTCGCGCGCCTGGCAAATTGGCTCAAGCTACTGAAATTAATGAACGAATTTTTCGAGAGAACAAGAACTTGGCAGCCGTGGCCGGAGAGAAAACTGGCATCGGTTTTTTGTTTTCTACGTAGCTGTGTGTAATCTGTTGCTGCTCTTTCAACCAAGAATAGGAATTCGTCTATGTTTAAGATTACAGAGAAGGCGCCGGGTGTACTCGTAGCAGTGATTATGGGTAGTCAGTCTGACTGGGAGACGATGCGCCACGCAGATGAAACGCTGGCGCAATTCGAAGTGCCACATGAATGTCGGGTCATCTCAGCTCATCGTTCTCCGTCGCTTGCCGCGGAATTTGGCTCGACCGCGGAAGAGCGGGGTTTGGAAGTTATCATTGCCGCAGCAGGCGGTGCCGCACATTTGGCCGGTGTGCTCGCGGCACATACGACCCTGCCGGTCCTTGGTGTACCAATGCGGAGCGACGCTTTGAATGGTCTTGATTCATTGTTAGCCACCGTGCAAATGCCGGGCGGCATACCTGTGGGCACCCTCGCTATTGGTAAGCCGGGAGCGATCAACGCTGCGTTGTTAGCAGTTGCGATTCTGGCCAACAGCCGGCCGGAGTTGCGAGAGAGGTTGCACGACTTTCGCCGCAAGCAGGAGGAAAAGATTCGGGGCACAAAAGTGCCATGAGAGGGCTGGCGAGGCAGCGACAAATTTGACGTTTAAGCTTCGACATTTGTCATTGTTTCGGTAGGTTACGTTTGAGAGGCACGACCGTGTGCCACGGTGGTCAAGATTGCCAGCTACAAAGAGGTGTAATCTTTCATTGTCGCCTCTTCGGCGCCGGGGATGAGAGAGACGTGGGTTGGTGACAGTAAACGTGAAGTTCCACAGGACAACCCCGAGGCTCAATCACGGAACCTTGTTTACGAATCAATAGCAGCCAACGGTAAACTTGCCGCAGATGCACAACAGGCAAATCGGAATTTTCAAATTTTAACGTCAAATTTAACCGCAATCGCACATCCCGATTCCTTGAATTTGCCCACTCGTTGACGCACAATGCCGTCAATGTAAACCGCGAATGAAGCAGGTTCTAATCCCTGGAACCGCTGCTATCCAATTTCTTTCCAATCACAGGATTCCCGTAAGAGCATGATCGGCCAGACAGTTTCGCATTATCGAATTATCGAAAAACTTGGCAAGGGCGGCATGGGTGTCGTGTACCTCGCCGAAGACAAGCATCTCGCACGTCGTGTCGCAATCAAGTTTCTGAGTTCTCTGGACCATCATTATCGAGCCCGCTTCATTCGAGAAGCCAGGGCGGTCTCTTCGCTGACACATCCTAACATCGCGACTGTTTACGACTATGGCGAAACGCCTGAAGGCGTGCCATTCATTGTGATGGAGTACCTCAAGGGCTCCTCTCTAAGTGACCTGCTGGAAAGTCGCGGCGTAACTGTTCTGCAAGCCGCACAAATAACGGCTGCGATAACTGAGGCGCTATCCGAGGCACATCATGTAGGAATCGTGCACCGCGACATTAAACCTTCCAATATCATGATCACTGAACGCGAACAGGTAAAAGTTCTTGACTTTGGTTTGGTGAAGCACCTGTTCGAGGAGCCATCTGCAAGTGTCGACCTTGACGCGGAAACGCTCTATTCAACTCAAACTCGAAGTGACGTGATTGTCGGTACACCGCTTTATCTGTCGCCTGAACAGGCAAGTGGAAAAGCTGTGGATGGCCGAAGCGATTTGTTTGCTCTCGGCGCCTTACTTTACGAGTGTCTTACGGGCCAATCAGCTTTTACGGGCGGCAGTGTCCTGGAAATCGGCGCTCAGATTATTCATGTTACGCCACCGCCGCCGTCGCAACTCAATCCGAGAGTGCCTGTGGAGTTGGATCGAATTACGCTGAAGGCGCTCGAAAAGAAGGTTGAGAATCGATATCAGTCGGCGAATGACCTCTTGAAGGATCTGAGGCGTGCGATGGCCGGTTTAAGCGGCGATGGGCAACTTACGAAGAGTGTCTTATCGCGCAATCTGGGTAAGGGGCCGACAAGTCGTTCAAACGCTCTAATCACTTTCACCACTTCGCTCCGGCGTCAACGATTTTCATTGAGTGCGATCATTGTTTCTGTACTACTCACAAGCGCCGCGATTTGGGCTGTGGTTCGCTGGTGGCCCCATTCAGTTTACCGTCCACAACCGACGGCAGCTTACTGGTACAACATCGGGGCCGAAGGTCTGCGTAACGGAGCGTATTACCAGGCAAGCAAAGCATTTCAACAGGCAATCAATATAGACGGAGCATATGCTCTTGCCCATGCTCGGTTGGCCCAGGCGTGGGGCGAGCTCGACTATACGGATAGAGCCAAAGACGAATTGTTGAGCGTGGGTGACCGGGCACTGTTATCGGCGGTCGATGCGTTATATCTGGATGGGATTACGGCGACAGTACGGCGTGATTTTACTGCCGCCATTGGTGCGTATAGCCAGATTGTCAAACTGTCGCCGGACGATCCACATGTGTATGTCGATCTCGGTTATGCGTTTGAAAACAATGGCGACGTCGATCAAGCACTGCAGCAATACCTGATTGCGATCCAGAAAAACAATCAATACGCCACTGCGTACCTTCGAGGTGGGATTGTTTACAACCGAAAACAAGATGCGGCGAATGCGTCAAAGTTTTTTGACACAGCTGAATCACTGTATCAAACGCAGAGCAATGTTGAGGGTGTTAATGAAGTGCTTCGCCAGCGCGGCATCCTTTTTCGAGACAAGGGTCAGTATATAGAAGCTGAAAAACAGTTTCAGCTTTCAGTTGATGGTGCTTCCACAATCAAAAACGAAGCTCAACAGATCAATGCGTTGATAGAGCTTAGCTATCTCTATTCAATTCAGGGAAGAAACGATCAAGCCGAAAGCAAAGCAAACGAAGCTGTGCAGTTTGCCCGAACACGTAACCTTGAAAATCTTGTAGCGGGTGGTTTGCTCGAACTTGGCAACTCCTTTTCCAGTCGCGGCGATCACAAAACAGCGGAAGCATATTTCAAGGAGGCCATAAATTTTGCGCAAAGCAACAAGGGGAAGCTGCGCGAAGCGCGTGGGAAAGCTAATTTAGGCGGTCTTTACATTCAACAGCTTCAGACGCAGGAAGGATTGAATTTGGTCCAGGAAGCCCTCACCTATTTTCAGCAAAACAATTACCCGAAGAACGTGTCATCGTGTTTGACACAAATCGCGCGCGCGCACCGGCGGCTTGGCGACTATCAAGAGGCGCTGAATGCGTTAGGTCAGAAACTAGCGATTGCGCAACAGGGCGGCAGCCAACCAGCCATCGCGGACACTTATCTGGAAACAGGCGCCGTTCTTTTTGACCAGGAAGACTATCCGGCGGCACTTCAACAGTACGACGAAGCACTGAAGATCTACAGATCGGTCGGGAATCAACTGCGCATTGTTTTCACAGAAGCGAATCGAGGAAACATCTTGTGGAGGTTGGGTAGATACGACGATGCTCGACAAACGTTGAGTGAAGTAACTGCCGCACTCGATCAATCGAAAACTGAGTTCAAGCAGCTAGCGCCCGTTGTTCGCCTGGTCAATGCGGAGATGAACTTGAGCAATCGTGAGCTGAGTCAAGCCGGACAGAAGACTACTGAAGCAATGGCTCTCGCAGGCAAGGATTATCCAGAAGTGAACATCCAGGCAACATTGTTGATGGGCATGCTAAAAACATTGTCCGGATCGGCGAAAGAAGGAGAGACCCTGTGCGCGGAAGCCATCAAGATAGCGGGAACCTCCAGCGACGCTGCTTTGTTGTCTCACGCTATGTTGGCACAAGCCGAAGCCGCATTTGAAAGCGGGGATGCTCACGGGGCGTTGACGATTATAAATCAACTACAGGAACGACTTAGCCGAGGAGGTCAGCTTGAGTCGCGATGGCGAGGCTGGCTTATTGCTTCGCGCGCCAGTGCACGCCTCGGGGATAAAACTGCAGCCGACGAACAATTGGGTCGGGCGAAGGCGGCGCTGAAACAGCTTGAACAAGGCTGGGGTTCAGACGTATACAAAGCGTATACTTCCCGGCCTGATATTCAGGTTTATTACAAACAGTTGGGTTCGCCCAGCTAAACTCCCAAACTGCAAGGAGGCCTCAACATGTCAGACAGAGAAAATGATGTAACTGAAGAAGCAATCGACCCACCAGACAATCAGGGTGGTGGAAAAGCCGACGTGAGCATGGATTCCACAGGTGAAGAAGCAAAAGCTATTGATCCCCCAGACAACCAGTAGGCAGCATTCACCCGTACAAACATAGCCACGTTAAAAAATTGCGTCACTGAGGTGGAACGAATTGAAGTTTGTCCCCTCAGTGACGTTTTTAGTTGTGGTCAATAGGTACGCCGCGTGAGCAGCGTGATGATGGCGACAAAGAGAGCGGATCCGATAATCGACCAGACGATTGGAAACGCAGTAGTGCCGATCTGCACCGAAAATAGTTCCGGCAAATGCATCACGCGAGCTAGCCACATTCCCAGCAGAGCTCCGACAAATCCCAAAGCTATCGACACCAGACATCCGCCACGCGAATAACCGGTGATTGCCTGACCTAGCGCACCACAGACGCCCGCAACGATCAGTAATAGGAGCACATCTAGAATTGTCACTTCAGTTTTCCTTCCGCCCTGACGCTTCAGTGCTGTCTGCATCTACCTAAACGCTCATAGTCAACTCGGCGCTATTGACGATGCTGAGACACCGCGCATTTTAGTATCCCCTGGAGGCGATCCATTCTCTTACAACGTCTTTAGAATCCCGTTTGTTGCCATCAACTTCATAATTCAGATGCCGTATATCTTCAGTGGTAATTGCGCTGGCGAGTTGTTGCAAGATCTGACGAAGCTCGTCGACTCGCACGAGTGCATTATGGTTCACGAGGTAAACCGCCTCATAAGGTGGAAAGTAATGACGGTCGTCCTGCAGTTGAAACAGGTCGAGCGTTGCGATTCGACCTTCGGTTGAATTTGCTGCGATCAAATCTACTTTGCCTGAAGCAAGTGCGATATAAGTAAGTGACAGATCCATCTCTCGCACATCTGCAAACCTGAGGCCGTAAGTTTTAGAAAACCCGGGATAACCATCCGCGCGTGACATGAAGTCCTGGCCAAATCCTGCTCGCCAGCCTGGTGTGTATTGTGATGCTTCGGAGATCGTTCTGAGATTCAAGTTCCTGGCATCTTTGCCCCGTATGAGAATGGCAAACGTGTTTTCAAATCCAAGTGGCGCACTTACGTCCACGCCGGATTGGGCGTAGTCGCGCTTCACCTGTTCATACACCATCCGCGGATCGCTGATGGGTGTGTGATGAAAGATCGCCGTATAGGAAGTACCCGTATATTCCGGATATAAATCCAACTCGCCGCTGACGAGCGCTTTATGTGGAAGGTTTCCTCCCAATTCATATTGTCGCTCGACAGTTACGCCGCGCTTTTCCAACAGTTGGGCCACAATCTCACTCAAAAGGATCGATTCAGTGAAATCTTTGGAACCGATAACCACTCTTTTGCCATTTACCGGACCAGTGCTTTCCCTTGAACCAGCGCGGTAAGCGCCGATAAAGCCACTGATCAAAAGTAGCGCGATCACCAGGACCAGGCTTTTTTGAACAACGGTGAATGGTCTACGGCGGGCGCCATAAGTAAAGCGTTGCTCAACCAGGCCTAAACTGAAATCGGCAAACAGAGCCAGCAGAGCAGCGGGTAGTGCACCAGCGAGCAGCAGCTTGTTGTCATACTGTCGCAGGCCTCGAAAGATGTAGACACCCAGGCCGCCCGCCCCAACAGCGGCCGCGATCGTCGTAACACCAACAGCAATAACGGTAGCTACGCGAATGCCGGTTGTTATGACACCCATCGCCAGTGGCAATTCGACCTGCAGCAAAATCTGACGGTCGGTCATCCCCATGGCCGTTGCGGCTTCACGCACGCTTGGTTCGACTCCAACTATTCCGGTAACGGTGTTTCGAATGATCGGCAACAACGAATAAAGCACTAGAGCGACTAATGCGGTGCGGGTGCCGATGCCGCCGATGAATGGTAAAGGAATGAGGAAGCCGAAGAGTGCAAGACTCGGGATCGTTTGCAGAATGTTTGCGATGCCCACTACCGGGCCACGCAAACGAGAATAGCGAGTCAGCAGAATTCCAGTTGGCACTCCAATCAACACTGCAATTGAGGTGGAAAGGAAAACGAGCCAAACGTGCTGCCGGATTTGTAACAGCAAGTCAGGCCAATTCTGCTGCAGAAACCTCATACTAAAGTGCGGCGTCGCGTCGCTCTGCCAACGCACTCCAAATCATGGCATCCGAAGAGTGTCGAGGTAAGCGCGTGCTTGTGCGTGATCGGACTTCAGAAACTGTTTGGGGGTATCCAGTAGGACCAATTGGCCCGCCTGCATAAGTCCAACTCGATTGCCAACCAGTAACGCTTCGCGAATGTCATGTGTTACAAAGATTGCAGTCTTGCCTAGGGTTCGCGTCAGTGCCTGAAACTCATTTTGCAAATTGGCTCGCGTGAGTGGATCAAGTGCGCCGAATGGTTCATCGAGCAGAAGCAGCGGCGGATCGGCAGCCAGTGCACGCGCAACGCCAACTCTTTGTCGCTGCCCTCCGGATAACTCACTCGGATATCGACTCTCAAAGCTGTGCGGTTCAAGCCCGACCATTTCGAGTAGTTCGCGCACACGTTTCCCGGTACGCGCAGTGCTCCATCCTGACAGTGTGGGGATTAATCCGATGTTATGGGCCACCGTAAAATGTGGAAATAGCCCACCTTCCTGAATCACGTAACCAACGTGTCGTCGTAACACGATTGCATCCCACGTTACCGTCGATTTCCCGTTCACCAGGACCTCACCC
>JBHEMC010000027.1:0-46314 GCA_046262775.1 Pyrinomonadaceae bacterium | reverse complement strand
GATAGGCCTCAGCATCAGCGTCTGCAATTCCCTTCTCCAAGCGAGAGTGGCTTGTAACAACTAAATCCAATTGCGACTGGATACTCTTCTGTTGTATCTCGAGTTGCCGGCGTCGTTGTTCACGCAGTTCCTCCGGCTTTGTGCTGCCCACGCCCGCAAGGCTCTTCTCGATGTTTTCCGGCTTGATGTCTTCGTTGATCTGCGCAATTCGATCTTGCAGTTCAGTCTGTTTGGCTTCGACCTCCGCTAATTGCACCCGGAGATTTGCCGCACGCTCACGAGCAGTGATTTGTCCTTCAACGGCCAAAGTTCCGTTTATCATCAGCAAGCAGAGGATGAGTACAAATTTGCGCATTTATTCGACACTGTGAAGGATCAAAAATTTGGGGGGGGTGATTGGTAGCATAGCCAGTTTGAAGGAGGTGCTCAAGCGAAGCCGAGCTCTTCTGCCGGCGTTCTGAGCAACGGCGCACTGCCCTGCTCTACGGGCTCGTTCCATTTCTGACTAATTGACATAAAAAGAAAGGGGGAGGGAAAGAAACAGAACTTCAGGTAAGGGTGGCTTTCATTTGCACTCGAGAGCGCCAGCTTCATGTAAGCAAGACCACCAACGTAGTTTGGCCATAACGAAGCCTGACCCATTTCGTAGGTTCGACTCCGCTCGAGCTCCTGTATCCTTGTGCCTGGTTCAAACGACATATTGATGCGGAGATTACACACGTGGGTCGCAAATGCGCAATCTTTTGACCCTTGAACTGGAGATTTCAGATGCCTGGTGAAGGCGTGCGGAAGACATGTTTAAAGCCTGAATTTGTTCTTTGTCAAAGAGTTGTTTACTGGAGCCAGAATACACTCCGCATAACGAGGACGAGCCGCAAATGATTGCGGCTCGTCTGTTCCCATGGTCAATAAGTTTGCGAATCAACGCAACAACTGCAATCCGAGAATCTGTTCCAGAATCGCTCCGAGAATACTGGCCGTTCCATTGTTGTATCGACCGTATTGGTAGCGACCATAGTAACCATCCTCGTAGCCACGGCGGAAACCTTCGCGGAAGTAGTACTGATAATCCTCGAGTCCGATGTAGTACCCGTCGTAACCGTAGCTAGCGTCCTCGAAGGCATATGGGCTTTGCGAATCAAACTGCCAGCCGTCCTCGCGATCAGCCTGGCCCGCTCGGAACCCCTGGTCATATCCATCCTGAACCGCCCGCCGCAACATCTCTGCTCCGTACTGGCTGGTCTCGTAATAGCTAGAGCCCCGCCGATAACGATAGTTGTACGGACCGTAGTCGTTGTATCTCCATTGCTGCAAGCGCAATTGATCGCGACGCACGCGGTCGATGTATTGCTCCTGATAGCGCAACTGCGCGTTACGGCGTTGTCGTTCGAGCAGTCGCTGACGGTCGTAAGCCCACGACTGACGTCGTTGCAGTTCCTGCCGGTACTGTTCAGCCCGCAGTTGTTGTTCCTGCTGCCACTGCCGAGTTCGATCGTTATTGTTCGGCTGACGCCCCCATGTGCCTTGTTGCTGCTGCTCTCGTTGGCGCCTTAGGTCGGAATCGCGATTGGGCTGTTGTTGTTCCCATCGACGCTGGTCGTCAGTACGTTGTCGTTGGTCACGCTCCTCCGATTGTCGAATCTGTTGCTGTCGCTGTTGTTGCCAACGTTGGTCACGTTCCTGCGACTCGCGTATTTGATCCTGCCGCTGTCGTTCTGTGCGTTGCTGCTGATTCTGACGACTTTGCCTCTGCTCCTGCCGTTGCTGTTCCCAACGCTGCTGACGCTCAGCGGAGCTGCGCATCTGTTGCTGACGCTGCTGTTCGTAACGCTGTTGCTGATTTAATTGCTGTTGTTGTTGCTGTTGCTGTTGTTGCTGTTGTTGTTGCTGTTGCCGTTCGGCGTCGCGCTGTGATCGCGTGTCTTGCTGTTGCTGCTGACGCTCTGTTTGACGAGATTGTCTGTCTCTTTCACGTTCGTCCTGCTGAGCTTGGTTCTGTTGACTGCGTTCTTCGCCGCGCCCGCGTCGACCTTGCGCTTGAGTTGCGCCGGCGAACACGGCTGTCGCCAATGCCGCCGATATAAAAGCCTTGAGGCCCCTCATAGAGTTCCCTTTCCGTTAATTCACCACTGGGGAAACTGATTCGCATGACGAATTGCAAACAGTGTTCCACACGACAGAACGTTATCCCCGCGATCACAGAACGAATCCGGGAACGCATATGATTCAATCTCTAACCGATATCGGGTTATTAGGGCCGAACCTTGCGCAATCACAAAACTTAGACTTTACGGCTCTGGTGTCGAGCCGACTCCCAAATCTTGCCAAACGATTGTCGTTCTGTGATCAAATGGCTACAAGCCAACAGCTATTCAGACATGTGCGTCGTACCACTAGGGGGCATCGTCCAACTCGAAATCGGAGGCATGGTGATTGCGACAGTTTGGTACG
Organism: Pyrinomonadaceae bacterium; assembly: GCA_046262775.1. Classification (GTDB taxonomy): domain Bacteria; phylum Acidobacteriota; class Blastocatellia; order Pyrinomonadales; family Pyrinomonadaceae; genus PSRF01. Next base: position 43,863 of record JBHEMC010000027.1, on the reverse strand, counting down.
AAACCACAAACCTCGTTTGCGTTTTGAGACGTTGAGTGTGAACTAAGGGGGGCACATGAGAGATTGGAAAGTTTGGCCGCACATGATTGTAATCGCCATAGTCTGCGCTGTTGCCGCAGGCGCCGGTGTAGCGCTGTGGATGAAACACGAACAAAGGGTTTCAGCAGAAGCATTACCGAATGCGGCGCGTATCGAACGAGTCGATGGCGATGTGGCGCTTGAGAATGGCGTTTCTACTGGTACGACCAACGCACAGTGGATTGCGGCTACTCCTAATGCACCGTTTTCCGTTGGCGATCGTATCTATACTCGCGACAATTCGCGCGCAAGCCTTGCGTTTACCGGGCGTAACTTTGCTCGCCTGAATCCAAACACATCGTTAGACATTCTGTCGCTCGCCGACCATCGGACCCAACTAGCACTTCGTGATGGTACAGCGACATTCGACGTTGGGTACTTAGCGCCGGGTGAATTGTTTGAGGTTGCGACGCCATACGGAGCTGTTGATTTGAATCAGCCTGGCCTCTACAACGTCGGTTTTAGTAATGGCAATGTTTTGGTATCAGTGTTGAGTGGACTTGCACAGGTCGTTGGGCTCGGGGGGAGTGGCCAGATCAGCAAAGGCGAGATGTTGACCTTAGTGGGCCAGACAGCTGCAGATGTTGTGCTGTCTCGTCTCGATGGTCGCGACGCCGGATACCTCGTTGATGATTATTACAGTTCTCAATATCCGCAGTATTACGATGGGAGATACCGCGATTACGACACCTATCTAAATGATCCTTATTACTTCGACCCGTATCGCCGCAACGTCAGTTACCAGTATGTCACTGACAATGTCCCCGGCATAAACGACCTCGACTATTACGGAGACTGGCGAGATATAAACGGTTATGGCTATGCATGGTGTCCGCGAGTAGATGCGGGCTGGGCGCCTTATCAACAGGGCTATTGGTTATCGGATTACCCATATGGCCCAACATGGGTTTCGAGTGAACCCTGGGGTTATGCTCCGTATCACTACGGTCGCTGGGCATTCGCGAACAACCAGTGGTTTTGGGTTCCAGATGCAGTAAATACAACGCCTCTGTATTCGCCCGCTCTCGTTGCCTTTTTACCGTTCAATCAGGCAAACGACATCGGCTGGGTCCCACTCGGCCCCGGAGATCCATACGTACCGCGTTACTACTACACTGATAACTGGCAGCCTTACTATTTGAACAACACCGATATCGTTCAGACTCGAGTAGTGAACCTCGATGCGCCGAACGCCGTTACAGTAGTGCCGGTGGATCAATTTGGTAATGTGATCGATCCTCGTCGCGTGACTCGCGTGGACCGACAGACGCTCGCCAATGTGCGACCTGTGCTCGATCCCTTGACATTAACACCGTTGCGAAATGCAGTGGTCCACTCAGCCTGGGGTCGAGGAAAAATTGATTTGCCTCCAGGGATTGCGAAGAAATTAAACGATACAAGCGTGATCGTGAGCTCAGCACCAGTAGCACCACCGTTCAGAAAGGACCTGTCACCAGCAATGAAGGTTCAGTCCGCGCCCGCTCGTGCAAAAGGCGAAAAGTTACGCATGAGAGATGAGCGTCAGCCAGTGCAGGCACAACGGGGAAACGGTGCTCCCGCACCGCAACAACCGCAAGTGAGTACAGGGCTTGCGCAAGGCGGTCGCGGAAACGGTCGAAATGGACGTGAGCAACAACAGCAATTTGCGCCAAGGCAGGAGCGCATGCAACCGCAAATGAGGGGTGCTGAGCGTGCACAGCAACAACGTGCGATACGAGCAGCACAACAGCCGCAAGCAGAAAGAGTTGGAAGACCGGCTCAGCAGCAGGTTAAACGTGAGGTGGTGCGTCCAACTCCACCACACGCTCAGCAGCAACCGGTTCGGATACAGCGAACGCGCCCACCACTTCCGGTCCGTCAGTCGCGACCGCAAGAACAAGTGAGGCCACAGATTATCCAGAGGCGTCCGGCGCCCCAGATGAATCGCGCGCCTGCGCCTCAGGTTGAGAAACGAGCGCCGGCGCCTCAGGTTGAGAGACGCGCGCCTGCACCTCAAGTTGAGAGACGAGCGCCGGCGCCGCAAGCGCAACGACAGGGTCCACCTGCTCAAGCGCAGCAACGACAGCAGGCGCAGCCAAAACACAGTCCGCCAACTGCGGGACCGAAAGGTGGCGGTAAGGGAAAGGGCCCCGGTAAACCGTAGGATTTAGAGTAGGCCGGCAGAGTGAAGCGGCGGCGGCGCTATTATTGCAATCGAATAATCCATAGCGCCGTCGGCACTGCCATTCGCCTGTGGCACTCCAAAATTTCTGTTATATGTCGCCGCATGCGGAACAACGCTGCGGCTTGTTTTCTTATCTTCTTACCTGCAACGCCACCTTCTCCCAAGCGCCAACACCAACCTTTTACCTCACGTTCAATCAGATTGGCTTCACTCGAACTGATTCGAAGTCTGCGGTTGTGATGTCGAATGATTTGATTTTGAGACCTTTGAGATTCTCGACGCTCGAACACGGGCTGTGAAGTTCACTGGTCAGACAGAGGCCCTGCAGGGCCCATGGGGTGGCGTTATTCATCTCGCGAACCTGGATTTCACTGCTCTTACAACTGCAGCACCTACGTAATCGGGAAGACAAGAAAATTGATTCATAGGGCGTTCTCAAGCGCCTTAACGCTTGATGGTTTTCACCAAGGCTTACATAAAGGAATCGCGTCGAATGTCGCGCTCGGCCGAGTCGCCGCAGGCGTGCAATGACGTTCTGATGGGACGGAATCATTGAAGCTTGGCGAAAACATCGGAAATAAATCTGCTGAGAGAACAGCGCGCCTGTTACAACGAACGCTTCAATGGGTTTAGTTGCCGAACTTTAATGGGACCGTGGTGACAGTCTAGTGAGAATCACGCTGCGCGCCCCGCGAGATGGGCCAACATTGCGACTAGCTGTACGGAAGTGACAGGTTTGGCGATGTGCATTTGATAGCCTGCAGCAAGCGCTCGGTTGCGATCCTCTTCTCGAGCATACGCAGTGAAAGCGGCCGCGGGAATATTTCTGCCTTGCGGTAACGATCTAACCTTGCTGATGAAGCTGTAGCCATCTTCGCCGGGCATTGCAATGTCACTCATCAACACGTCGGGCTGCCACCGCAATAACATCTCCAGCGCTTCAGTGGCTGACTCGCAGGTCTTCACCTCGGCTCCGGTACGTTGAATTACTGCGCTAATAATCTGTCGTGCATCTTCTTCATCATCAACAATCAGAACCCGTACGCCATCGAGTGTGGGTATTGAAAGTGGTTTGTCAGTTTGAATCAGAGTCTCACCGCTGATACGTTCGGTGATGAGAGGAAATGTTGCATAAAACGAGGCGCCTCCTCCTTGGCCGGGACTGTCGGCTCTTACCGAACCACCGTGTAATTCGACGAGGTGCCGCACAATTGCCAGGCCAAGTCCCAGTCCGCCGTAATTTCGCGTCGTAGAACTATCAGCTTGTCGAAACCGCTCGAATACTCGCGGAAGAAATTCAGGAGCGATTCCGTGACCGTTGTCTGTCACTGAAAGCCGCGCGTGCAGGTCCACCATCTGTAACCGCACATCGATTCGACCGCCCTCTGGCGTGAATTTGACTGCATTCGAAAGCAGGTTCCAGACAATTTGTTGTAGTCTGGCGGCATCTCCTGCTATTGGCGAAACCTTCGACGAATTCACGTAGTTTAGTTGAATAGACTTGGCGTTGGCCGCCGGACGTACCACAGCGATTGCAGCTTCAACTACAGAAGACAGATCAATCGGTCGCACCTCGAGATGTAGTTTACCGGAGATAATGCGGGAGACATCCAATAGATCATCGATCAATTGCGTTTGCACTCGGGCATTGCGCTCTATCGCTTCCAGTCCCTGGTCCATCATTTTCTTTTCAATTTCAGCACCACGTAGGAGGCAGGCCCAGCCGAGTAAAGAAGTGAGCGGCGTGCGCAACTCGTGCGAGAGCGTCGCCAGAAACTCATCTTTAATGCGGTTTGCAGCCTCAGCCTCCTCTCGGGCCCGTTGCTCGCGAGTTAGAGCTTCGGAACGCGCTTCTTCTGATCGCTTCAACTCAGCTATGTACTTTGAAAGCTCTTCGACGTGTCGCTCTGCGAACGCTGCCTGCGCTCCTGAAGCTTCAATGTTTTTCAAATAAGTCGTATAGGTGAAGTAGATGATAGCTATGATTGGAACCGCTGCCACAATGGTATAGAAACCGGAAACCGTAATGAGGTTCGCAATAATCCCAGCCCCTGAAGCACCCGCGAGGTACGTAATCGAAGTCCAAAAGTAATAGGTCTTCCAGGTTTGCCAAATCGAGGTATTCGTCTTGTACGACTTCTCAACAGCAATCAAAAAAGTGTTAGTGACGTATTGAACCAGAGCCATCAGGCAGATGGCCGCCCAAAGATCTGCCGAATAGCCGTCGGCGATAATTTGCGAAGGAGGACCAACCAACAAACGAACAGTGGTCGCCGTAGCAAAGGTCGAAATCGCGAGGACCGCAGAATTCAACATGATCGTTCGCAACCGTTTGCTAATCAGTAACGTGCTAAAAACACCTTCGAGAGCAGACAACAATACAGCAGCTGGCCCACCAAACATGAGCATGGTGAGAAAAATGAACGTGTCGGAAACTGTGATGCGGCCGCTGACATGAGGTATCCGAACGGCAATTTGCGAACTAATGACGACCATTACGGCGAGAGTTACTAACCGCAAATCGACGCGATCAAACTGTAGCCGGGTCAAACTGAAAAAAGTAATTGCCGAACCAAAGACAACGATGAACCACACGTAGAATCTAGCAAAACGATGGGGATCCATGATCATACCTTCCGGGCCAGGGTTTCTTCTTTTGTGCGACCGCAATGGCAGGCGAAGACCCGGCTCACATTAGAGAGGGCTGGTTCGCTCTAAAATTAGTCTTAATAGTCGAGACAATCGACGCCGTTGTCGGGTTCAACCGTCATCGCCATTGTGTCGTCTCCACCGACCGTTGCCGATTGCGCCTGCATCGTAAGATCGCCGGTGATCACTCCATCACCGGTAATCACACCATCGCCTGTGATTACGCCATCGCCTATCACGTCTCCGTCCGACAAAGCAGGACCATTGCCGAACAAGATGTTAGCCGCAATAAATTGGACACCATCACCGGTAATTACGCCGTTACTTGTTAGAACACTATCTCCAGTAATTACGCCATCGGAGAAGAAGGAGTAATCTCCTGTGATGACGCCGTCTCCCGTGATAACCCCGTCACTGAGTAGATAACCCAAAGAATAAATGCGTTGATACTTGGTTACGAGGTCGGAACCAACTCCATAAGTGTAATTGAGAATAAGTCCTCTCGACCAACCGAATGTTTGCGAAGCAATCGTCGTTTGCTCGGTCGGACCATTGGACGAAGATAACAACGGGTCGCCTATTTGAGTTGTAGAGGTGAGATCCGTTCGTACCAATCGCGCCAGGCGCACAGCTCCCTCGATGTTTAGCTCCCCAGCACCTTGTTCGAACATGTTGTAGCCGGAAAGCGGTTGGGCCGAATACATGAGGAGGGCCTTTATGAGATTTGGCGTGAGACTGGGATTAGCCTGGAGCATCAAGGCTGCCGCGCCCGCGACAACGGGAGTGGCCATTGACGTTCCATTGAGATACATCATCTTTCGATTTTCGACCGGACTGACACCTGCATCGAGGGATGGATTCTGACTTACCAGCAGGTTGCTCCGTGATTGGGCCTCGATCAATTTGTTACCCGGCGCGATGAGATCAGGTTTGATGAGGTTGTCGTAGTGTTTAAAGTCAGACTCATCGGTCCAATAACTGCGAGTTGGACCTCGTGAACTGTAGCTGGCGATGCCATCGTCGTTTCTTGCATCAGTGCCGAAGGTATTTGCAGCACCAACCGTCAAAACAGACGGCTCGTTTCCGGGCGAGTGAATATGGCCATAGACTTTATTGCCATTGCTGTCTTTGCCATTGTTTCCAGCTGCGGCTACAACAACGATTCCACTATCGACAAGCTTCCGAACAGCACGACAAATCGGGTCGTCACGGTACGAATCAACCGCTGGCATGCCGAGACTCATGTTGACGACTCTAATGTTGTAGAGACTTCTGTTCGTCGCGATCCAATCCAGAGCGCGAAGAACTTGAGCGGTTGTACCTAGTCCCTGCGAGTTCAAGACGCGCAGGTTGATGAGATTGGCGTTAGGAGCAATACCCGTGTATTGACCATTCGATATGCGACCGTTCCCTGCAGCCAATGAAGCGACATGCGTGCCGTGCCCATACGGATCATCGGTGCGCTCCTCGCCTGTAAAATCCTGGCTGGCGACTATCCGCAAGTTATTACTTCGATCGAGAAACGCTTTGTGCGAAGGGTCAATGCCGGAGTCGAGTATAGCGAGACCGATGCCGCTGCCATCGAGTCCATTAGCGTTGGTCCCGTTCACATTGCGCACCGCGTCGGCTCCTGTTGTTGCTGTCAGGTGACCCAACGTATGCACCTCGCGGTCTAACGAGACGTATGCGACATCGCTCCTGTCGGCGATGGCGAGAGCAACGTTCGCTGATACCGTCACTGCGCGAACGCGAAAGTTTTGAAACTGGCGGATGTTAGTTCCACCTGATTCCTGCACTGAGGTGTCAAGTGAACTGTCCCAGGTGCTCGCAGGCTGAATAATTACGCGCAGCGGATCCGCACCGTGGCCGGCGCCCACAAATTTAACGAGATCGTGTGAGGCTTTGGCTTTGCGGGCCGACGACACCGATGCAGCGTGCTGACCACGAAACTGCGGCATGAAGCCGAGTACGACGGTGCTTACAAGGATCAGGGCAAGAAACAGCCGAGAAAAAGGCTTCATCAATTACTCCCGAAGCTCGGAGAGCAGCTTCTGCGGCATGAAGTCGAACCTCTGGGGGTGATCAGACTGTAGACAAATTACGGAATCGTTAAGGGGGAAGCTGATTCTAGCAAGCGTTAAAACGGTTTGCAACGTTTTATGTTGTAATTTTCAACGAAAAACGTAAGAAAGCCTATTTCGCGCTTACTAGTCTAATGATTGCGAGGCCCCCGGGCTTGATCTGAGTTGTAAGTGAATCAGACCGGCCAGCACGGCGTTCGATCGTTAATGGTTTGTCGGACGTCAATTCGGTAGCGGATTCGATGCCCTTGTTGCTGAGGCTGATCGTGACATTCACAACAGCCGAACGGTCGACTTGCGCCAATCCCTGCTGAGGTTTGGTAACACCGTTGTTGTTCAAAAGAGTCACCACCCAACCAGTAACTGCACGATTAATGAGATATTCGACATCGCCTGAAACTCGGACGGGCGTAGCGGGGGCAAAGAGGTGCGTCAGAAGATGGGCGGCAAAGGGCGTGGCGCGCTCATCTTCACCGAGCAAGTCGGGCAAGGCGCAGAATATAACTTGACCTTTTCCAACCTTATTAATCGTGACGAGTGGATCACCATTCGGAGCGGCAATCATGCTTTGCGCCTTTGTCAACGTAAGACGATCATAACGAAACACTTGTCCGGTCAAATCCGGCGACGGTTCGCCGCCGGTAAGACATCGCGCTGAGTCTGCTTCAATGCTCTCACCAGTGAGATGAGCGCCATAAAGACTTTCTGGAATTCCACGGACCTGTGCCGTATTGATTAACAGTGTGCCGCCATTCTCGACGTAGCGCTGCAACCTCTCGATCCATCCAGGCGACCAGTCAATCCGACCACCTACAACTATCGCGCCGTAATGATCCAACAGACGACTGCGACGCTTTGATTCTTCTTCCGCGCGTGAGGCCGGTTCAGACACTGTCAGTACGTCGAAGATGTCGCCGAATATGCCGGACACAAAGGCTTGACGGTCACTTGTTGCCGGTTCCCCTTCCAGAACGCTGCCAGGATAATAAGCAACGCCAAAGAGCTCTCTTAGTGCCCGATCACTACGACCTATTTGTGACACCTCAAACGGCCATTGTGGGTAATCAGTCATGTCCCAACCGTGTGCCGAATCCAGCAGGAAGGCAATCGGTGTATATGGCACACCACGATCGGGATGTCTTTCAGCAAACCGAACAAACTCATCGGTAATGCGGCCGAGCGGATTCAATTGAAAAGGATGATCGCCTGGCCCCGGTTTGAAAAACTGATCAAAACCCTGCTCGAGATAAATCGCAGATGCACCACTCATGTAATAAAGATAATAACTTTTGCGATACCACGAGAGCGATGGTCCCATGCTAGCTCCATATCGCGAGTGAAAAAAGAAATCGGGGCCGGCGAAATTCTGTACTTTGGTAAACGTTGTGGCCGTATCGCCAAAGTTCGGTGCATGGTAGTAGAGAAAGGCACCACCAGATTCACGAGACGCACCACGTGTGAAGGCTATGCGCATCGCAGTCATAGGTTGAACGGCTGCCGTCTCTATCCCAAGGAGTTGTACGCCCCAATCAGTGAGCGCGTGGGCGAACGAAGTACTCGAGGTTGACTGGGCTGGAATCAACTTGTCCCACATTGGGCCGGTTTCCGTGTGAAATAACTGGCGCCACTTTCGCGCTAGTGCATTCGAATAAAAGACCCGGTGAGCTTCCAACAATTCACGACGCGACATTGCAGGTGAAATCTTTAGCTCCGTTGGTGCGGCATCCCATACGAATCCGACACTCTCACCAGAAATCCACCCGAGGAACTGCTGCTTCAATTCTCCTGTCAGTAACTGCCAGACAGCTTGTCCGTCCGCCTCTGACATTTGTGCTGTTGCGTAGTTGATGAGAATTGCAAACGGTAATTTCGTCTCACGGAGATATCGAAGAAACGGACTTCCCTCTTTTAGATATGCCGGAACATCGTTGAGATAGACGACGGGAACGACGAGCTGCGACTGAAATATGGGAACCTCGCGAACGCCTTTATACTTCTGCGCAAACTCTTCAATTGGTTCAGCGTTGAATGGATAAAGAGGTCGCTCGGGCGGAGGTTTGTCGTAAAGCGACCAAAACTCTTTCGCAATATTCCACGGCATTACAAAATCGCGGCCGGCGACTCGCGGTTGACTCCACGAGGCAGTGGCGTAATTGTTGATTAGCGGTGCGAGGGTAGTCCGCTGATTTTGCCAGTTCCGAAGGTAGCGCATTGCCGCAAAATCCGGTTTGCGCCGCCCAGCCGGCGTGTGGTTCAAATCATTAGTGAGAAGAATGCAGTCGACATGCCGACGCGCTTCGGCTGTGCGATTTATTTCAATGACCAGCCTCGCACCACCTTTGGCGAGCGTTAATGGTGCGCTGTCCCACGTAAAGGCCCAGCCCCAATACATGCTGACTTCGTCATGCTCGTCGATCATGTCTCGATCGCCGAACTCATGCGAAAAAAGCGTATTGTCACTCGTTTGAATACGTACCGTAAAGCTCTCAGTCTTATTGGCCCAATCAGCATAACGAACCCATAGCACGTACTTGCCGGCACGTGGAATTACAATGTCCTGGTAAATCTGGGCCTCGCTCTCATCAGCTGCCGCTGCCGCAGAGTTCCATTCGCTCTCACCACCTTGCGACCACTCGGCCGATACCCCTGGTCCATTCATTGCCCAACCTGGAACTTCGGCTTTGGGTAAATTGAGGTACGACGGGTTCAGCAACGGGTCACCCAATTTACCCGTCGAAAAGCCCCGCATGTTCTCGGCTTCAATCCAAATGTATTCTGATTGGTTTGCGGTCGCCGACTTGGAGCGCATTGGTGATAGACAAATAAGAAGCATCACGGCAAACAAACCAAACCCCGTGATGAGCAAGTGAAGGACGCAGGTGGGAGCTATTAAAAGATATGGACACTCAGCCGAACCGTGCGCATGACGGTCAGCATCAACAAACGGTTTGGCCATGTAGAGGAGGTCGCTTTCGTGACTGCCTGGCGGCAACGATGACGTGTTATCCCAGAGCTTCGAGACATTCCATCAAATTTCTTTGACGACAGGTGAACATCGGAGTGTCGCGCAAAGTGTAGGAACTCGCCTTAGTTTCACGCAGTTCCTGTACCAGGTCGAGAAAGTCCGATGGGTAATCGGTTTCAAAAGCGACCACAAATTCCTGATCGTCAAGGCCAAATGAGTAGGTAGTGTGCAGCTTTACCGACCGGTATTTGGAACCAATGCGAATATGTTCATCCATCATTTCCTGCCGCTGCTCGGCGGGCCGTGTGTACCACTCCCGAGTCTTCACAAAAGGATAAACGAACAAGTACTGCGATTTGCCCGGAACGATGTGAAGGCGGTCTTCAACGTGGTCAGGATTGTCCTTGTCGATATACATCGATCGCTTAGTCATCGAAAGAAACGACTGCGCCGGTTCAATGTATTTGGCCATTTCAGTCTTGTTCAATCGTGAGGTCATCTCCTGAATCGGCTCGAGTTCGTAGCCAATACGCCAGATCATAAAATCCACATTGGTTCGCAGTCCAACGGTGGAATAGCTATTGATCAACAACGAGTTTCGAAATTCGGCAACAGTCTTCGCGAATTCTTGCCTGCATCGGTCCTTGTCTGCATTCGACAGTACGCGCCACTCCGGTCGCGCGTGATAGAAAGTGAAATTTACAAACTGCCGCGGTAGTTTCGCTTTTTGCTCTTCGACTTCTGATGACGTAGGGGCAAGACGGAGAGAACCACGTGTGGCATTGTTCTGATCCTTGTCGGAACTCATTTGCTTTACCTCTAAACTGAGTTGGTACGATTATCAGACCTTGAAAAGCACGACGATGCGAAGTTATTCTGCCCAGTCTCCACTCCGATTGCAACCGTGGAAGAAATCAGCAGTGCAAAGAGTCTAATTGGCTGAATGAATACCAACATAGCGTTAGTGGTATGTACTTGCCACTGCAGAAATAACCATGGAGAATGACAGCCCATGTCAACCGCCGATCGTAATAATCGAAGCAGATCGCGCCGCACATTTCTATTGCTTTTACCCCTGGGACTCGTCGGCATTGCCGTTAGCACAATGGCTGCCGCGGCTTTCCGCTTTCTCCGCCCTGTATTGTCGGCGGCGAGCGATAGATGGTTTGATGTGGGCCAACTTTCCGAATTCACCGGCACCAATCCTGTGCCCCGTAAGGTGAATGCAGAACACACGGCTGGATGGGCCACCGCGGTTGAAGCCCACAATGTTTTTGTGTTACCGGCAAAAGGCAACGAGGTCGTCTCAGCGATATGTCCGCACGAAGGTTGCGAGGTTTACTGGGAACCAACGCAGTCCGTTTTTGCTTGCCCCTGTCATGAAAGCTCCTTCGCCGCAAATGGATCACGATTGAAGGGCCCCGCGTTGCGTGGTCTGGATCCACTCGCTTCCCGCGTCGTCGATGGGAAACTCCAGGTGCAATACCAGCTCTTTGAAAACAACACACCAGAGCGAATCACACGTTCATGAGTGAAGCTGAAAGGACGACCTCAAGCAGCGGTGCCTGGTTACGGGCAAACTCCTGGTTAGCAACCCTTGGCGGCATGGCAGCAATGCTGCTTGTTGTGCAGTTCGCTACTGGCACTCTACTCGCCTTTTATTACGTACCTTCAGTTGACCACGCTCACACTACGGTCGCATTCATTGAGAAGGGATTGTCATCCGGTTCGTGGATTCGTTCAGTTCATAATCACAGCTCTCAATTACTTCCCGCTGTGCTGTTTCTTCACCTGCTAAACCTTTTTCGTCTAGGACGTTACGAAAACGCACCACGAAAATGGGTAACCGCTGTGCTGCTGTTGCTGCTCGTGATGGCAGCCGCGGCAACCGGCTACTCTCTGCCGTGGGATGCGCGCGCATTCTTCAGTACTCGTATCGCAGATGGGTTGGTTGGCGGACTTCCGTTCGTTGGTCGTTTCGCGCGGTTATGGTTGCTCGGGACGAACGAGATCTCAACCCTAACGCTTTCCAGATTTTTTGCTCTTCATGTTCTCATCACACCGTTTTTGTTTTTGGTCATTGGTGGTTGGCGCCTTTACATTTTTGCGCGGCGCACTGAAGCCGCGGATTTCGTACGAGCATTTCCACATCAGTTCATCGCGGCCGGAGTTGTCTTTTTGCTGTTGGCATTTTGGAGCATCAGGTTTCCGGCGCCGCTTGGACCAGCAGCAGCAGTGGCTGGCAGCGATTACCTGCCCCGTCCTGGCAATCAATTCCTATGGTTATATCAAATATTGAAATACGTGCCCGGAAGTTTCGGATCTCTTGTCGGAATCATCGTACCGTCAGTCGTAATACTAGTGCTGCTGTTCTTACCATGGCTACAGTTTCGCTGGCTCAGAAGGCTGTCGAATCACCCTCGCACACTGGTAGGCGGCACCATCCTGATTGTGTCCCTTGTGGCAATCATTTTTATGACTGGCGCTGCGTATCTGGCTGACAGGATAGATCCGCGAGCGAGAGACCAACTGGCCCGACAAGCTGCCGAAGACGAAAACTTCAGACGCACCCCCCTTACGCCTGAGCTGATCGTGAGTGGACAAACTCCAGCTGTCACAAGTGGATCAGGAGCACCGGATGCTTACGTAAAATTTTGTGCGATGTGTCATGGACAAAGTGGCGAGGGTGCCCGGCAAGGGGTCTTGCACTTTCCGCCGCTCATCGGTGTGGGTGCAAAGCCACATCGAACAGTCGATGACATTGTCAGGATATTGAACGATCCGACGGCATACGGTCTTGAACCACCGATGAGATCGTTTGCAACTAAACTGAGTGATGCGGAAAAGCGCGAAATTGCGGAATGGGTCGTTAAATTGAAGTAGCGTGCTTGGACGTTTGCGTCACCCGCTTGCGCAGGCGAGTTGAATCGCTATACTCAGTCTTTGCTCTTAGACCACCAACTCGGGAGATGATAATGACGAAGTCGATGGTTTTGATGATTATTTGCTGCGCTGCTTTGGCCCTGGCTGTGGCTTGCACGCAGACGGCCCCGACACCTAATTCAAATACGCCCATGGGCTCGCCACCGGCCGCGACTAACAAACCAGCAGCCACTCCGGACGAAATGGCTGTGGCACGTGCTGCATACCAGAAGAATTGCGAATCGTGCCATGGCGAGAGCGGCGAAGGCGGACTGGTGAAGGTTGACAATAAGCGGTTGAAGGTGCCTTCGCTGAAGGCAGACCACGCGATTAAAAATACTGATGAACAACTGGCGAAACAAATCACCAATGGTGGCGATGGGATGCCGTCGTTCAAGGCTAAACTGAAGCCTGAGGAGATTCAACAGTTGGTCCAATATGTGCGAAAGCAGTTTCAAGGGAAATAGGTTTTAAGTGTTTGGTCTTTGGGTGGTCTTTAGTCTTTACATTACAGGTCTCCCTGGTCAGTTGTTAATGTTGATCTCAGATCGAGCAGTTATGTCAAACAAACGGCGGACAACTGACGAGGAGGAAACTGACAAATAATCGTTCGTTTGTCTATTCTTGGATTCCGATTTACCATTCCTCGCGAATGGCGCACCCGTAGCTCAGTTGGATAGAGCGTCTGACTTCGAATCAGAAGGCCGCAGGTTCGAGCCCTGCCGGGTGCACCAATAGTCCTGCCCCCGAAATATTTCCGATTTCAGTGCTCCATAATCAGGTAAAACTATGACCGACACAGCGCGGCAAACGCGACTTGCACTCATCGGCTTTCGACACGACGAAAATTCTTCATACATGAAAGGCGCCGCTGACGCGCCGCCACAAATTCGCGCAGCCCTTCGTTCCGAGTCTTGGAATCTCACCAGCGAAAGCGGGATCGATCTTGGCGTTGAAAACACTTTCTTCGATGCGGGCGACATTGAACCTTTGCCTGGCGGAGACATGTTTTCGATCTTCGAACGGTCCATCATTACATTGCTCAACGACGGATTGACTCCAATTTCGCTTGGCGGAGACCACTCGATCACTTATCCCATCATCAAAGCTTTCAAGCAAAAATATCCAGCCCTTACTATCCTGCATTTCGACGCTCATCCAGATGTGTACGACGACTTTCAGGGAAATCGGTATTCACACGCCTCGCCTTTTGCGCGCATCATGGAAGAGCGACTTGTCAAACGTTTAGTACAGGTTGGAATCAGGACTATAAATGCTCACCAGCGCACGCAGATTGAGCGCTTTGGCATCGAGGGGATTGAGATGCGAAACTGGCGCGACGATATGACACTCAATCTTGAATCACCTGTTTACATTTCATTTGATGTTGATGCTCTCGATCCTGCATTCGCACCAGGCGTTTCACACCGGGAGCCTGGGGGGCTGTCGACCCGGCAAGCAATTAATTTTATTCAGAAGATTAAGAGTCAGGTGGTAGGAGCAGACATTGTCGAGTTCAATCCGCGCATGGATCCGCTTCACATAACGGGGACGGTGTGCGCAAAGTTGGTTAAGGAGATCGCCGCAAAGATCCTGGGCGGCTAAAATTTTGGAACTCTGCGTGTCTGCGCTATCCTATGCGCTTAGAACGATGCTGATTACGACGTACGTTGAAATGTAGGCGGAGTATCAACCGGCTGATTTTGCTTCTGCCGCCCCATCGCGTTTTTCAATTGGGATATAGTCGAGTGTTCGCTCGCCGAGATAAATCTGTCGCGGCCGCGCGATCTTCTGATCACCGTCTTCCAACATTTCGACCCATTGCGCCAACCATCCTGACGTACGCGGAATTGCAAACAACACCGGAAACATATCGACAGGAAAACGCATAGCCTGGTAGATTATACCCGAATAGAAATCGACATTCGGGTATAGTTTGCGTTTTACGAAGTACTCATCCTCCAATGCAATTCTTTCCAACTCCAACGCGATATCCAACATCGGATCTTTTCCAGTGACCTCGAAAACCTCGTAAGCAACTTTCTTGATTATTTGCGCTCGCGGATCGTAGTTCTTGTAAACACGATGTCCGAATCCCATTAAGCGAAACTCACCGGCCTTCACACGCTTGATATACTCCGGTACCTTCTGGACCGATCCGATTTCTTTCAACATTCGCAGAACCATTTCATTTGCCCCGCCATGCAGTGGTCCGTAGAGTGCCGCGGCTGCCCCGGCGAGAGATGAAAAGGGATCAGTTTGGGCGCTTCCGATGCTGCGCATCGCATTGGTGCTGCAATTCTGTTCGTGGTCGGCATGAAGTATGAAGAGCACGCTCAAGGCGCGCTCGAGCACGGGATTCGGTTCATACTTCAGTTCGGTCGTTTTGAACATCATGTTGAGGAAGTTACCCTCATAACTCAGATCGTTATCGGGATATACGTACTGCATACCGATCCGGTGACGAAAAGCGAAGGCGGCAATTGTTGGTACCTTGGCAATAAGGCGATAAATTTGTTTCCAACGACACTCAACATCGAAGATATCCTTTGCGTCAGGATAAAACGTCGATAAAGCCCCCAGCGTCGCTTCGAACATTCCCATTGGATGGGCATTGTAATGGAAGCCATCCATCACCTTTTTTATGTTCTCGTTGATGAACGTGTGATATGTGATATTGCGTGTCCATACGCGCAGTTGCGAGTCAATTGGCAGCTCGCCGTGCAGCAGTAGGTAGGCCACCTCCAGATAAGTGCTTTTCTCTGCCAGTTGACTGATTGGATAGCCGCGGTATTCCAGTATGCCCTTATCGCCATCGATGAACGTAATGCGACTCTTGCACGATGCAGTGTTCATGAAAGCCGGGTCATACGTCATCAACCCGAAATCATCCGGACTCTCTTTGATCTGACGGAGATCCATCGCCTTAATGGTGCCGTTCTCAATTGGCGCCTCATATTGTTTGCCTGTGCGATTGTCGGTAATTGTTAAGCTGCTGTTTCCGCTCATTGCTGCCTATCTCCTTACGATGGACTAATCCGCTCAGCCAAAGCTTAATGCCAGCGACTTGAGTATTCAAATCCGACTCAGTGCTAATTTATTGGCGCGCTATGGCGGGGCGAAGAAAGGTGCGAGGTGCAGATACATGCTAGGGAGTTGAATGGGGGATGAGTAAAAGGGCCGGAGCCCGGACCAGGGGCTCAGCCCGATGACAGGCTACAATTCCGGCGGGGCAAGTCCTCGCCGCACATCCGGCGGCAAAGCCGGTTGTGAAATGTGCGAGGTGTCACCCGAGGAGCTTTGTTATTTATGCCGGGTCAGAACGGGTCATGAGATCAAGTACGGCTTGAAACCGCTAAACATTATCTGTATAAGAAGTCCTCTCACCTAAGTCGCCATTTTAAAAGGAGTTTGAAATTTCGTGCCGCAAAGTCGACAGCGTAAGATTAACAAGGTTCGCAAGCGACCAAGAGCGGCGAGTGCTACAGCGGCGTCGCAATCCAAGCCAGACAAAAGTAACACCATAAAAGTCGGCGCAATGATCCTGGTTAGTGCACTCGCCTTGTCAGCTGTCATCTATGTCATAACTCATCGTCAAAACCGTGAGGGGCAGGAAGTCATAACCGGTTCCGGGCTTAAGTATGTCGACTATGTAGTTGGCACTGGGCCATCACCAAAAATGGGACAGATGCTTACCGTCAATTACACGGGGACTCTCGAAAATGGAAAGAAGTTCGATAGCTCGCTCGATCATGGTCGTCCGTTTGAATTTCGCATCGGCACCGGTAGCGTAATCAAAGGTTGGGATGAAGGATTGATGTCCATGAGAGTGGGTGGCCGTCGAAAACTAATCGTGCCTTCTGCGCTTGGCTATGGACAGCGGGGCTCACCGCCGGACATCCCGGCGAATGCTACGCTCATCTTCGACGTAGAACTTCTGAACGTTCAGTAGAGGTTGTTTACTCGTCGTTCCTTGCATTTTTATTGCGAATTCCAACAGCACCCTGAACTAGTTCCCACGTGTAGTAGATTTGTTCGGTGCTCTCTCCGGATTCTCCCCCCGTTTCGGTAGGCAATCTTGATTTTTACGGGAGGTTTCTTGTATGCGCAGCAACAGATTCATTTTGATGCCAAGTTTATGTTTGCTGGTTCTGACTCTAACCACAGCAGCTTTCGCGCAAGGGAAGGGCCATGGCGGAGGAGGGGGCCGAGGTAATAGCGGGGGCGGCGGAGTTGGTGGTCCACCGCCGGGAGTTGGAGTCGATCGAGGCATAGGCAACGCTTCCGAGAGGTCTGGTGGACGGTCGGATGAAGGGTTAGGTAATGCTTCGAATCGTTCGAGTGGCCGGTCTGATGCGGGGTTGGATCGCGCTCGCATGGCTAGCTCAAACCTGCAGAATGCAGACGAAGACATACGCGTTCATCCGGGTGTACCAACAGCCCTGCACGTCACTGCAAACGATCTGCGCAGTGGTTATCAAGCAGCGTTGGTTACAAATCCGGAATTGAAATTCGGTCAGTACGTCGCAGCCACTCGGCTGGCACAGAATCTCGGTTCTCGCTTTCCGAATATCACCCGCAACGCGATTCTGGCGGGTCTTGCCTCAGGCCAAAGCCTGGGCCGTACTCTGCGTGATCTCGGGTTGACAGAAGATGAAGCGAACGATGCGAAGAAGCAGGCCGACCGTGACATAAAGCAAGCTCGCAAACGCTGAAGCCCGGTTGAAACAACAGATGATGGCGACCGGAGTCGGGTCGCCATTTTTTTGCTTACGTTGAAAGACTTTCCCAACGGCTTCGCCAGCGGATGTGCGGCGCGGGCTTGCCCCCACGCGACTTTATTGACAAGGCTTTACACCTCGAACCTTTCGCAACGGTAATAGGCGCGAAGCGAGCACCAGCGGCATAGCCCAAATCCAAGGTTGCGTGTCGGCGGGGCAAGCCCGCGCCGCACATCCGGCGGCAGACTTAATAGCTCGGTCAGGAAGAGGAGGCCTCTTAAAATGCATGGAGTTGGCCTTTACGGGCGTGGGGGGCCAGGACGACCGCGTCGCTGGTACATCTCTTCCCGCATCTGCTGAAAGCGTTGCCACTGTTGAGGAGTAAGTACTTGTTGCAACCGTTCGTCAGCCTGATGACGGATGTCATTCATGCGCGGCGAGGTCTCTTCTCTGAGCGCCCGCAATTGTTCACGCGTGTCGCCGAAGATTTGCTGTACCTTAGTCTTCTGCTCTGCATTCAATTGAAGGCGACTCGAGAGCACCTCGAAGCGATCCTCCGTGCGCCCACCACCGCGCAACCAGCCGCGATAAACATTCAGCGCGAGAATACCGGCCGTAAAACCGAGAAGAAATATTACCGCTGCTGCAATTCGAACTTGCCACCTGTTTTTTGTCTTGATGTCCATAATTACTTCGCCTCATCCTCTTCCGCATAGATGGCATTCAGCACTTGTTCATAGGTGATCGGGTTTTCGTTCGAGTTCTGATCAAGTAGTACTGCTTCCGCTGAATAAGGATTCGACGCAACGACAGTGTCAGATGCGACCACGGCTGCTCCCGGAGACCAAAATGCAAATACTGCGAGCGCTGCTGTTGTCACTGCCATCGATGACACCAGGGCCCCTGCCGATTGCCACAGCCGTCGCAACACAGGAAAGCTCTCCGCCAACTGCTGTTCGCGCCATGCAGCCATAACTCTGGTTTGGAAGAAGGGTGATGGCTCAATAACTTCTATGGCACGCTCCTTCAAGAGCAGTCCACAAACACGCGCCGCAATCAATGCATCGTCGCACGTCACACATTCTTTGGCGTGCTCACGGATCGCAGTGAGTTCAGCCTCAGTCAACGCTGTCCATGATCCATTGTCCAGCAACGCTGTAATGTGTTTTTCTTTCATGATTCACCTGCCTGGCAAATGTAGTTCGTTTCGTGTTCCTCGATGATTCAGAAGTTTCTCTACTGCCTCACGAATTCTGCGACGAGCACGAAACGCTCGCACTTTTACTTTTGATTCAGACCATCCTGTCGCTTCCGCCACTTCTCTCACTGTTGCATCCTCGCCGTCCATCATCATCAACGCCAAACGATCCTCGGGAGCTAACACTCCCAAAACGCGTTCAGCCAAATCGGCGGCGATGATATTCCGCTCAGCTGGTTGCAGACCCAGTCCAGAGAATTCGGCCACTCGCTCTTCAAGCCAGGCATTGTCGTCTTCGCTCAAATCTGAAATTGTCAATTCGGGCCGGCGTTTTGCGCCGCGAACCATATTCAGGCAAGTGTTAGTGGCAATCCGCGTAAACCAACCTTCCATCGACCCACGTCCTTCATAACTTGCCAATTGAGTGAAGGCTTTCAGAAAAACTTCCTGTGCCGCGTCTTCGGCTAGCGTACGCTGTCGAAAAAACCTGCTGGCCACGCTAAAAACTCTCGGACTATACCGCCTAACTATTTCTGCGAATGCAGACTCATCACCAGCCTGAGCTGCCTGCGCCAGGTCGAGATCCGACGCGTGTTCGTATCCATTCGTCAGAATCGTTCCCTCACGTGTTTACGGAGAAGCGGACTCGCAATTGAGTCCGCCTCTGCCGTTAGGGGAGACGTTACTGCTGTTTGTTGCGGCGCTCACCTCGTCCCGGACGATCACCACGCCGGGTTTTGAACTGCGCCTTTGCCTGCTCTAGCTGGGCTTTCTGCTCAGCCGTTAAGACGGAAAGGACTTCCTGGTGCAGATTAAACTGCTCACCCATGAGCTTGGCTTCAAGTGATGCCATTTCCGTCAATTTCTGGGTGGCCAGTGCTTCATTGAACGTACCGCCTTCACTCGCCTGATGCAACTCCTGCCGTTTGGCACGGAGCTGTTCGCGCAAAGGTTTATTGCGCTCGGCAAAGCTCTCGCGAATCTGTTTAATTTTCGCTTTCTGGTCATCAGTTAGATTGAGCTGATTGAAAATGTTGCCTTCCATCATGCCAAACCCGTGATCGCGGCGTTGACCGCGGTGCCACTGGGTGCGAGCACCCTGGGTTTTGTCAGTATCGGTTTTCACCGACTGGGCAACGACAATAGAACCAGCCAGAGCAATCGCCGAGAGAGAAGCTATTGCCAGCGTCTTAAATCTACCTAGTTGCTTCATTTGTTTCCTTTAACTCCTAATGCTTGACTTAGTGAGGCCATAGCCTCCCGACAGGTAAGACACCGCTGATAGGCAACGCGTTACAAGACAGTACGCAGACCGTAGTGGGCACCGCGTTGTCCCTTTGGACAAAAGCTCCACAGGAGACGACGACAAAGCCGTTAACTGCAACTCTCCTTCTGGATTTTGCTTTTTCTCTGTAACCATTCATCACAAAAGCGTGTCTACGTTATTGACGCCTTCAACCCGACTGGCGACAAATCTGATTGTGGAGAAACGAATGAAGAACGGTTTTCATGTCGCCGGCTTGGTGGCTCTTCTTATGCTCAGCATCAATGCTTCGGCGCAAACGGGTACCATTCCCTCCGACGCATCCAGGCATTCAATCGCTAACACCGCGGTAATATCGAAACCAATCGTTTCCACGACAAGCGGGCCGTCGCAAGCGGCTACCAGCGCGAGCACCACTACTCGGAACGCCTCGAAAACGCAATTGATGTCATCAACTGTGCTAACAAACACAAAGCCGCAAACGTCGCCAAGCGTGAGTGGAGATGTGAAACCGGCGCTGCCAACGACAACCACGCCGAATTCCAAAGCAAACCTTCTCGACGCGAGCACGAAAATCACTACTGCTACAGAAGAATTATTAACGCTCCAGGAAGAAGCTGTGAAAGCTGCCACACTATCAGCGGCTCAACTCCAGCAGCTATATTCCGAGGGGCTGGTAGCCAGAGTGGAAATGGAGAAGAGTGAACAGAACCTTGTGGCAGCTAAAGCCAAAGTAGAGGAAACAAAAGCCGAGATCGCCAACTCGCAGCGACTTGCAGCAGAGATCAAGAAAGCTGAAGAGATAGCGAAGAGCACGAAATCGTCGCTTACGAAGTCGACGCTCATGCGTGTTGGTGCAGGCAGCAGTGGAACTGTACTCCGCTCCAGTGGTTCCGGAGGTTGGTCGATCGGTCAACTCGGTACTATCCAACGGTTCTTTTCGGACACATTTCGTCACGCGCTTCCGACGAGCGCTATAGGTCAAAGTGGCACCCACGACCGTCTCGGATACGATCACCGTAACGCAGTCGATGTCGCTTTACATCCGGACAGCGTCGAAGGGCGCGCATTGATTGCATATCTTCAAAGCGCAGGCATTCCATATCTAGCCTTTCGCTCAGCGATTCCAGGAGTAGCTACAGGCCCGCACATTCACATCGGAAGCCCTTCGCACCGATTGAGCTAAAGCGTTTTACCGTGTAACCGACTATGCCCCACCGGTGTCTGACTTTATGGATCAGTTTTGAAATTGAAACAGTGAGGAACTACGACCAAACAGTTCTTGAATAACATTATGAAACCAGCAATATCGCAGGTGACCAGAAGGTTTAACCAAATAAAGATTGGGAAGAAGACGCGTCTTGTCATGGGACTTGGTCTAATAGCGATCGTGGCTTTCGCCGGTTTTGCGTTCTGGAGCAATCACGCAAGCGCAGCGGAATACATGACGGCAAGAGTTGAGCGCGGCAATCTTCGTAATACCGTAACTGCGACAGGAACACTTCAGGCAGTCACGACTGTTCAGGTTGGTAGTCAGGCATCCGGAACGATCTCAGCATTGTATGCGGATTTCAATTCACTGGTGAAAAAAGGACAGGTAGTTGCCCAGCTCGATCCGTCGGTTGCGAAAGCACAGGTCGACCAATCGCGGGCCAACCTGGAAAACGCGAAAGCTAGTTTAAGCCAGGCACGAGCGGCTGTAGCGCAGTCGCATGCTGGAACTGTCGACGCTCAGGCGAAACTGGTTGCCGCACAATCAACAGTACAAAACCAGCAAGCAGGGGTTTCCGGCGCCCAGGCGAACCTTGCGGTATTGAAAGCTGAACGTGACGATGCACTAAGCGCGTTGAAGCAACAAGAGTCTCTGGCATCTGCCGGAGTAATTTCCAAGCGAGACTACGAAGTCGCACAAACGGCCTTCAAGACTGCTGACGCACGATACAACCAGGCTGCAGCGCAATTGAACCAGGCTGTAGTAAACGAGAAGTCGTCTGCTGGTGCGGGTCAGGCGCAGGCTGCGGCGCAGGTACAGCAATCACAGGCGCAGGTACAGCAGTCGCAGGCGCAGGTCCAACAAGCTGAAGCTCAGGTGGCGCAAGCTCAGGCGGCACTCAATCTTGCCGAAGTAAATCTCAGCCACACGACGATCACGTCGCCAATTGACGGCATCGTGGTGTCTCGCGACGTCAACGTGGGCCAAACCGTTGCGGCGAGTTTGTCAGCGCCAACGCTTTTTACGATTGCGAACGACTTAACGAAAATGCAGGTGATTGCGAATATCGATCAGGCTGATATCGGATTAGTCGAACAAGCGAAGACGGCAACATTCGGCGTTGATGCATTTCCTGGGAAAGAGTTTAAAGGAACGATCCAGCAGATGCGTCTGAACCCGCAAAACGTTCAGAACGTCGTGACGTACAACGTTGTCATCGATGTGGACAACCCGGAGCAGAAACTTAAACCGGGTATGACGGCAAATCTGATCATTACAATCGATGAACGCAACAATGTGCTGAAGGTCCCGAATGCTGCGCTGCGGTTTCGCCCGCAAACAAACAATGGAACTCAGGCTGGCAACGGTAATGGCCAATCCTATGGTCAGCGTCGAAATCAGCAGCCGGGCGATGCGAATGGCGGCCAATCGGATAATCGCATCACGCCTTCCACGTCACCGGTAATCTCGGGCCAAAACCGACTCGTTTGGGTGCTTGGCGCCGACAACAAACCTCAACCGCGACGAATTGCCGTCGGATTGAGTGACGGCGCATCGACCGAAGTGGTGTCCGGAAATTTGCAGGAAGGTGATGTCGTCATCATCGGCGAGAACCTCTCAGGCGACAATAAACCGCAGACAACAACGCAGACAGCACCAGGATTCGGTGGTAACCGAGGTGGGTTCGGCGGTGGTAGACGGTAACGGATAACTCAGCGCCTCTGCGATACGCAGTTCAGGAGGAAGGTGATGTCAGCAGTGTTGGAACAACAAACATCGATAAAGACGGACGTGAACTCTTTAGTGCATGTTCCGGAAACGAATCGGGTTATTGAGCTCGAGCATATCTACAAGACGTACACGATGGGCGACGTTGAAGTGCACGCACTTCGGGGGATTTCGCTCACAATTCGAGAAGGCGAGTTTGTCGCGATCATGGGGGCGTCAGGCTCCGGAAAATCGACGACGATGAACATAATTGGTTGTCTGGACCGGCCGTCGCGTGGCACATACATACTGGACGGCCAGGATGTTTCCGAGATGTCGAAGGACGAACGCGCAGACGTCCGGAGTCGCAAGCTCGGCTTTGTATTTCAGGGGTTCAATCTCTTGTCACGTACTTCCGCACTCGAAAATGTTGAGCTGCCAATGTTATATGCCGGTGTTGATAACAGTGAACGAGAGCGACGTGCAGCGGCTGCGCTTGCTTCAGTAGGCTTGTCTGGAAGAGAACAGAATCATCCGAACCAGTTATCGGGCGGTCAACAGCAACGTGTAGCGATCGCCCGAGCGCTTGTAAACGATCCGGCTTTAATTCTTGCCGATGAACCGACAGGTAATCTCGATTCACGTACGTCGATTGAGGTGATGGAAATATTTCAGCGTCTAAATCGCGAGCGAGGTATTACTCTGGTGTTGGTTACGCACGAAGCAGACATTGCAGAGTATGCACAGCGGATTGTGGTCTTCAAAGACGGAAAGATCAAAAAGGATTACCAAGTTAGCAATCAGCGCGATGCTGCCGAAGAACTGCGCAATTTACCTCCCGTAGAGGAAGACGACGAAGAAGAGTAAACAAAAGATTTAAGGCCAGGTCGAGTAACCATGAATCTCTTAGTCATTATTCGCATAGCTTACAGAGCGCTGGCGCGCAACAAGATGAGAGCAGCGCTGACGATGTTGGGGGTGATTATCGGTGTCGGTGCCGTTATCGCAATGGTCAGCATTGGTCAGGGCGCGTCTGCATCTGTGCAGGCGCAGATCTCCAATATGGGGACAAACCTTCTGTTTGTAAGCGCTGGCTCGCAAAACGTTGGCGGCGTAAGAAGTGGTGCCGGCGACACGGGCACGAACACCTTGACGGAAGAAGATCTCGCTGCCATCCAACGCGAAGTGCCCAGCGTCGCGATGCTGAGTCCAATGATTAATGCGCGATCGCAGTTGGTGTTCGGGAACCAGAACTGGAATACGTCAGTGCAGGGGGTCAGCGAGCAGCTGCCCGGTATCCGAAAATGGACCATGCAGAACGGAGACTTTTTTACGGACGCAGATGTACGTTCGGCTGCGCGCGTGATCGTGATAGGCCAGTCGATCGCAGATAATCTGTTCACCGGAATGGATCCGGTGGGCCAGTATGTTCGAGTGCTGGATCTTCCCTTCCGAGTTGTAGGTGTGATGGGTCGCCGAGGTCAGGATCCTCAGGGCAGAGATCAGGACGATGTTGCTTTTGCACCTTACACAACGGTGCAAAAGAAACTACTCGGCTCTACCAGAATCCAGGTTGCGTATGTTTCCGCAATCTCTGCTGATGCTACTTACACTGCGCAGATGCAAATTACAGATTTGCTTCGTCAGCGCCACAAATTGTCGGGCAATCAGCCGGACGATTTTACGGTTCGAAACATGTCGGACATTGCCGAAGCAGCCAATGAGACTAACAGCATCATGACATGGCTCCTGGGTAGCATTGCCGGCGTTTCTCTGCTTGTGGGTGGCATCGGCATCATGAACATCATGCTCGTCTCGGTAACTGAGCGAACTCGCGAGATTGGCATTCGCATGGCAATTGGTGCGCGCTCGTCAGCGGTTCGCACCCAGTTTTTAATTGAATCCATCGTTCTCAGTTTGACAGGCGGCATCATCGGAATTCTAGTTGGCATCGTCAGTTCGCTGGTAATCCCAATGATGTTGGGATGGCCAACGCTTGTCTCGACGACCGCAATTATTGGATCGGTGATTTTTTCGGCAGCAGTTGGAATTTTCTTTGGCTATTATCCGGCCCGTAAGGCAGCAGCTTTAGATCCCATCGACGCCCTGAGATACGAATAAGAAAAAGCAGTACGCAGAGTGACTCACATAAATTTTCAGTCAGGAAAGGGTCAAGCGCAGCGCGACCCCGCCCAAGTTTCACTAGCATCCATTTTTTCCTGGAGCATTCAACTCACATAGATTTCCAGTCAGGAAGGGGTCAAGCGCAGCGCGACCCCGCTCAAGTTTCAATGCCAGTGTTTTCTTCTTGAGCTGAAGGCTGCTTGACATGTGGCGTTGGCACACTCGGACTGCCCTGAAGCAAATGCCGGTGAAAGTTGAGCGGGGTCGCGCTGCGCTTGACCCCTTCCTGACTGGAAATTTATGTGAGTTGAATGCTCCAGGAAAAAATGGATGCTAGTGAAACTTGAGCGGGGTCGCGCTGCGCTTGACCCCTTCTGACTGGCAAATTTTATGTGGTTGAGGGGTGCAGGAAAAAAAGGATGCCGGTGAAACTTGAGCGGGGTCGCGCTGCGCTTGACCCCTTCCTGGGTGGAAATTTATGTGAGTTGAATGCTCCAGGAAATAATGGATGCTAGTGAAACTTGGGCGGGGTCGCGCTGCGCTTGACCCCTTCCTGACTGGAAATTTATGTGAGTTGAATGCTCCAGGAAAAATGGATGCTAGTGAAACTTGAGCGGGGTCGCGCTGCGCTTGACCCCTTCCTGACTGGAATATTTATGTGAGTTGAGAGGTCTTTACAATGCGTTCTCGCCACCATCCAATGTGGCTGCATTGCGCCGATAATTTGTCGCATATTCTGGAACTTCAATGCCACTCTTGAGCCGCTCATCCGATACCGGCGCACCCGCTTGAATCTGTAATGGAATTACCCCAGCCCACACGTCCAAATCGTAATCGTCCTCGTCATCAAGCGGTGATCCAGTACGAACCTTTGCTGATGCTTCTGTTAGCGCGATCTCAAGGACCGTGGTTAGTGCTATTTCATTCTCGTTTGGCCAGCGCACGTCGTTCCATCTGCGCGGAACAATGTGCTCGGTCAGCGCCTCCAACACTGCCAGTTTTTTCGATCTGTCGTTCACAATCAAAGCTTTGCCAAAGATAACGACCGACCGGTAGTTAATTGAGTGATGAAAGGCAGAGCGTGCCAGGACTAAACCGTCAACAAGAGTAACAGTCACGCACACTTCAATCCCGCGCGCGAGATTGCGAAGCATTCGACTGGCCTGCGATCCGTGGATGTAGAGAGTGTCTCCTACCCGCGCATAACCGGTGGGAATCACGAAAGGCTGCTTATCACTCACAAAGCCGACGTGACAAATAAATCCTTCATCAAGGATGGCGTAAACGGTCTCACGCTCGTAATGTCCGCGCTTCGGGAGTCGTTTCAAAGTTGTGCGGTTGGTTTTGGTAAACATAAGTTATTCAGCTTCTCTGTGGTCTGTGCTCACTCGTAAGCTTGAACAATCCTATCACCAGGGCGTTCGTTACAGCATGTCCGGTACTAACGGGGTCACTTGCTTGTAATGTAGAGCTTCACCGAGGCAGCTAATAAAAGGGTCGTGCGTGTCCTGGAAATTGAAAATGTCTTACTGCCTGGGTTACTCACTACGTCGCAAGCCGTGGCCTGCAAAACGCAACGGGCATGTTAGACTCTCCGCGTTCAGATAGCGTTCCGCTGAATTAATCCAAAAATTTCAGGAGAGAAAATATGCGTTCAAGGCTCTTCCTCGTCGTTACTTGTCTGTTCGTCATACTCGTTTGCTTCTCTTCGCAACGTATCAAAGGTCAGGAAAACGATTCGTCAAAAACAGTACTCGAATCCGCGTTGGCGCGGCTCGAATGGCGGAGCATTGGACCAGCAAACATGGGCGGACGCGTCGCCGATGTCGAAGGTGTTGCCGGTGATCCGAGCATCGTCTTCGTTGCGACAGGTTCCGGCGGGCTCTGGAAAACAACCAACGCCGGTACGACGTGGAAACCAATCTTTGAACGACAGGGAACAATGTCGATCGGCGATATCGCCCTGGCTCCGAATAATCCCGACGTTGTTTGGGTCGGCACCGGAGAAACGAACGTGCGAAACAGCGTTTCATTCGGAGATGGTGTTTACAAATCGACTGACGGCGGTAAAACCTGGCAACACATGGGATTGAAAGATTCAGAACGCATCTCAGCAATCGTCATTAATCCCCTGAATACCGACATTGTTTACGTTGGGGCATTGGGACATGCCTTTGGACCCAACGATGAGCGCGGTGTTTTCATGACGACTAATGGCGGAAAAACGTGGACCAAAACACTTTTTATAGATAACCAGCATGGAGTGTCTGACCTGGAAATTGACCCGACCAATCCAAACATCCTTTACGCTGGAATGTGGAGCTTCGAACGCAAACCCTGGACACACCGTAGCGGGAGTGAAAAAGGGGGCATTTACAAATCGATCGACGGTGGACGCACCTGGAGCAAGTTAGCTAACGGCTTGCCGAAGCTGATCGGACGCATCGGCATTCGGGTCGCGCCGAGTAACCCGAATATTGTTTACGCGCTTCTGGAAGCAAAGGAGGGCACGCTGTATCGCTCAGACGATCGTGGCGAGACGTTCAAGATGGTATCGAAGAATGCCGACATTGTTTCTCGTGGGTTTTACTACACGAGAGTCAGAGTTGATCCAAGCAATGAGAATCACATCTACGCCGTTGCTTCGACTTTATTTACTTCAGTAGACGGTGGCAAGACATTTCGTTCAATTGCTGGCCGTATTCACGTTGACTACCATGCGCTTTGGGTGGATCCAAAAAATCCGAAACGAATGTGGAATGGGCAGGACGGCGGCATTGCTGTTTCGTATGATGGAGGTGAAACGTGGGAAACGGTGAATAACTTTCCGGCCGGTCAGTTCTATCAGGTTCATGCGGATAATCGGCTTCCGTTCTATTACGTAATGGGCGGACTTCAGGACAACGGTTCATGGGCTGGACCAAGTCGGACACGTGAACCTTCTGGAATCATGAATGACGACTGGCGCATGATCAGCTTCGGCGACGGATTTTACATGCTGAACAACCCAGAGGATCCGGACCAGTATTTGTCGGAATCACAAGGTGGCGAGATCGTGCTGACGGATTTTCGAACTCGTGAACAACAGGCCGTCAATCCCTGGGGCCACAGTAGTGGCGGCGGTCCTGCTCTGGGAAAGAAGTTCCGCTTCAATTGGAATTCACCAATAGTCTTTTCGCCACATGGGAAAACGACTGTGTATTTTGCCGGCAACGTTATTTTCAAATCTTCCGATTTTGGCAGGACGTGGGAACAGATCAGTCCTGATCTAACAACGAATGATCCGGAGAAGCAGAAAGACGCCGGCGGGCCTGTGGCTTTTGAGAACTCAACCGCGGAATATCATTCCACCATAATTTCAATCGCTGAATCACCAATGCAGAAAGGGCAGATCTGGGTGGGTACAGATGATGGTAACCTTCAGCTCACTATCGATGGTGGTAAAAGTTGGACGAACCTTATCCAGAATATTTCAGGTCTGAAACCAAACTCCCCCGTCTCTCACGTTGAACCGTCACGTAGAAATGCTCAGGTCGCTTTCGCAACGTTTGACCGTCACATGTTCGACGATTTCCGTCCTTACATCTTCAAGACTTCAGACGGTGGCAAGACCTGGACCAGTCTTAGCGGGAACCTACCTCCACATGCTTACGTTCACGTGATTCGCGAGGACCCGAAGAACCCAGACCTGCTCTATGCCGGCACGGAGTTGGGTTTGTTTGCTTCTTACAATAGCGGAGCCGCATGGATTCCGCTCAATCTTAAGAACCTGCCGCATGTCGCTGTACACGACATTTTTGTTCATCCTCGTGAAAATGATTTAATCCTTGCCACACACGGGCGAAGCATCTGGATTTTCGACGACGCGGCGCCGATCCAACAATTGTCCGATCAGATTCTGGCTCGCGACATTCATCTTTTCTCCATCCGACCTGCGTTACGTTTTGCGAGTCACTTTTCACGGTATGGAATTGGCGATAAGCCATTCCTCGGACCCAACCCGCCAAGCGGCGCTTTGATCACTTATTATCTGAAAGATAAACCTGACGATAAGACAAATTTCAAGGTGCAGGTCTTCGACGCTCAGGATGCACTGGTCCAGGAGATCGAGAAACCGGCGAAGGAAAAAGGTCTGAATCGCATAGCCTGGAACTTGCGTTTTGGTGGTCCGGAAGTCAGAAGGCCACCAACCGAAGAGGAAACTGCCTTTGGTGGTGCACCGCGTGGACCGCTGGTACTGCCGGGAACTTATGTCGTGAAAGTGACTCTGGGAGAGAAGACGTTGGAGGAACGCCTCGAAGTGAAATTGGACCCTACCGTTAACGTTCCGCTGGCTGATCTGAGGTCTACTCTGGATGTGCAGACAAAGTTGCGAGGGATGCAGTCGAATATGAATGTCGCTCTCAGATTTTTGGACAGTGTTGAAGAGCAGCTCAAACATACCCAGACTACAATGAAACGCCTGAACAAAGAACCTGATAAGGAAATGATGAGTACGGTTGACGAGTATATTAAGCAGCTCGACAAGCTCGAGGATCGTTTGGCACAGCGCGAGGAAGGTTTAGGTCTCCCCGGACAAGCGGAGGTATCAAACCAGATCGGAGAACTCTTTTTTGCGCTGGATACAAATGCAGCACCGACGAAGGGTCAGATGGAATATTTTGGCGAGATACAGCCGTTGTATCGAGCTCGTATGGAAGAAACAAATCGCTTCATACGAGAAACGCTACCGCAGTGGAACGATAAACTGCGTGCCTGGGGCGCACCTACTTTGACGACGCGGAAGCCGATCGATTAATCGTGGAGGGTTCATGTTTAAGCGCACGTTTACACCAGCGCTGCTGGTCGCTTTTGTTTGTCTCGGGTTTGCGCAGGGTCCACCTCAGGAGAGTGGGCCATTCAGGCAATCAGATCTTGTCGAGCTCATCAAGATCGATCCGACGATAAAACTCGACATTCATTACGCCACAAGGAACAATTTCCTTGGCAAGCCTGTTTACCGTCAGGCTCGCGCATTTTTGCAACGACCAGCGGCGGAAGCCCTGGTCCGTGTGAATCAGATCTTGCGGAACCAGGGATTTGGCCTCGTCGTGTTTGACGGGTATCGACCGTGGTCCGTAACGAAAGTGTTTTGGGATGCGACGCCTGAAGACAAGAAAATTTTCGTGGCTGATCCGACGAAGGGTTCGCGACACAATCGAGGTTGTGCAGTCGATCTAACGATGTTTGATCTGGCGACGGGCAAACAGGTAAAGATGCCGAGTGAGTATGACGAGATGACAGAGCGAGCACATATCAACTGACTGTGCTACGCCTGAAGCAAAGCATCTCCGGGGAATGCTGCGGGCTGCGATGGAAGCGGAAGGATTTGCGGTCTATGAACCGGAATGGTGGCATTATGACTATAAAGACTGGAAAGAGTACCCAATCTTGAATGTGCAGTTCGACAGTATCAAAACATTTATCAAATAACTTCCGTTACGCGTAGAGCTCAGATAAGCTACATAGAAATCAGCAATCAAACTCCAGCGCCAAAGGCGCGAAATACGACCAGCATCAAAAAGTTTTTGAAACTCTGCAAGATGATTACGGCAAGTGTTACGTCTGGGATTGACAAGCTATCTCGCCCTTCAAGACTGACGTCAGGTTGTTCGGTTAACCCAGGGGCGAGGCGCTCCGAGCTTGCCCCTGGCTAATTTATTCGCGCCTTTGGCGCTGGAGAGGATTTGTATGCGGCTGGTCCAGGGGCGACGTGCTCCGCTAACGCTTCGCGGCCCCTCTGCCCTATTTCGCGCCTTGGCGCTGGAAATAACTTGGTGCGTTTAAGAAGCAGTGAAAAATTCAAAACACTTTGGAGAGAAATATGATGAAAGCCGGGTGAGGTCGCGTCTGAAACCCCAATCAATCATTCGCAGTGCTTGTAGTCGCAGCAGCGTCAGTGCGTGCCAGTGTTGCACGGCTCAAGCGAATGTTGCCGTTGATACCGTGCGCGCTGATCATGGCGCCACCCGTGCCAATGCGTGCTGAGTAGCTGCCGTGCCTGTTTTTGTCTATCGTGACATTCGGCAAATCCGACACCACTCGGCCATTCATTCCATGAGCTTCCAAATCAGCACTTATAAGATCGGAAAGTTGCAACTCAATGTTTCCGTTGATACCCGAAATACTGACTCCGTCGTTTGTAACTTGTTTTAGGTTCACCTGAATATTCCCGTTGATGCCTTTTAGATCAGCGGAACCCACCGCGCCCGCAATCTCTACCCGGCCGTTGACCGCGTGAACTTCAATTGCGCCGTCTAGTTCTCCGACAGTCACTGAACCATTGATGCCTTTTGTTAGAAGGGAGATTTGTCGAGGAACTTTAAGTGTTACGCGCTCAGATGGGTTCGAGCCAAACAGACTGGCAAGAAATCCTAAGTCCTCAGTTTTGCGGCCATGAATTGTGAGCTGATTCGGATCTGCATCAACAGTAATCTTGCGTCGGCCAAGAGCCCCTGCACTCTCGCCAGTCCTCTCGATGTAGACTTCCGCAGTTTTCATATTCCCTGTTTCGATCTTAACTGCGCCGTTAATGCCTGAAACTTCCACATGCGCACCTGGCGCTAATTCGAAACTCTTCCGGACCTCATCGCGCACGTTCCGGGTTTCACTACCCGAGAATGAAGGTAACTCTGATAGGTGTACTCGTGAATGAGAGCGCACTATTCCAGCAATCCCGGCAGCGAGGACAAGAGCGATCAGGATTATCAGGCGTTTCATTGGTTGCGACGACCTCCAAAGATTCAGCTTCCGAAGGCTTAACGACAAAGACAGGCAAATTGTTTCGCCCGAAACTTCAGACGGCGCGTTTAGCAAACAATTGCAACCGGGTATAGACCACTCCAAGAAGTTGAGGCCAGCGATCCGTTCATTCATGCTGCTTGACACATTCGTCAGCGGAGACATAGAGTCAGGCGAAACGACCAGCTCTGTAATACCACCTCCTCGTTGACACCACGGTGGGCGCAATTTTGGGTGAATGACTATCTTATGGGGGCCGGAAACTCGAAGGACTTAAAAGTTCTTATTGTCGAAGACGTTGAAGACGCGCGCCTTCTAATGCGACTCGAGTTGGAGGAGCATGGCTTTATTGTTTTTGAAGCGGAGAACGGTCGACGGGCTGTAGATATAGCGATGCGCGAATCGCCTGACATTATCTTAATGGATCTTACACTGCCCTTAATGGACGGTTTCGCCGCGACGAAGTTAATCCGCAAAAGTCAGAAATTAAAAAAAATTCCCATCATCGCTGTGACCGGCCATCAGGGAACAGACTTCCGTTCAGATGCAAAGGCATCGGGATTTGACGCCTACGTCACGAAACCGATAGACATTGAGTGGCTCAAGGGTTTAATCGATGGCTTCATGAGTTGATGCGCCGTTCTCCTGTTTATGCCCAGCAGTCCCGCCAATATTGTCATTCGCGACATCGAAACTCTTCCTGAGATACGCGCGGTGGAACAACTCCAACGCGACATCTGGGGCGTTTCAGATCTCGATGTTTTTCCTGCGCTCGCGTTGATTCCCATGAAGGAAGTGGGGGCCATTTTGATCGGAGCGTTCGCCAACGGTCAATTGGTGGGGTTCGTTTTTGGATTTCCAGGTGTGACAAATGGGCGGCCGTTCATACATTCCGATATGCTGGGAGTGACGAAATCCTACCGCTCGCTTGGCCTCGGATACCTATTGAAGCTTGAACAGCGAAAGCGTGCACTCGACATGGGAATGGACCACATTACCTGGACTTTTGACCCGCTACAGTCAGTGAACGCTCACTTCAACTTTGCGCGTCTCGGAGTGATAGCGGATCGGTATGAAGTCGATTATTACGGCGAGACCTCGAGTCATCTGCATCAGTTTGGCACGGATCGACTGTGGGTAACATGGCGCCTCGATGATGAGCGAACGCAGCAACGGCTGCAGAACCTAACTCGCAAGGAGCAGCCGCGGGCGCTGGTTGGAGCATACGTTGTTCGGTTGGGGGCGGATCAGGAACCATCAGTCCAACCACCACCAGCCGTTCCTACAAATCTGTTGATCGAGATTCCAGTTGGTATCAGTGAGATCGCGAAAGACAATCCCAATCTCGCATGGAGGTGGCGGGTGGCAACTCGACAATGTTTTTCGCACGCGATTGCGTCAGGATTGTTCGTCAATGATTTTGTGAGCGGTCGAACCGTGGGAACTTATCTGTTATTGAAAAGGTGTTAAGTGACGTAGAGCGTGGACAACGTTTGGTGGTCCATTGTTTGTTAGCTGTAATTGTGGGAATTCTACCGACCAGCTTGTTTCGCTAAAAACTTTTCGGGTCGCGGTGCTTTGATCACGAATGAAAACGTTCTGCGATTATTCTTCTTTCGTCAAGGCTGTGCTGCGCGAAATTTGGATTTGTTTGCTTTAATATATTGCTCAAGTGTTCTTCGATCGTGGTAATCTGGTTTTTTCTTCAGGTATTCCTCATATTCAATGGAAGCCTTATCTTTCATGCCCGCACCATTGAAAAGGACTGCCAGCCTGAGATGTGCATCAGCGTGACCAATCGGATCCAGCTTCAGAGCTGCGTATAGATAACCAACAGCTTTCGACCCCTTTTTAATCTGCAGGTACGCCTCGCCAAGGTAGTAATTCGCTTCCGCAGA
Organism: Pyrinomonadaceae bacterium; assembly: GCA_046262775.1. Taxonomy (GTDB): domain Bacteria; phylum Acidobacteriota; class Blastocatellia; order Pyrinomonadales; family Pyrinomonadaceae; genus PSRF01. The sequence goes on along the minus strand of JBHEMC010000027.1, from coordinate 10,099 downwards.
ATTTGGTTTCACCGCGACTGCTTCGCACAATCCAGCAACCGCTTCATCAAGCTTATTTTCCATAAGCTTTAGACGGCCAAGGTTTAGTAGGGCAGGGAAAAACCTGGGCCTCATAGCAAGAGCTTCTGCATAGGATTGCTCAGCCTTGACAGCGTCTTGTTGAACTAAGTAGACGGTTCCCAATTCAGTGGTCGCCTGAAAATCATTGGCATCGTCGGCAAGGAGCTTCTTAAGTAAGTTCAATGCTTCTTCGTACCTTTTGTTGTCGATTGCGCTCTGAGCTGCTTGAAAGCGCTTCTCATTAACGGCAGAGCGCGTATAGAAATCTTCCACCGAAACCGAATTAGGCTTCGAAGGTCGATTGACCGCTTTCCACTCAAGATCGATGTCCTGTCGGAAATCGCTACTGTAAATGGGCGACCTCAGCTGCACCCTCAAGCGTGCGACTTCTGAATTTTCCATGATCACTACCACATCGTATTCTCCATCAGCGAGATTGATGAAACGATACCGCCCGTTGTTTCCAATGGTTTGTCGGGCGATGGGATACCCGCTTAGGTTATAGAGCACAATTTCGATACTAATGGGTTTTAGTTCTGATGCATCACCTTCGTCGACCTTAATGTCACCAAACAACACGTTTCCGTTCGCCGACTGGCCTAAAATTTGGGTTGGAAATAAACATATCGTAAAGCAGAGGATTGAGAACAAGACCGCTATGTGCGTTCGCATAAAGATTGTCCTCATATGTCGCCGAAACTCAAACGACGAATGCGGACTGAAGAAATAATCTTCAGCCCGCATCGTTGGTCTACTCTGGTTAGAACGAGTAACGGATCCCCAACTGCATTACGCGCGGCTGGCCCTGAATAGAAGTGAAGTTGGACCATTGCCGCGGGATATCTGAAAGAGACGTGATGGTTTGCGGATCGAGTTGAAGCCCGAACCCCTGCCTGCTAGTGTCCACACTTCCCATTCGCTGAGTGTTGGTTACGTTAAACGCTTCGAACCGAATCTGAAGCTTTTGGTTTTCGCTCCATGGAAGACTGAAGGTCTTGCCGAGGCCCATATCAAGGTTCACATAGCCCGGTAATCTCAAGACGTTTCGGTCGCCAGTTTCACCCGGGTAAGCGTTGCGGAAGCTCCGGTAAGCGTCAAGTTCATTACAGCCAAACAACTTTCCGCCTCTGGTGGGACAGGTCTCCACCGCTCTGATACGAACAGTGCTACTTTGAGCATTCCAATTGGTCGCCCAACGCGCGTCATCATAGGGCGCAGAAAATGGCAGGCCCGAGTTCCAGCGGAAAATCCCACTTAGCTGCCAACCGCCCACAATCGCATCGGCTACTCTGTTGATATTACCGAAGAAGGCTTGACCGCGACCGAAAGGCATTTCCCAAACCGCATTCGCGTTGATGATATGCCGAATGTCGAAGTCGGAGTCGGAATAATTATCCCGCTGCCGCAGCGGGTTCAGGATGAAAGCTCCGCCGTAGGCATCACTAGTTTGTAAGCCGGAGGCGTCGTCGTGAGAGTGGGACAGCGTGTAGTTGAAATCCATGGTCAAGCTGCGACCTAAGCGTTCACGTACAGTTAAGGAACCTGCGTGGTAGTTTGAGTTCGCAACGCTGCTGAAAGTCGATAGAGCACCATATTGCGGGTGGAAGAAAATGTTCCTGTTCAACCCCTGCTCAATGACGTCTTGAGTATCGGTCCAGTCATTACCGTAGAAGTTCAACGCAACATCGTACACGGCCTGTGTTTGATTAAAGTTCTCGGGCACGCAGAACGAGGAGGGATCAGCACAGCCCGCGTTATCAAAATAGTTTGCATTCATGAGCGCCGCAATGTTCGGCGGCAACATGTTCGCGAACCAAGCAATCTGAGCCACGTTTGCACTGGCAACACCTTGTTGCCGAAGGATTTCAAGTTGTGTTGCAGCCCCGTACCAATTAGTACCCGTTTGCGGATCTGTGAGGTTGTTAAGCGCCATTACATCACGTGAAGCGATTAGATGATGCGCTACCCTGCCAACATAGGACGTCTGCAGAACCAAGCCGTGTGGGAGTTGCCGTTCGTAAGTAAAGTTCCAGGAGTAATTAACAGGAGCCACTATCTTCGAATCCAACGAGTCTTCGATTCGCCGATCCTGCGCAAAACCGGCAGGTTCAGCCTCGAAAGGTTGTGTACGGGGGAAACTGATGTTTCCAGGATCGTTGATTCTGGGCAATGTACGAACTGTCTGACCAAAACCGGTGAAGAGCGGCGCTGGCCGCGTGGTTACATTGAACGTATTCGCCGCGATGTCCTGACTCGACGAAAAGCCTAAAGTATTGTCGAGGTCGAACGTAACGGCGAGCTGTTGTCCATAGTAATCGTTAGTCATCGCAAAGCCGCCGCGGAATACCGATTCATGAGACCGCCCCAACACTCTTGCTAAGAAGCCCTTCTTAAAAGACGGTGACCAGGCCACAGCCATACGAGGTTGGAAGTTGTTTTTGTCCCAATTGTATAAAGGCGAAGCATTGTTTGCGGGTCCGGAAAGCTCCAGTGTCAGCGGAGTGTTGAACGCTTGCCCTAACCCTGCGGCAGCTTGTCTTAAAGTGAAAACTTCGGAAAGGGGAATAGTCGTCTTCACTTCAAACCCATTCTTCTCATAAACCGGTTTACTGATGGTGTAACGCAGACCGTACGTCAAAGTGAAATTAGGAGTCATCTTCCAAGCATCCTGGAAATACCCGTCATATTCCTGCGTACGAAAGTCGCGGGCGCTTGGTGAGCCAGATGGTAGTAAATCGCCTCCGTGACCAAACGTGAACAGGGCCGAATATTGTGAAAACCTTCCGATCAACGCGGTCGCGGCGTTCTGTACACCCGCGCGGGATCCCGAAATGGGGGAAAAAGCATTGATTGGAGCGGAGATGGAGTTCCCACCTCCGGAAAAGAAGGAGGGATTCGTAATGGCGTTATCAAACGCGTTCGCGAAACTAACCCTACGGTTCGAGATCAGGCGAATATTAGTACCGAAGCCCCAGGTATGATTACCTTTAACCCAAGTGAGATCATCCGTGTAGTTCTGGACGGGCGTAATTCGAGTGACAGTGCGGGAGAATGTAAGAGGCGAAAAAACGAAACGAAACCTGATCGCGTTTTCCGCCGAATCACCTTGCTGTGTAAAGGCTTCGCGAGTGAATCCGTAGCGGAAGTTGTTTATCAGGTTGTTACGTAGTGTCCAAATATGCCCAGCGGCGACGCCAACCGGGTGTGACCAAATATTGGGTGAGACCGTATCAGGAAACTGGCGCTCTCGCGCGATTAAGTCATAAATCACATTAACGCGAACAAACGCTTGCTGTTTATCCGTAATATTAAAGTCGAATTTTCCAGCATGCGAATTACGCTTTACAGGCACGGGAGCGCTGAAGCGAAAACCACCGGTATTGAGTCCGTCACCGATCGTGAAGTCATTTGCTGGATATCTGGCAGCAGCTTGGGCCAGAGCAGCCACGGCCAGCGGATTTACTTTCACGGCCGGAAAGATTGCATTCAAGTCTGCCGTAGTCAGTGTCGTTATGCCGCCCGACGCATTCTTGTACTTAACGAGTCCTTGGCCCATGCTGGCAAGCGGAACATCGCGCAATTCAGTAACGGACTGCGTTATGCGGTCTCCTTCAAAGCTGTAGAAAAAGAACGCGCGATTTTTGACAATCGGCCCACCAAGCGCACCGCCGAACGTATGCCGGATGAGCGCAGGTTTAGGTACACCAGCTTTGTTATTGAAGAAGTCGTTTGCCGCGAACTTCTTGGTTCGATAAAACTCAAAACCGGCGCCATGCCAATCGTTACTGCCGCTCTTTGTTACGAGCGAAACCTGTGCGCCGGCAGAACGGCCTTGATTTGCGTTAGGGTTCGTAGTTGTTACGCGGAATTCTTCGATCGCCTCGGCGTTCAGACGAATAACTGTGCTGCGGTCCGGCGCGAGGTTGAGAATGACATTCGAAGGATCGCCGTTCGGATTTAAAATCTGGTTGGTTTGGGCTTCATTAACGTCCACCCCATCCAGAGTAATGTTTGACTGGTCGGCACGGGCACCGGCAACGTAACCATCCCTAGTGGCGTTTGGCTGCAACGTAAGCAGGTTAGGAACGTTCCGAGCCTCAAGCGGCAACTGCGTTATCTGTTTAGCGACGAAATTGTTCCCAAGCGTTGCATCTTCGCGATTTATCAGAGCTTCTGCTGTTCCGGCCGCCACCGTAACACTCTCCGAGACGTCACCCACCTCAAGCTGCACATCGATTGAAGTAGGTTTTGACACCAGCGCATGAACATCTGTGACAAGCGCCTTTTTAAAACCACCGGCTTCGATCTCGACCTTGTAGTCTCCAACTGCAACAGGTTCAAATGAGTACGTTCCCGCGTCGGTCGTCGTCGCGGTACGCCTTGTATTGGTTGCCATGCTGGTCAAGGTTACGGCGGCACCTGATACCACATTGCCTTGAGGGTCTTTCACCGTTCCGCGAACGGACGAAGTTCCTTGCTGCGACATGACAGAAATCGAAAACAACACAAGCAACAGAAGCGCGGAGCAAAACCGGGTGGCACCTTTGAAAAAGCTCTTTGTTTTCATGGGTCCTCCAAAAGAAAAGTTGCGAATTCTGGGTGTGGGTGTTCGGTGAACACTCGACTTGAATTCAAGTTAGGAAACTGAAACCTGTTTTCTCTCCGTGACGGCCTTCCAACATAGGAACGATGAGTAACGCCAGATTTGTAGATCGCTCCTACTCAGGATTGGAAACACGGAGGCAACGGAGACCTGCGTCAGTAAAAATTCTTGCAGATATTATTCCGCAGAAGATCTGCTCGCTCTCTCGAACAAAACGCGCGATTTTCGCAGAATTCTTGATTGTGAAACCTTCTGTGAGCTCAAAGTATATCCAAAAATTTAGCTACGTCTATAGAAATTCGTAGGGCGGATGACGGTGTGTTCGACTTCGATGGTGTTAGATTCGAGTCTCTCTTGCGCAGGTAGGCACTTAACGAGCGGTCGTCACTTCCCGTATCTGCTCCGGTATTTGCGTCGCACAATGTATGTCCTTTTAGCAGTGTTCACTAAAATCACAGTCTGCATAGTAATTCTCTCGCGTACTTGAGCAACCCAGATCAGCTCCGTTATTTATGCAGTAGTCATAATTGTTATCACACACGGTTTTACAAAACATACGTCTCGCCACTGAACATGCAGCGGTGTGGTGAAAAAAGAAGACATCCGCAAAAGACAGTCAAATGAGCACGATGTACAAAACTTTTTGAATTGCTTCCATCATTCCTGTGCGTTAATTTGTACTGCAAAATCGGTTCAGAACGCACCTAACTTCTTATCAATTTATTCACGAGAATCACGGAAAGGCGCGACATTAGCACATAGGCTGGATTGTCAACTGACCAGTTAATTTCCGGGATGTCGTCGCAGGTGATCGCCATTGCAACTCTTCCCTTCTTCGTGTAGATAATGCCAATCGCGCTGCGCAGATGGTCAAGCGCGCCGTATTTACTGGCCATCGGCACATCCCACAATGATCTTCCAATAGCAAACCTGACTTGTTCGCGTTTCATTAGCTCAATCATCTCTTTTGACGACGTGATACTAACGACCTCGCCTCGCTCCAGTTTTTCCAGAAGCAAAACCATTTCGCGTGAAGTCGCGAAACCCAGTCCGAATTTTTTGTTTTCCTGATCTTTGCCGGCATTGCTATCACCACCGCTGCCTACCTTTCGCAGAATTTTAATATTCTTGAAGCCCATTGATTCCATTCGCGCATTGACTGCATCCGTTGTAAGAACATCCAGCACAAGGTTCGTCGCAGTGTTATCGCTCAACAGCATCATTAGGTTAACGCCGTCGCGAAGCGTCAGATGAAGGCCATCTGATAATTCCTGCAGGATTCCTGAACCTGATACCTTCTTCTCCTTTGTCAATAGCAGTTCATCCGTCCACTTCAACTTTCCCTCTGCGACGCGCGCGAAAGCCTCTACCATTACCGCAATCTTAATGGTGCTTGCAGTTGACACGCGTTCATCCCCGTTCAGATCATAAGTTTCGCCGGTGTCGAGATTCTTCGCGAATATCGTGACCTTGCCTTTGAACGCCGCCAGCTCGTTTTTGATCTGGCGATCAAAATCGCTCGGCGGTTTTGTAGACGTGGGATTTTGTTGACCGAGAAGGACTATCGAGTTGGCGATTATGGTTAACAAACAACCGGCGATTCTGAAATTTGTCATGTGTGTGATGGGCTGCAATTCTATTGAGTTAGTGGAAACTAGCCGCCGTGCGAGGAAGTTGTCAATACACAAGCGCCACTCAACTCTTAAGGTCATGCACCTTGTAAGGAATTAGATACCTTTGAATAATTTGCTGTCAGGAAGGGGTCAAGCGCTAGCGCGACCCCGCTCAACTCTGAAGGTCATGCACCTTGTAAGGAATTAGATACCTTTGAATAATTTGCTGTCAGGAAGGGATCAAGCGCTAGCGCGGCCCCGCTCAACTCTGAACGTCATTCACCTTTGTATTGAGTACACACCGACCTAGAATGGCATTGAATCTTCAGCGGGGTCGCGCTACCGCTTGACCCCTTCCTAACCTCAAACTAACTGCAGGAGTCTCATTTACAGATGTCCTGACGGTAATGACAGTCTCCGCGATCTCAGCGTTTACTAATCAACGCAAAGGCGCGGAGACTGCAGATAGAAACTCGAACCGGTCTAGGGTTTAGCAAATTGTGGCGCCACGTACCTGACGAAATTCAGCGTTGAAAGCGCCTCGAGTTTCTCAATCGGCAAGCGACCAATCACGAGCTTCGACGTCTTTGGATCCACAACAACTTCGAACCCGAGTTCCTTTAATTTTGCCAGGACGTCGTCTGACTTTTCGACTAACCAGATTTGCACTTCTGCTTTCCCATTGACGACGAATTGCTTTTCCCCCTCTGAAGGTGTCGAGTTTTTCGTCTTAAGTCTCTCAACAATTTCCAGCAGCGAAGGCTGAAGTCGAGAAAGGAGTGGCTTATCTTTCCCTGGCTCAAAAACTGCTATATCAGCAACCATAGGTGGCGAATTTGGCGGCATAGGTGATGAAGCCGCGCCTCTGCCACCGCCCCCGCCACCCCCATACCCCGGTCTCCCTCTACGCGCTGGCTTCGCTTTTGACGCAGTCGATCTGTTTAGAATCATTATTTGCGCAGGAGCCGTTGCGGAGAGGTTCGTTAGGCCGTTAACAGCGACATAGTTCCCCGCATCTCCAAACACTGCTGCGCGATTCATTCCTTCCGGCACTTCGATCGGCACATCAATGCGTCGCGGCTGACCACCATCTGTTACCACCATTTCTTCTACTGCGACAAAGGAAGTGAAATGCGTCATCAATCGATACTCAAGACCAAGCTGAGTAATCGTTTGTTTCAGATCCGGCTTAGTCGTTGCTTGTTGAATGCCGGAATAATCCTGCCCCATCAAGTCATCCACGCGCTGACGGGCCCAAAGTGAAGCGAGGACATCGTGTCGCGCTTCAGTCTCAGGAAAATCAATCACGATGTTGCGCACAAAATCGTTACCTCCTATCCTTCCCTTCAACTTCACGACACCGCGGGCTGGAGCCGTAAAACGTCCAGTTAATATCACCGGCTTCGCACTGAACAAATCGGGAATCCGTTGCGGATAGATATCAGTTACTGGGAGACCGTTCCAATCGATAGAGATGTCAATCAGTAGTGGGCTGCGAACACGTTGATAGAAGCGACGCGCTGCTGCGGATCCATCATCGTTTAAGCCAACGTATTCCACTTCACCGCGACCGTATTGGGAGATTTTATCCAGCAGGAACCGGTTCACCGAGGCGCCAATACCGAAAGCAAACACACGCGCGTTCGGATGCTTCTGCACCTCGCTGATGATCTCCATATCATTGCCTACTTCGCCATCGGTCATGAAGCAAACAATGCGAACGTGATCCTGCGCATCTGAGGCTGCGAGTGCTGCTTTTATCGCGGTCATCATTTCTGTTCCGCCATAACCGGAGCTGGAGTTCAAAAATGCCTGCGCCTTCCTCATGTTTGCAGGCGTCGCCGGCACAGGATGCGGAAAGAGAATATTTGTATCGCCGGCAAACGTAATCAGGTTGAAAGTATCTGCCGGGTACAAATTGTCGAGCGCCATCTTCATGGTTTCTTTCGCCTTCTCAATCGGGAAGCCACTCATCGAACCCGACGTGTCGAGCACAAAGACGAGCTCTTTAGGTGTCAAATCTTCAGGAGTGATGCGCTCAGGAGGTTGCAGAATCATCGTGAAGAATCCGCCTTTACTGCCGCGATGTGTCAGCAACGCATCCTGGATTGCGTTCCCTGACACGTCATAACGCAGAATGAAATCCTTGTTTGGAATCGTGGCGAGATCTTTCAAACGTACATGCGCCCTACTGAGACTCGGACGGTCGATCTCGACGTCGTGGGTTTCGGAACCAACCGAGTCGATTGCAAGACCTGCATCCAGCGTGATATCGAGTGAGACATCGTGGCCAGCACGTTGACCTTGCGCAACCGGCTGCGGGGTAATGCGAGACCCGTCTGGCACCTGATCCGTGTTAGGCGCGAAACCGTTAGTCGGAGAAGCCGTTTCGGCCGTCGCTCCCGGAATGTAACGCGGTGCGACCACCATCGGGAACACGAACTCATAAGACCCATCCTCGTATTTGAGTGTTTCCACATAACTGATTGTGATCTTCACCTGTTCGCCGGGGAGGATATTAGCAACGGATTGCGTGAATATATTAGGCCGCTCCTGGTCCAACAGACTGGCGACTTGACCGTTGGATCTCGCCGCCTCATAAACTGCCTGTGCTTCTTCTCGCGGCAAAATTTTTCCCCGCACTGTACGGTCGCCAACAATCATGGTCATGTCGTCGACTGCCGCATTGTGCGGCAGTGGAAACGCATAGACCGCTTCAATTTTTTCCTTGAAAGGGTTCTCAAATTCCTGGGTTACGACGACGCGCGAAAGAAAACCACTGATCTCGGCTTTCACGTCCGTATGTTTGAGGGGGCAACGTAATTTGGGTTTCCCATCCTGGTCCAAGACCACCAATGCTCCCGCTGTTTCTCCTGTTTGTGCTGAGGCTGCTGATTCGGCAAAGCGAAAGGCAACAACGATTGAAATGATGAACGCTGCTACTGCGAGCGTGATAAACGACTTGGGAAGGAACTCTCTGTCCATGATCTCCTCCTAGGTACACTTCTCGTGAGCACGTCAGCGACGTGGGAATTAAAATCTGAGGTTTAGATACCAAAACCTCAGCCTCTGTTCCCGATTGCTCTGGGGATAGAACGAGGAAAAAGGGAGACCTTGCGGTTGTTATGCGCATTGATGCACAAAAATTCGTTTGCGTGGCTTCGCGCTTGTATTTTTTTATCTCACACCGTTAGTACAAATTGAAGATGTATTCCAACTACATGTAAACGGATACCGCATACCTTCAGCGGATTCTGGGCCACCTTGCAGATGATGTTGCTTGTCACCCGACCTTCTGCGTAAACGCTGGGACTCAGCATTACGATTTAGATTCCAGTTTGCGAAATTGTTGGATCAGGGCCCAGAAGGACCACCTGAAGCGCGTTCGACTCACGATTAAGGCAATGATTGCGGTACTTCCATGGTCTCTTAAGTAGACCGTCACGATAGAGAGCGTGAGGCCAATAAGAGCTACCACGCATCCAGCAATTGCATTTCCCGACAGCGCCGTTGGTGCTCTCCGCAACAAGATCAGACCACCACTCGTAACCGAATAAAGAGGATGTAGACAAAACACGGACCAAAGAACGGACGCCGCCGCATGTGCGGCGAAGGCTTAACCCACTAACCTCTGTGCTCGTGGAATCGTTTAAAAAGCAACGGCTTTGCCGGCGAATGGGCGGTTCCTCGGTTCCTCGGCTCTGCCTGTCACATGCCACTTTCGCAACGGCTTTGCCGCCGGATGTGCGGCGAGGGCTTGCCCCGCCGACACGCGGCCTGTTGATTTGGGCTGCGCCCCTGGTGCGCGCTTAGCGCCTATGCC